>NZ_JACXXJ020000003.1:974043-1283565 GCF_014926405.1 Agrobacterium vitis
AGATTGGAAGACAAAGGGTTCGTCGAGCGCGTCCCGTCTCTGTCAGATAAACGCACGGTCTATGTACAAATGACCGAAAGCGGTGAGAAGCTGTTGCGAGAGACGCGGGTTCAGGTGGCCAGGTCCTCGCATTTTCTGGACGGCATTCGCAGCCTTTCCGCGCCTGAACGCACCCGCTTGGACCGGCTTCTTGCCAAATTGATCCAGGTTTTGTGACGCCCATCCTGTCAGAATGGGCGAAAAGCAAAGCTCGGAGCTATCAACGCATCCTCACGCCTTGAATAGTGGGCATCAGCACAGCCGGAAATAGGATCAGGATGGCAAGATCCTGAAGTCGGCACCCTCAGGCAGAAGTTGCCCCCCATCGACAACGATGGTCGTGCCGGTCACGTAGCTCGCATCATCAGAGGCGAGGAACAGGAAGGCATTGGCCACATCCCGAGGGGACCCAAGACGCGCGAGCGGGATCGCATCCTCCATATTCTTGATAAAGGCGGCGCTTCGATGCAACTGGATGGCCTCCGTCATGATGTTGCCCGGTTCGACCCCATTCACATTGATGCCATAGGACGAAAACTCCAGTGCGGCTGAGCGAATGAACCCGTTGATACCAGCCTTGCTTGCCGCATAATGGCCATGGCCCGGACTGGTGACATGTGGACCGGTGATCGATGACGTAAAGAGAATGCGCCCCGATCCTTGCGTCTTCATCGGCGCAAGTGCCGCCCGCGCGGCATTGAAACAGCCCCGCAGATTGACCGCCATCACCTGATCCCAATCATCCGGACTGGTATGCTCGATCAATTGCCAGGGATAGATGCCAGCATTCTGTACGATGATATCGATCCGACCATGGCGTTCAACAGTGAATTCCACGGCAGCAACCGCATCCTGCATGCTAGCGATGTCGGTGCGGATAAAATCGATGCCGAGTTCGTCGGCTGCGGCCTTGCCTTCCTCCGCATTGAAATCGGCGAGCACGAGTTTCGCGCCCTCCTCTTTGAACCGCACGGCAATCGCTTTGCCGATGCCGCGAGATGCACCGATCACCAGTGCAATCTTGTCTTTCAATCTGTCTGTCATGCGAGCCTCTGGCGGAGCCTTTGTTTGAACGTATCGAGAAGAACGGCTGCGAGCACCAGGAAACCGTGAATGACCTGGGTGTAATTCGCCGGCAGCCCCATCAGGTTGATGGCTGTATTGATGGAAGAGAGCAGCAGCACCCCGGCATAGACGCCCGGCAGAGCGCCGACGCCGCCCTTGAGGCTGACACCGCCAATCACCACCGCTGCAAAAGCATTGAACAGCAGACCAACACCGAGATTGGCGGTCGCACCCGATGTGCGAACGGCCAGCAGCCAGCCGGCAAGACCGGCAATAGCACCTGCCATGACGAAGGCGATGATCAGATTGCGGGTGACGCGAATGCCAGCCCGAAAGGTTGCCGTCTCATTGCCGCCGATCATCACCAGATGACGGCCAAACGGCGTCTTTGCCATCATCACCGAGAAGATCAGGAAGCAGGCAATAGCGATCCAGGCTGTCAGCGGAATGCCGATAAAGCGTTCGATGGCAAACCAGCGGATGGCAGGGGCCAGATCCTGGGCCGAGCGTCCGCCGGACACGGCCAACACGATACCGCGCACCCAGATGAAGGAGGCGAGCGTGATGATGAAAGCGCTCATCTTCAGTTTGACGACGAGAACGCCGTTGATAAGCCCGATCAGCCCACCGATGGCACAGGCCACGAACAGCGAGACCGAAATCATCAGCCATTCGGGCGAAAGCTTGATACCAAGCCCGATGCCTGCCGAGCAGAACAGAATGCCGACCGCCATGGCCGACAGTGCTGCGACCGACTCGACGGACAGATCCATATGGCCGGTGATGATCACCAGGGCGAGACCAATCGACATCACACCAAGCACGCTCGATGCTTCGATGATATTGGTGAAGATACCGATCTGGAAATAGTTCGGGATCAGCGCGGAGAACATGGCCAGTACCAGGATGAGCATGAACCAGACGAGATTGTCGAGGACGAATTCAAGAGTTTTACGGGTATGAGACGTCATGCGGCGCATCCAGATTGGAGAAGGGGAATCCGGGGCCATCAGGCCCCGGAATGAAGGCCGTTCACTCGACGGATTTGATCGCAGCTGTCGGCGGCTTCAGATTTCCCCAGAAGGATGGGTTATCGACATTCTCTTTGGTGATGGCAGAGCCAGGGATCTTGATATTCGGTCCCCAGGTTTCCATGGTCACAACGCTCTTGAGACCGAGCACATCATAGTCTCCAGACTTGATCGGCTTTTTGCCGACGACCTTGTCCATGAACATCGCAATGGCTGCTGCCTGTGCATAGAGCGGTTGCTCGACTTCGACATTCAGCCAGCCCTTACGGATCAGGTCGAGGCCAACAGGCGCACCGTTGGAACTCATCAACATCACGTCGCCCGGCTTCTTGCCGGCAGCCTCAAGTGAGGCAACGGCAGCGACCGAAAGATGGGCGGCATGCAGAAAGATCAGATCGATGTCAGGATTGGCAAGCATCTGGTCGGAAACGATTGTTCCGGCGGCACTGGCTTCCCATTGCACGGCGGGGACCGATATGATCTTGACGCCGGGAAAGGCCTTGATTTTCTCCTCGAAACCCTTCTGGATATCGAGCGTGTAGGGATCGCCGGGATCGCCGAGAACCTGAAGGATCTTCCCTTTTACATCCCCATTTTTGCCCTTGAGCAAGCTGATCGCGTGGTCACCGGCGATATGGCCAATCTCGACCGTGCCAGCAACCGAGGTGAAATCCGAGGGTGTCGATGTGATCTGCCGGTCGAATTCAACGACGGGAATGCCTGCGGCGCGTGCAGCCTCAATCGACGGCTTGAGCGCGTTAAAGTCTACGGCGGCAAGGATGATGGCCGCGGGCTTCAGCGCAATCACGTCATTCATCTGCGATTGTTGGGCATCTGTCTTGTTGTCAGCGTTGAGTGTTTTCATATCATAGCCGACCTGACCCAGGAACATGCTCAGCGCGTTCACCGAGCCGGTCTGGAATTCATCCAGCAAGGTCGGAACGAGGTAATAAACCATTCCTTTTGTTTGGGCGGCAGCCGATGTCCACGCAGCGAGGTTGAGCATCAGAATGCCCAGCAAGACTGTCAATAGTCGTTTCATTGGTTTCTCTCCAGTTCACCGGACCCCTTTTCATTTTTATTGGCTCACCGGTCCGGCTCCGGCGAGGGTTTGCCCTGTGATCATTTCGATCACTGCATCCGGGCTTGTCTGGCTTCGCTCTACATCACCGGCAACAACACCGTGGCGGATGACGACAATGCGATCTGCGACCTGAAAGGCCTGCTGCATGATATGCGTGATGATGACGACGCCGATGCCCTGGCTGGCGACATGACGGATCATCTCCAGCCCGCGCCGGGTCTGTTCGACGCCAAGCGCTGCAAACGGTTCATCGAGCAAGACCAGCTTGCCACCCCAATGCACGAAGCGGTTGAGCTCGATGGCCTGGCGCTGGCCGCCGGACAGATGCTCGACCTTGGTGCGCATGGAGGGAATACGGGTCCCGGCGCTGGCGAGCGCCTTGGCTGTAATGTCTTCCATGGCGCGTTCATCCAGAAAGGGAATGCCCGCCACCTTGCGGGTCAGCTCGCGGCCCATGAAGAAATTGCCGACCACATCGACATTGGTGCAGAGCGACAGGTCCTGATAGACGGTTTCGATACCGGCACCCTTAGCCTCGGCAGGCGTCTTTGCCTGAAAAGGCTCGCCTTCGAACAGCATGCGTCCCGAGGTCGGCTGCAAGCCGCCCGAAATGATCTTCACCAGCGTCGATTTTCCCGCACCATTATCCCCGAGCAGGGCTACGACTTCGCCCTTGCCGATTGAGAAACTGATGCCCTTCAGAGCTTCGATTGCGCCGAAATTCATGCGGATATCGTCGAGGATGAGGAGGTTTTCGGTCATACGGCAATCCCTTTCTCTGAGGTTTCAAACATCTGACCGAAGCGCGGCGACAGAACACCGAAGACCGCGAGTGCAGCAGCCCCCCGCAGCGCCGAGCGCTGACAGTCGCTGGCAACCACAACCCGTGGAACGGTGCGGTTAGTGCGGGCGGAAATCGAGTTGGTGAGACCCTCACCAAGCGTCGCCAGCCGCTCGATCAGGGATTGCGGCGCAAGACCGCCCAGCACGATGGTTTCCGGGTCGAACAGGTTTTCGATCGTGCGGATCGCGCTGCGGAAAATCGGCGCAATCGCATCGACCCAATCCTCCTCAGACAAACCACTTCTCTTGAATGCATCAAGCGACAGATAGCGCTCCAGGCAGCCCTGGTTTCCGCAATGACACAACTCACCATCGGGGATGGCGGCGATATGGCCGATTTCACCGGCATTGCCCCAGGCTCCCCGCATGACGACACCGTCATGCATCATGGCACCACCAAGACCGACGCTGAAAAACAGATAGAAATAATCCGAGAACTGCTGTCCGAGACCATAAAGCTGCTCGCCCAAAGCCGCCGCTGCCATGTCGTTTTCCATGAAGGCCGGCAGACCCGTCGCATCGGCAAGCCGCTGACGGATATCGACATTCTTCCAGCCCGCCATGGTGGTCGGCCCGACAAAGCTCATGGAGTCCACATCGAACGGGCCAGGCAGGGCAAGACCGGCACCGAGCAACCGCCCCCGGCGCGGGCTTGCCTTCAGGTCTGCGACCATGTCGCCAATCAAGGCAAAAGCCTCGTCCGGCATGGCATTCGGCGCCGAGCGCTGCCGGCTTTCGACCACTTCGCCACGAAGATTGACGAGTGCCGCTTCAATGCCGAGCGGCGTCAGGTGAATGCCGACAGCATGCCCGCCTTCCGGGTTGATGGTCAGTGCCGACGGCGGAATCCCACGCCCCTTCGGTTTTTCCCGCACCGAAAGGAGAAGCCCCTGATCCTCAAGTTCGCGCACAATGGTGGAGACAGTCTGGACCGTCAAGCCCACCCGTTCGGCGACATCGCCGCGTGTTGTCGGCCCATGCAGCCGGATCGATTCCAACACGATCCGCCGATTATACGGCCTTCCTGATTCTTGATTGGTGCCACGCAAAGCCATGTCAAAGCCCCCTGGATGACAGAAGAGTGACACCGGTTTTTTATTTAGTCAAATGGTTTTCAAAAAAGAAGCTAGAGTCTGTCAGGTTCGGATTGAACCTGACAGACTCTCGCTTTTCTTGTTTTCGTTTGTCTTTGCGGGAAAACCGGATTCCACTTTTCCCTGACAAACTCTGGCTATTTCAATGGGTGCGGGTGAGTTCTTCCGGGAGCATCAAAAAAAGAAAGCTGGCTTATGGGTTGTCGCTGCGCGCGTCGAGCGCATCACGCAAACCATCGCCAATGAAGTTGAAGCTGGTGACGGCAAGCGTGATGGCGACACCCGGTACGATGGCGAGCCAAGGCGCGCTTCCCAGATATTGCTGCGCGCTGTTGAGCATATTGCCCCAGCTCGGCAAGGGTGGCTGGATACCATAGCCGAGGAAGCTGACATAGGCTTCGAGCAGGATGGCGCGGGCCACCGTCAGCGTGGCGGCAACGATGATTGGACCGACCGCATTGGGCAGGAGTTCGTGGATCATGATATGGGTGTTGCGCAGCCCCAGCATACGGGCGGCCAGCACGAAATCGCGCTCGCGCAGGGAACGCACCTCCGCTTCAACGATCCGGGCGACTTCCATCCAGCATGTCACCGCGATGATGACCGTGATCATCAATGGGCTTGGCCTGATAAAGGCGGCAAGTGCCAGCAGCAAAAAGATCGACGGAAAGGACAGGAAGGCATCGACGAAGCGCATCAGCACCGTGCCAATCAATCCGCCGCGATATCCCGCGACAACGCCAACGACGGCACCGATAGCGGTAGACATCAGCATGGCGAAGAAACCAATCAACAGCGAAATACGCCCGGCATTGAACAACCTTGCCGCGATGTCACGCCCCAGCGGATCGGTGCCGAAGATGTGGGCGCCGGTCAGCGGCGGCGCAAAGCGGGCGCGCAGATCGATAAACAGCTCGTCATAGGGCAAAAGAGAGGGACCGACCACACAGGCAAAGATCAACAGTGTGATCATCACCAGGCCGACAAGGGCCAGTTTGTGACGGAAGAACCGGCGTGCGACGCGGCTCCGCCACCAGCGCGAAGGCCGCGCGGGCGGGACCGGAGACGGGATAGCAATGGACATGGGCTTCTCCTTCGGTTCGCGACAGGGTTTCGTCAACCGAGCCGAATACGGGGATCGACGAATGCGACCAGAAGATCGGCGACAAGGCTGCCGATCAGTGCGAAGACGGCTGTAAACATCAGCAGGCCCATCACGACCGGATAGTCATGATAGCCGAGGCTGTCGAGAAACAGCCGTCCCATGCCCGGCCAGGTAAACACCGTCTCGGTGACGAGCGCCCCGCCCAGCACGATGGGAAGCTGCATGCCAGCAAGCGTGATCATCGGCAGCAACGCATTGCCGACGACATGTTTCATCAGCACCCGGCGGGGGGACACGCCTTTTGCTCTGGCGGTCCGCACGAAATCCTGGTTGATCACCTCCAGCGTGGCAGACCGCATATAGCGGCTCCACACGGCGATATCGACCAGCGCCAGCACAAGGCTCGGCATGACCAGATGGATGGCATAATCGGAGAGGGAGCCATTGCCGATCGTATACATGTTGCCTGCGGGCAACCATTTCAGCTTCAAGGCAAACACATAGATCGCCACAAGACCAAACCAGAATGTCGGGATAGAGAGCGCCACCATGGCGCCGACAGTCGCCGCGTAGTCGAACATGGAATAGCGGCGGGTGGCGCCCTTGATGCCGATCCACACCCCGACAATGACGGCAATGACTGTCGATGTTCCCATCAAAAGCAGGGTCGCGAAGAAATGGCTTGATATGATCGACAGCACCGGCTGCTGGTCGCGGTAGGATTTCCCCCAGTCGCCTTGCAGCAGGCGCCAGACCCAGTCGAGATACTGGATTGGTAGCGGCCGGTCGAGACCCATCTGATGGGCGATCCGGTCCATCGCCTCACGCGTCATGCCCGGCGTCAGCGCATATTGCGACAGCGGGCCGCCGGGCGCGAGATTGAGGATGGCAAATCCGATGATCGAAACGAGCAGCAGCAGAACAAGGCTCTGCATCAGCCGGTTGAAAAGATAAGAGAGCATAGGCAGGCTCCGCTTCATGGGTGAACGGGCTCAGGCATGCCGGACGCCGAGGCGTCCGGCGCACTACAGCGCCGTGCGCCATATATGGCGCACAAAGCATCGCTGTAGCTTCTTATATTTGTTGCATAATTTTCTCTTTAAACCGATTCCGATTTAAAGAATGATGCACTATGTCGTCAGGCCCAGCGCCAGGTGGCGACGTTCCAGGTGTCGATGCGCACATTCACGTTGGGCGTGACGTTTTCGACGCCCTGCTTGTGGCCGCGCACGGTCGCATACTGGAACATTGGCAGGAGCGGCAGTTCCTTGCGCATGATCTCCTGGATCTTCAGGTAGACGGCCTTGCGCTCCTCCGGTACGAACAGCTCGCCGCCCTTGGTGAGCTGTTCGTCTACTTGCTGGTTGGAAAACTGCCAGGTATTCTGGCCGGAACCGCCCTTGGCCGGGATGGCCGTAGAACGGAAGAAATTGGAGGTGTCAGGATCGGACCCCGTCAGGAAATCCAGGCCAACGATGACGGCGTCGAACTTCGACAGCGTCCAATAATCGCCCCACATCACCGCTGGCGGCAGGTTGGAAATGGTCATTTCCACGCCGATATCCTTGAAGGACTGTTGCAGGAATTGCTGGACCTGTTCGCGGATATGGTTGCCCGCCGTCGTTGAGCAGGTGAAGGATAGTTTAACCCCGCCCTTGGCGCGAATGCCGTCGCTACCAGCCACCCAGCCGGCATCATCCAGCAGCTTCTTGGCCTTGGCGATGTCATATTCATGCTTCGGCAGGTCAGGATTGAAGTAGAAGGATTGCTGCGGCACATAGCTTTCGGTGGGGGTCGGCAGGCCGTAATAGAGCGCTTCGATAATCGACTGCTTGTCGATGGCGGCATACAGAGCCTCGCGCACCGCCGCTTCCTTGAACTGTGGGCGCTCCATGTTGAAGGTGAAGGATTCAACCGTCGAACCCGGCACCACATTGACCACCTTGCCGTCCAGCCCCTTGGCTTCCTCGTAGTGATCGGGCGTGATCCATTGCAGGCCGACCACATCGATATCACCCGTCTTGAACTGGGTGTACATGACATTCAGATCGGGAACGTATTTGTAAATCAGCTTTTCGACATAGGGGCCGTCACCAAAATAATCCGGGTTGGCAGCCAGCAGGATATGGTCTCCAGCGACCCGCTCAGCCCATTTGAACGGACCGGTGCCAACCGGCGCTGTGTTGAACGGCGCATTGTTCGGATCGGCGCTGGCCGACAGAAGATGTTTCGGCGTGATGAAGGTCGAAGCAAGGATGGAGGGATAGGGCGCGAAGGGCTTGTCCATCCGCCAGGTGATTTCCGTGGGCGATACGACAGTCAGGTCGCGGACGAATTCATGGCCGGTTTTACGCCAGCTGCGGAAATTAGCATCGACCAGCAGTTCGAGCGTTGCCTTGACGTCTTCGGCAGTGAACGGCTTGCCGTCATGCCATGTCACGCCATCGCGCAGCTTGACCTTCCACTTCAATCCATCGGCGGAAATACCGCCGTTTTCGACGCTCGGTACGTCCACGGCCAGCCCCGGCACGAATTTGCCAGCAGCATCAACGCTGAACAGCGTATCGAATATGCTGAAATGAATGCCTTCATCCACTTCGATATGAGGCATATGCGGATTAAAAACCGTCGGCTCCTGGGAAAAGCCGACAGTCAGCTGTCCCTTGATCGATTTGGTCGCGGCACTGGCCGCGCGAATGCCGATCAGCTCCGAGATTGGCAACTCCGAGACTGGCAGCCCCGAGAGAAGCACGCCGGACGCTCCAAGCGCCATGAGGCCAAGCGCCTGGCGACGCGTGGGATGCGGTATCGAATTGTGTTCCTTATCGGACATTGCATGTTCCCTTATTTCTGGTGGTTATCGACCTTCATCCTGCTCGCTCTCTGCCGGAGCGATTTAATATGGCAAACCATTGAAAATGGTGGGCCGTATTGCATTTTCGAATATCTCAAGCCTCTGATGCATTTGAGATATTCGAACTATGAAGGCGAGGATGCCTGAGCATCTTCGAAGCCTTCGCATAAGCCATGCCGCATTCAAAAGCCGCTGATCAGTTCGATTTTCGAGCCATCGCTAAAGCGGCTGAACCGGAAGTCCTTGCGATCAACAATCGGGTTGCGTCCCGTGACGATATCGGCCATCAGCCGACCAGCAGCCGGTCCGATGCCGAAACCATGGCCGGAAAAGCCGGTGGCGATGTGAAAGCCGGGGATGGCATCAATGGCATCGATGACCGGAATGGCATCGGGCGTCACATCGATCATGCCCGCCCAGCGCTGTGAAATCTCCGCCTTTTCAAAGATGGGGAAGGCCTTCTTGAGTTGGGCGAGCGCGCCGTCGGTCATCGCCTTAGACGGCACCGGGTCCAGTACGCGGTTGTATTCGAACGGGGATGCCTCATCGAGCGACCAGCGGCGCGGAATGCGCCACTCATCGAAGAACCGGCCCGTCAACCGCAGATCGAGAGAGCGCCATTCGTGGCGCAGCGCGGGCAGGAAATTGCGGGCATAGCGGAAAGAAGCTGGGACGATATCAACGATGTTCTGAAAGCCGTTGGCAATCGTGTAGCCGCCATCCGACCGTTTGCGAATGGCGAAGCCGTTTGACCAGATCGCCTCCTCCGGTCCGCCCTCCAGCGGTTTGGTGCGCAGCACGGAATTCATCACCTTCAACTGCGGAAGGTCGAGGCCGTTATTGCCGCAAAACAGGTTGGACCATGCACCGCCCGCCAGGACAACGGACTGGCAGGCGATCTCACCGCGCTCCGTCACCACACCCGACACCTTGCCGCCGGAAAGCTGAAGACCGCGCACCGCGCATTCGGTGAGGATGAAAGCGCCCCGGTCGCGGGCTGCCTCGGCAATAGCGGGTGCGGCCTTCTGTGGCTCGGCGCGGCAGTCACCCGCTGTGTAAAGCGCACCGGCAATATTCATGTCGGAGCCTGGATATTTCTCCCGGAATTCCTTGGCGCTCAGCATCCGGCTCTCGATCTGGTAGCCGTCCAGATTGCTGTTCCAGCGCTCGTGTTCGGCAAATTCCTTCTCGGTGGCGCAGGTAAACACGATGCCCGAACGCTTGAAGCAGGTTTCCCTGCCCGTGCGGCGGTTAAGATCGGCCCAGATGCGCAGCGACTCGGCCATCAGCGGCACTTCGCGCGGATCGCGCCTGGAAATCCGCACCCAACCCCAGTTACGACTGGACTGTTCGTGACCGATGCCGCCTTTTTCGCAGAGCGCCACTCTCAATCCCTGATCGGCGAGTTCAAGTGCGGTGGATGTACCGATAATGCCGCCACCGATAACGACGACATCCACGTGGCTCGGTAGTTCCGCATCCCCGTGGACGGGAACGACATAGGGACCTGGCATGTCAAAAAGCTCCTCAAGCTGGCAGTTGTTGTTTGTCTTTTCAGAAAAGCGGCTTCCCCTTCTCCTAAGGCAAACTCTAAAGACCAATAATGCGCCGATAGGTACGCCCAAGTACCGAGATCAGCATCTGATGTTCTTCGTCGGTAATATCGGGAAAGAAATCCCGCGATTGTTTCACGACGAGGGGACGAACACGCTTTGCCAGCGCAGCACCCTTGGGCATGATGAACAGGCCTTGGGCACGGTTGTCGTCGTCATCCACCTCGCGGCGCAGGAGTTCCTGCTCTTCCATCTGATCAACCAGCCGCACCATGGCCGAACGATCCTTCAGGATCAGTTGCGCGATGGCGGAGGACCGGATGCCTGGATGGCTATCGACCAACAACAGCGTGGTGATCTTGCCGGTCCCCTTGGCAACCTCGAGCTTACCAAGTTTCTGATCGAGATCGCGGGAAACCGCCATGTTGATCGTACGGATGTAATAGCTGAGGACATTTTCCAGAACATCCAGTTCCACTACCGCCATCTGGTCGCCCTGTCCCACCGTCGCCCCAAAAACACCCCGCCGCAGAGCCACTCAAGCGAAAGACGCAATTAACCGATTTCCGGTTTACGCCAGAAAACATAGTTTTGTCAGCTCGTTGAATGCCGGATATTGACGAAAGAGCGTGGGGGCATTCTATCGCCTATTCTTTGCTTGATGGGATTGAACGCCCATTAATGGACATTTGCAACTATTTTTTTGCCGCTGAAGATGCAAATTTACGCATCCCGCAATACCGCCCAAAATATAGCCGACCAGCCAGGAGACATGCCCATTCCTGCACGATTGGCAAGCAGACGAACCTCGGTCGAAGACAAACGCCCAAGATCGTTTCGAGTTGAAGCTGGGCCAGGCCAATATGGGCATTATACCAAGTCTCGAAGATGCTCACGCATCCTCGACTTGAAAAAATCTCAAATGCATCAGAAGCTTGAGATATTTTCAAAGGGAATACGAAGGGTCATTTACAATGAGCCTTCGTATTACACCATCACGGCAGGCTCCCATTCGGTACCGGGAATAGCGGAAACGAGTTGGCGGGTATAGTCATGGGTAGGGTTGCGGAAGATCTGTGAGGGCGGTCCATATTCGACAATACGGCCCTTATACATCACCGCGATCTCATCGCAGATCTGACTGGCGACGCGCAGATCATGGGTGATAAAGGCCATGGCCAGTTTCATTTCCTGCTGCACTTCCGTCAGCAGTTGAAGGATCTGCGCCTGGATCGAAACATCGAGCGCCGAAACGGCTTCATCCGCAACGATCAGCATGGGATTGAACATCAATGCGCGGGCTATGCCGATACGCTGCCGCTGGCCGCCTGAAAATTCATGCGGATACCGGTCATAGGCGCCTGCATCGAGACCGACCCGCTCCAGAAGCCGCATTGCCCGTGTTCGCGCCTCGTGAATGGGCGTCGCCTGCGCCACCGGACCGACGGTTAAGATGCGGCCGATGGTCTGGCGCGGATTGAGGGAGGCGAAAGGGTCCTGAAAAATCATCTGGATATAGGGCCGCATCGGGCGGAAGGCCTCTTCCGACAGGGGTGCAATATCGCGGCCACCGAAGAGGATTTCGCCGGAATCGCTGTTCATCAGCTTGACGAGAAGACGACCAAGCGATGATTTCCCCGATCCGGATTCCCCGACAATACCCAGCGTCCGGCCTTTGGCGATCGTGAAGGAGACATCATCGACCGCCTTGATCACCCGGCCCTTCGACAGGAAACCTGAACCTGTGCCATAGGTCTTGCAGAGATTGCGGGCCTCCAGAACAACAGGGGTATCCGTCTCATTGTCGCGGTCGGTGGCGCGCATGCGTGGCACGGCGGCGATCAGCCGTTGCGTATAGGGATGATCAGGGTTTTTCAGCACCACGGATGCCGGCCCTTGTTCGACGACATGCCCCTTTTCCATGACAATCACACGGTCGGCAATCTCGGCCACCACGCCAAAATCATGGGTGATGAACATCACGCTCATTTGCTTGCGGCGCTGGATAGACGCGATCAATTCAAGGATCTGCGCCTGTGTCGTCACATCAAGGGCGGTGGTCGGCTCGTCGGCGATCAACACCTTCGGTTCAAGCGCGAGCGCCATGGCAATCATCACGCGCTGTCGTTGACCGCCGGACAATCGGAAGGGATATTGATGCTGCATCAGTTCCGGGTCCGGCAGCCCCACTTCGGTAATCAGCTCGAGAACGCGGACCCGGCGCTCCTGCTGCGTGCCAATGTCATGGGCTTCCATGACCTCGGCGATCTGATCGCCCACGGTCATCAGGGGATTGAGCGCCGACAACGGGTCCTGGAAGATCATTGAAACGACACGGCCACGCAACGCGCGCAAGGTGGCGTCATCGGCACCGACCAGTTCCTGGCCCTCCAGCATGATGCTGCCGGATACAATGTGGAGAGACTGCGCCAGAAGTCCCATCGTGGCATTGGCCGTCACGGATTTACCCGAGCCGGACTCGCCGATAATGCAGAGAATTTCTCCAGCCTTCAGGTCGAAGGACATATCTTCCACTGCATATCGGCGGTCCATGCCCGGCGGCAAGCCGACAGTCAATCCTTGCACGGACAGCAGCTTACCTGCCTCGCTTGCATCGTCTTGAACAGATTTCGGCATGAGTTACCCCTTATTGTTGCGCGTCACGTTCTTTTGAAAAGACAGATGCAAAAAAGATGCCGTAACGCCGCAGGGTCCCCAATCCATTACATAGGGCTATGCGCCAAGACCCAATGGCCGGGCGAAACCGCCTCATAGGGATCATCATCATTATGGATGGGGAGCGAAACGGGCGTGCGTCGCTCACCGCTACGGCGGCGGCCAAGGCGAGGAACGGCTTCAAGCAGGCTCTTCGTGTAAGGATGCCGGGCATTTTCAACGATCGCTTCGACCGGACCATATTCCACGATGCGACCATGATGCATCACGGCGACCCGGTCGCAGAGATGGGCAACGACTGCCATGTCATGCGAGATGAACAGGTAGGAGAGAAAATTCTCTTTCTGCAAATCGGCCAGAAGGTCGAGAATCTGGGCCTGAATACTGACATCAAGGGCAGAAACGGGTTCATCGGCAATCACCACCTGCGGCCCTGGCGCAAGTGCACGGGCAATGGCGATACGTTGACGCTGGCCGCCGGAAAACTCATGCGGATAGCGATCCGCATAGTCCCGCTTGAGCCCAACTTTCTCCAGGAGATCCGCAACGCTCTCGCCGATTTCTTTCCAATTGGCGACGCCAGTGGCGTAGATCCCCTCCCCGATCTGGCGACCGATCTTCAGTCTGGGATTGAGAGAGGAATATGGATCCTGAAAGATCATCTGACAATGGCGAAACGCCTCACGGCGCAGCGGCGCTGAAAGACCGGCAATATCGGTGCCGCCGATGCGGATCGTGCCTTTATCAGCGGTTTCAAGCCCGACGGCGATACGGCCCAGCGTCGATTTACCGGAACCGCTTTCGCCGATCACCCCGAGCGTTTCGCCGCGCCCGAGACTGAGAGACACACCGTTGAGCGCCCTCACCTCTCGCCCGTTCGCGGAAAATACCTTGCGGATAGTCTCAAGGGCCAGGATTGGTTCTGTGGTCATCTGGCATTGGCCTTTGTCTTGTCGCGGCGCTGCTGCATGGCCCGTTCGACGGTCAGATGCGAGGCCAGCAACGCTTTGGTATAGTCATGCTGCGGCGCAGATAGAATTTGCGCGACCGGGCCTGTTTCAACGATGCGCCCACCGCGCATGACCGCGACACGATCCGCCGTTTCGGCAACCACACCGATGTCATGGGTGATCAACAGAATGCCTGACCCGTGGCGCAGTTTGAGATCAACAAGCAGATCCAGCACCTGCGCCTGGACTGTCACGTCAAGTGCTGTGGTCGGCTCATCGGCAATCAGCACGCCGGGTTTCAGGGTCAGGGCAGCGGCAATCATCACACGCTGGCGCATACCGCCGGACAGTTGATGCGGATACTGACCGAGAATGCGCCGGGGTTCGGGAATACGGACATCCTCAAGAGCGGCAATGGCCTGCTCCAGCGCCAGACGACGCGCCATACCCTTATGGCGGATCAAGCCTTCGCTCATCTGGCGGCCTATGGTCAGGACCGGATTGAGCGACGTCATCGGCTCCTGGAAGATCATGCCGATTTTGGCGCCACGCACATCTTCCATGTCCCGGCGCTGGAGCCCTGCAATATTCTGCCCGTCGATCTCGATTGTGCCTGACATTGTCCCCGCCTCGGGCAGAAGACGCATGATCGACAGCGACGTCATGCTCTTGCCGCTGCCGGATTCGCCGACAAGGGCGAGGATCTCTCCCCGGGCAAGGTCGAACCCGACACCGTCGACAGCGGCGAACGGCCCTTGTCTGGTGGGGAAGGCAACCGTCAGATCGCGGACTCGCAGATAAGGTTGCGTCATGGCCTTGCCTTTCGGCGGGGGTCGATGAGGTCCCTGAGACTGTCACCGATCAGATTGAAGGAAAGGACGGTGAGGCAGATCGCCAATCCCGGAAAGATCAATATCCACGGGGCTTTGGTGATATAATTGCGCCCCGAGGCAAGGATAGCGCCCCATTCAGGCGATGGCGGCTGGACCCCAAGCCCCAGAAACGACAGTCCGGCGGCGGACAGGATGGCGGACGAAAATCCGAGTGTTGCCATAACGATCAGGCTTTGCACGATATTCGGCATGACATGGACACGGACCAGCCGCGCGGACCGGGTGCCTGCAAGTCTGGCGGCCTCGACATAGGGTTTTGCCCGCTCGGCAGCCGCAAGGCCGTAGGCCACCCGCGCATAAAAGGGAACGAGGCTGATGGCAATTGCCAGCGTTGCGTTCTCTATTCCAGGCCCGAGGAAAGCCACCAGCGCAAGGGCGATCAACGTATCGGGAAACGAATAGAGCACATCGATAAGCCGCAACAGCAAAGCCTCAACAAGCCGGCCACCGAAAGCGGCGATCAGACCGATGAGACCGCCGATCACCAGACCGCTGACGACAGCGCTGAGGCCGATGCCAAGCGACAACCGCCCGCCGAGCAGCACGCGGCTGAAAAGGTCGCGGCCAAATTCGTCGGTTCCGAAAAGATGCGCTGCCGATGGCGCCGACAACCGGGGCCCTGACGCCATCCTCATCGGATCAAACGGAGCAATATAGGATGACAGCAGAGAAAGCAGCACGATGACAAGTGCCAAGGCCAGCCCTATCGTCACACTGACAGGCAATCTGAGAGAAAACATGCTGCGTTTTGCGATGCTGGTCATCTTTGCCTCATGCGGGGATCAAGAAAGCCGTAGAGAATGTCGATCAGCATCGAAACGATGACAACCGAACTGGCGAAGACAACAATGAAGCCCTGGATCATCGGATAGTCACGCTCCAGCATGGCCTGGACGGCCAGGCGGCCGATGCCATTCCACGAAAAGACGTTCTCGATGATCACCTGACCGCCGAGGAGATAGGCAAAGACCAGCCCGACCACCGTGACGATACTGATCAACGCCGGCTTCAGGGCATGAACCAAAAGTACCTGATATTCACGAAGCCCGCGCGCACGGGCCGTGCGAATATAATCCTCGGCCAGGACCTCGACGAGGGCGGAGCGCGTCATGCGCGCCACCAGGGCGCAGTAGGTCAGACCCAGGGTCAAGGCTGGCAGGATAATGTTGCGCAAACCCGAACCCGCGACTGGCAACCAGCCGAGCTTCAGCGAAAACACCTGGATCATGATCAGCCCTAACCAGAAACCGGGGATGGAGACACCCAGCACCGCAATCACCATGACCGCCGTATCGGTCAGCTTTCCGCGGTGAATTGCCGCCAGAAAACCAAGCGGTATGCCGATGGCAAGCGCAACGCCGAGCCCCGAAACCGCCAGAACAAAGGTGTTCGGCAACCGCTGGAGCAGCAATCTTGCGACAGGTTCGTTGCCGCGGATTGTCATGCCAAGATCACCCTGGAAAACGTGCAAGGTATAGAGCCCCACCTGCTGCCATACCGGCAGATCAAGCCCCAGCCTGGCCCGCATTTGCGCCATCGCTTCCGGACTTGCGGTTACGGACTGCGCCATCATCGCGGTGACCGGATCGCCAGGGACGATATGGATGAGAATGCCCGACAGGATAATGACAGACACAACCGTTGCCAGAGCAATGAGCAGCCGTTTTAAAATGAGAACAAGCATTGGAACCCGTCTGTATCGGAAGGCTGCCCCGGCCTACAGCGCCGTGCGCAATATATGGCGCACCGCGCTGTAGTTCGTTATATATGCTGCATAATTTTCTCTTTAAACCGATTCCGGTTTAAAGAATGATGCAGTAGCCGGAGCAGCGATTCCCCATTATGGCTTGACGCTTACGTCGTTGAAAAGCAGCGAGACCATGAAGCCCATCTTGAAGCCATCGACTTTCGATGTCGATGCCATCAACCAGCCCCAACCAGGCGACAGCAGCGGGATCGCATAGGCATTCTGCATCAGATATTTTTCAATATCATGGATCTTGGCGGCCCGTGCATCACCTGAAAGCTTGCGCTGCTCGTCCAGCATGCCGTCGAGGTCGGCGTTGATGCCCATATTGACGAAGCCGGGACGTTTCCAAAGGAAAGTGAGGTAGTCCGGATCGACACCCGACATGCCCATGGTCCAGACGGCAGGTTCGCCATCGGTGCGTTCGTTGACGCCTTTCATATAGTCGAAATAAGCGGCCACTTCGCGGGTCTCGATCTCGGCCTGAACGCCGATGGCCGCCAGATCCTGCTGCATGATCTGGTGCATCTGGTCCCAGCCCGGCAGCTTGTGAACGAGAAGCTTCACCTTCAGCGGTTTTTCCGGCGTGTAGCCCGCCTTGGCCATCAAAGCCTTGGCGGCTTCGGGGTCAAATTTGACGCCCCAGGTGGCGCAAAGTGCCTCATCGGTCGAGAACAGGTTCGGTGCCACAGGGCAATTGGCGGTGTTGACGAGGCCTTCAAAGGCAATCGACGCGTAGGCGTCGCGGTTCATTGCCATGCCGATCGCCTTGCGGATATCCGGATTGTCGAGCGGCTTGATCTTCCAGGTGAAGGCGGCCAGCATTTGCTGGCCGGACAGGTCTGCTGCGTAGACCTTGAAATTGCTGTCGGCCTTCAGGTCGGCGGCTTCTTCCAGAGATGGCTCGACCATATCGACTTCGCCGGAGCGCAGGGCGGCCATTCTGGCCACCGCTTCCGGAATGACCTTGAAGGTCAGCATGTCGATATGCGGTTTGCCGGGGTTTTCGATCAGTGGGTTGGCGTTCTGGTAATCGGCATTCGCCTCCAGCTGGATGCTGTCATTGCGGGTCCAGTTGACGAATTTAAACGGGCCGGTGCCAATCGGCTTGAATTCCTTGGCCGCTGCCGAGGACGGGCAGATAAAACCCGCCTGGATGCTGGTCAGGAAGGATGTGAAGGGACCATAGGGTTCGGACAGAGTGACTTTCAGCACCTTGCCCTCGACGCTGCTTTTGGTAATTGGGCCCCAGGCCGAGAGGTTCGGATTGACGGTCGCAGGATCAAGCGCCCGATCCAGGCTGGCCTTGGCCGCCGCCGCATCAAACGTGCTGCCATCGTGGCATTTAATGCCATCGCGGATGGTGAAATCATAGGATTTGCCATCCGGTGCCATCGTCCAGGCACTGGCCAGGCCCGGATGGACGGAACCGTCCTTGGCCATCGTCAGCAATGTATCGAAGATCAGGTTGGTGATCTGCAAGGACTGTGTCGTGCTTGCCTTTTGCGGATCGAGGCCATCGGCATCGACAGAGCGCGCAACAGTCAGCTCGGCAGCGCTGGCTGAAAACCCGGTGAGAGCTGCGGCAAGTACGACCACGGCAGCGGTGCTGCGGGCAAGCGGGGATTTGTCTGGTTTGTGGTTCATGCATCGTTCCCTTTGTTTTGTATTTTTATGCGTTTCAGTTTCATGCGACCGAAATCTGCGGTCGTCGATGGCTCCATGGACGAGCGACCTCGAGCTGCGCGGCAAGTCTGAACAACAAACCTTCGCCAGTCGGTGCAGCCGCAAACTGAACGCCAATCGGCAGGCATTCGTCGTTCCAGACGAGCGGCACCGACATGGCCGGTGATCCATTGACGTTGAAGATATGCGTATAAGGCATCCACGACAGATAAAACGCATAGTGTCCGCGCATCGAGGTCGATGCGGGGAAAGCCTCATGCGGAAGCGGTGGCTGGGCTAGCGTTGGCGACAGGAAGACATCAAAGGTTTCGAATGTCGAGGAGACGGCTGAGGCCACCTCATGCAGGCGCGTCGTGGCGATATTGACATCAACCGCGCTGATGCGGTTTCCAGCCTCGATCATGTCCCACAGCATCTGCGGAAAATCATCCTGCGTCAGCTTGCGCCCGAGGACGCCTTCCTCAAGACGCATGTCGGTTGCGTATTCGGCGAGAATATAGGTCTCAAAAGCATCCCAGCCGTCATCAGGCAAGTCGATATCGAAGGGCTCGCAATGATGACCCAGGCTCTCAAGCAGCTTGACGGTCTCGGCGACCGCAGCCTTGCAATCAGCATGGGTTTCTGCGCCGTAAGGCGCCCTGGTCGAAACGGCAATTCTCAGCTTGCCGGGATCGCGTCCCACCTCGTCCGCGAATTGACCCCCTGCGGGACTGTTGAAGAATTGCCCTCTATGCGGTCCGGCGGTCGCATCGAGAAGGGCGGCGCTATCGCGGACGGAGCGGGTTAGCGCATGTTCCACCAGCATGCCCTGCCAGGTGCTTCCCGCAGGTGCAACCGGATTGCGGCCCCGGCTCGGCTTCATGCCGAAACATCCACAGACGGAGGATGGCACACGGATCGAACCGCCGCCGTCATTGCCGTGACCCATTGGCACGATGCCCGCCGCAACTGCCGCTGCGGTGCCACCGCTGGACGTCCCCGCCGTGCGACCCGGATTCCATGGATTATTGGTGACGCCATGCGCCCGCGAACGGGTCGTCCAGTCCATGGCCAGCTCCGGCACAGCCGTCTTGGCAAAAGTGACAAGCCCGGCCTTCTTGAAGCGGCGCACCAATTCGCTGTCTTGCTGCGGCGTGACAGCGGCGCGCGGCGGCCATCCGGCCCCCGTGGGCTGCCCGGCGTAATGCGCGGTGAGGTCCTTCAGAACGAAAGGGACGCCTTTGAACGGGCCATCCTTCAGCTCTTCCTTTATGAAGCGGCGAGCTTCGTCTTCGAATGTTGCGACAATGGCGTTCAATGCGGGATTGGTCGCCGCCACGCCGGCAAGCGCGGTTTCCAGCAGTTCGGTTGGCTGAACGTCTCCCTTTCTAACAAGCTCTGCCAGCCCAGTCGCATCATAGGTTCGATATTCGCTTAACTGCAATTTTCCGGCCTCCAATGGCGAAGTTGCCTAAAAATACGGCCAGCACTTATTTTTGGCATGATCCCGAAGGGTGAGATGCTAAAATTTTCCAATCTCACCCTAAAGAGTGATAGGCTCAGCGAACTCAATGATTTTCAGGGGGACCTGTGCAACGAACGCGCCTTTTAAACAGACGATCTGTGCCGCCCAGCGCTTCGACAGGCCTGATCGACCGTCCGCGCCTGACGCGCCTGTCGCAGCTTCTCAGCAAACACCGGCTGGCACTCGTTCATGCACCGGCTGGCTCCGGCAAGACCACGCTTCTCGCCCAATGGCATCGGAGCCTGTCGGATGCCGGGTTTTCGACCGTCTGGTATTCGGCAAGCGAAGACGACAAAGATCCGTTCAATTTCGCCGAGGGCCTGCTCCAGGCACTTCAGCAATCGATCGCTGATAATCGCGATCATCTGCCCTCCCTTGATCGCGCCGACGCGCTGCAACGCTTGACGGCTCTGCTCACCGATCAATCCATCCGCCAGCCGCTGGCCTTGTTTATCGACGATTACCATCTGGCCGAAGGCGGCGATGGTGGCGAGGCGATCAATACGATCCTCGCCAGCCGCTTGCCGAGCCTGACCGTCGTGCTCGCCAGCCGCAACCGGCCTGCCATACCCGTTGGCCGGTACCGGGCCAACGGCGAGATGATCGACATTGCCGTGGAAGACCTGCATTTCAGTGAGGAAGAGACCGAGGCGTTTTTCCGCACCGCCTCCAATGTCGCCTTGACGGCAGACGAAAGCCGCCAGATGCATGATCATACCGAGGGTTGGGCGGTCGGCCTGCGGCTGGCAGCCCTGGTCACAGGGCGAGCGACGGGCAATTTCGTCGCAGCTGCGCCATCTGGAAGCCATCGCGCATTTGCCGACTATTTCCTGGAGGAAGTGATTGCCGGACTGCCTGCCGAGGTTTGTGACTTCCTCGCCAAGACCTCCCTGCTGGAAACGCTGAATGCCGACCTCTGCAACGCTGTGACCGGTCGGCATGACGGGGACCGGATGCTGGCCTTCCTGGAGCAAAGCCAACTGTTTGTCGTTGAGCTTCCGGGAACGCAGCGTTGGTACAAATATCACCATCTGTTTCAGGAGTTTCTGCAAACCCGCCTTTATGGCGACGACCGGCCTGCTGTCGAAGACATTCACGCCCGCGCCGCGCAATGGTTCATCGACAATGGTTCGCCGGTCGATGCCGTCCGTCATGCCTTTCTCGCGCGCCAGTCCAAATGGGCGGCGGAGTTGATCGAAACCTACTGTCTGTACGACTATCTCAGCCATGGCCGTTTTGACACCTATTCCCGCTGGATGCAGCAACTGCCCCGAGAGGCCTGCGAGGAAAGGCCGCTGCTGCTTTTCCTGCACGTGTGGCGATCCATCAACATGCGCCGCTTCTTGCAAGCCGAGCAAACCCTTCAGACGATAGAAGCGGCAGCCAGCGACCCCAACAGCCCTGTATCCGTCATCGCGACACGAACCGGCCTTGATCTCAGCGGACGGCTTCATCTCATGCGGGCGCTTATCGGTGCCTATGGCGGTGATTTCACAGTCGGAAGCTTTCACCTCTCCCAACTGGCCGGAAAAGAGCTTGACCGGCTGGCTTTTGGACAAGTCGACCTCGACTCCATTCACAGCTATGTCGCCTTCAATCTGGGCAAGCTGGATCTGGCAGAGCGGCTGACATGGCGGGCAAACGGCGTCTATGACGACATGGCCTGCCATTGGGGCGGGATTCATTCCCGCTGCATTGCCGCCATGTCCTACCTCGCCCGTGCGCTGTTTCAGGAAGCCCGGCATGTGATTGTCGAAGCCCTGGCGATTGCCGAGCAGAATTTCGGGGAACACTCCTACATGGTCGCCCTGCCCTCGGCGCTTTTGGGACTGATTGCCTATGACGACAATGATCTTGAAAAGGCCGAGCGCCTGTGGCGACGGGCGATCCCGGCTGAAAAGGCAACGGATGTTTCCGGGCTGTGCGAACGGATCCTCATTGCCACAACCGGTCTCGTGCGGCTTCTCGATATAATTGGCCGGGTCGAGGAGGCAACGGCACTTCTCGTTCGTGCCAGCAGGAGAGCCTATGAGGCGGAAGATTTTCGCCTCGAATTCCAGCTCGGTATAGAGCGGGCCGACCGGGCCTTTCGTCTCAACAGCCCCGCAGAGGGCCGCCGCGAATGGGAACGGCTGTCGCTGCAATTGCCCGAGGCGCGCAACAGGTTTCCCTCTTCCGCCTGGCAGATATGGGACCCATTTCGCATTGTCGAGGCCAGAATCCTGCGCAATGCAGGGCAGATCGATGCGGCAGCGGAAAAGCTGCGGGTGCTTGCCGCAGGGGCGCGGCAGGAAGGCCGTATTCTGATGGCGCGACAGGCAGAAGCGCTCGCCACTGTCATCGCGCCCGCCCATGAGACCGAGGGGACGCAGCCTGCGGATCTTGAGGATGACATCATGGCGACGCGGCGCATCTTGCGCGATTTCGTTTCACCCGTTGCCGCGTCTCCGAACCCCGGCGGAGGGCAAAGGCAGGAGGCCCGGCTCAGTCTGCGTGGCTCCCTCACCGAGTTGACGCAGCGGGAAGACGACGTGCTGCAATTGATGCGGTGGGGGCTTTCCAACAGCGAAATCGCCACCAGGCTCGATATCAATTTGAATACCGTGAAATCGCATGCCAAGAACATTTTTGCTAAGCTCGGCGTGAAAAGCCGAACCCAAGCCGTTCTGAAGACCCTCGAATAGTGGGTGAGATTGCCGCGAAGTGTCCTTTAGAAGCTTTGCTCGCGACGGCTGTGTCGCGCATAAACAATGGCTCAAAAGCCAAAACGCTCCAGTTTCCAGGTCAGCAACTGGCATAGAAAATGCTTTTCATCAAGTTACTCACGGCCAAAGGAGTACGAGCATGTCGGAGCAGGCCTATGCAAATCTCGATATCCGCATGATGCGCACCCTGCGCTTGCTGCTGACGGAATGCAGCGTATCGCGCACAGCCGATCTGCTGGGTCAGGCGCAACCGACCGTCAGCCTGACCCTGAAGCGGCTGCGCGATATTTTTCAGGACCCGCTGTTGGTGCGTTCCGGCAGTGCGCTGGTGCCGACCGAGCGCGGGATGGCACTGCGCTCAGCCATGAATGACATTCTCGGTCGGATCGATACCCACTTGATTTCTCCGACTGCGTTCGATCCCGCCGTATCCGTTCGTCATTTTCGCGTGGTTGCCAGCAATTGTCTCGGCACCGTCTTCATGCCGCAATTGATCGGCGCGATCACCGACATGGCCCCCGGCATTTCCATCGACGCCTCCCCGATGCCATCGCAAGACGATCTTCTGTCGGGATTGTCGGAGGGCCGGATCGATGCAGTGATCGGCAATTGGCCCCACCCGCCGGAGCACCTGCGCATCGCACCGATGCTGAAGACCGATATCGTCTGCATGGTCAGATCCACGCATCGTTTTGCCCGACGTGACCGGGATCGCATCCGGCTTGATGAATATCTCGAAGAAAGCCATCTGTCGCCGACATCAGAACGAGATGCGCAATTCAGCCCCATCGACGGACGATTGCTCGATCTCGGCGTCAAGCGGCATATCCGCGCCACGGTGCCCGAATATTCCATCGCGCCTTACGTGCTGGCCCGCTCAGACCTCGTCTTCACCACCGGACGGCATTTTGCCGAGCAGGTGGCGCAAACCTTCCCCTTTGCGGTGCTGGACGCTCCGGTGGAATTGGGGCAGATGCATTTCTATACGCTCTGGCACGACCGCAAACATCATGCCCCCGACCAGGCATGGCTGCGCCGGATGATCAAGAATGCCTGTGCAGAGATACAAGCGCTCGACCGCGTCAGCCCCTTGCCTCTCCCGCCGGTGCGCCACATGCACTCCAGTCGGCAGCCCAGCTGGCAACCAGGCTGACGCCAGCCCCATCGCATCCAAACGCAATAGACACTATTGCCTTTGCCTTATGGCCGTTTGGATCGAAAGTCCGCACACTATCCTCATCGCAACAAGAACCGGATGGGGCTCCATGAAACGGACAGGTATCACACGGCGTGACGTGCTGGCGGGAATGGCGGCGGGTGCTGCCGCAGGGGTGGTTTCAAACGCGGGCATCGCACGCGCTGCGGTCTCCGACATGGTCTGGGCCACCTGGGACTCCAACGGCCATCCCGAATATGTCGCCGCCTTCGAAAAGGAAACCGGCGTCAAGGTCAAGCTCTCCTATCTCTCCAGCGAGGACGCACAGTTTGCCGCTCTGAAAACCGGGGCCGCTGCCGATTGGGATATGATCAACCCGTCGCTGAACGGCAGTTGGCGCTATATCAAGGCCGGTCTGCTGAAGGAGCTGGACCTGTCAAAAATTCCCAATGCCAGCCTGATGTATGATGTGTTCAAATCCACGCCGAAGGTGATGGACGATGCCGGCAAGACGTTTGCCATTCCCTATCTCTGGGGCCTGAACCCGATTGTCTACCGCAAGGACAAGTTCGACAAGGAGCCGGACTATACCACGCTCTTCGATGCGAAATATTCCGGCCAACTCGCCATGCGTGATTACGCCCTGGAATCCATCGCCATCGCCGGGCTTGTTGCCGGTGTGCCGCGCGACAAAGTGTTCGTCATGGAGGCCAAGGAACTGGCAGAAGCGAAGAAACTGCTGATTACCCAGAAGCCGCTGTTGCGCACCTATTGGCAGACCATCGGCGACCTGACCAATCTCTTCGCCACCGGTGAAGTCTCCTGCGCCTTCTCCTGGCGCGTACCCTATGACGAGCTGCAGGCCAAACTGCCGATGGGCATGGCCAAGCCGAAGGCTGGCGTGATGGGCTGGTGCGACTGCTTCGGCATGCCTGCCAATCTTTCGCCGGAAAAAACCGAGATCGGCTATAAATTCATCAATTATCTGCTTGGACCGAGCTATTCCACCGATGTGGCCCGGATCGGTCATTACGCCACCACCTCCTCTGTCATCAGAGACAAGCTTTCGCATGAGGAACAGGCAACGATCTTCGTAGACGATATGGACGTGATGAAATCCTTCATGTGGCCGGTGGCGCCGCCCAATTATTCCGACTGGCTGAAAATCTGGAACGAAGTCAAGGCGAGTTGAGGCATGACGCAGGCATGGGATACGACAGCACCGGACCAGAACGCGGGAACCGGTTTGCCGATGCTCTTGTCCGCAAGAGGCCTCGTTAAGTCCTATGGGCGCAACCGTGCGGTCGATGGCGTGGATCTGGACATTCCAGAACGCGCCTTCACCACCTTTCTCGGCCCCTCCGGCTGCGGCAAAACGACGATCCTGCGGATGATCGGCGGGTTTGAAACTCCCGATGCCGGCTCACTGGTGCTCGACGGGCGCTCGCTCACCGGCGTGCCCCCCGAGCGACGACCGGTGAACACGGTCTTCCAGAATTACGCCCTGTTTCCGCATCTGACCGTGTTCGAGAATGTCGCTTTTTCGCTCACCCTGCGCCGTGGTGCGCAGGACCCGGCACCGCGTGTGAAGCGGGCGTTGGACGCCGTTCACATGGGCGAATTCACCAGCCGCTATCCGCATCAGCTATCCGGTGGCCAGCAGCAGCGGGTGGCGGTGGCCCGCGCCATCATTGCCGAGCCGCATCTGCTGCTGCTCGATGAGCCGCTTTCGGCACTGGATCGCAAGATGCGCGGGCATCTGCAGATCGAGCTGAAAGACCTGCAACGCCGCCTCGGCATTGCTTTCGTCTATGTCACCCATGACCAGGAAGAAGCCTTTGCGCTGTCGGATATCGTCGTGGTGATGAACAAGGGCCGCATCGCCCAGAAAGCCGATCCGGTGACGCTTTATGCGCGACCCGCCGACACGTTCGTGGCAGATTTCATCGGGTCAGCCAGCCTGGTGGAGGGCGAGATCCTGGCGCTTGGCACAGAGACGGCAACCATCGGGACGCCGCTTGGAACCATCACCGCTCCCGCCATCCATGGTCTTGCGAAAGGCGAACGCGCCGCCCTGGTGATACGGCCTGAGCATTTACGGCTTGGCAACGCGGACGGTCACGGCCTTGTTCTTTCCGCCCAGGTTCGGCATGTCGTCTTCAAGGGCGACCGCTACCTGATCGAAGCGGATATTTCAGGCGTGACGGTACGGCTGATGGCAGACCGGCCAGCGGAACCAGGATCAACGATCGCGATGACGCTCGATCCCGCTTCATGCTTCATCACGAGGCTTGCATCATGACGCTCGCTCTCAGCCGTGCGCATCTGGCGCTTCCCGTCTCACTGCTGCTGGTCCTGGGCTGTCTCTTGCCCCTGATGCTGCTGGTAGCCTTCAGTCTGTTCACGGTGGATCTGGATGCTTTCGTCATGGTGCCGGACCTCTCCCTGCACAGCTGGGGGCAGATGATGTCCAATCCGGTCTTTGCCCTGTTGATCGGCAAGGCGGTTCTATCCGGACTGGTCACCGCCCTTCTGGCGGCGGTGCTCGGTTATCCCATTGCGCTTGCCATTTCCCGGCTGCCTATCGCCTGGAAGGGCATCGCCCAGATCGTATTGTTGACGCCGCTTTATACCGGCGAAATCGTCCGCATCTATGCCTGGCGGGTGGTTCTGGGCTCGGAAGGGCTGGTCAATGCGGTGCTGAAATGGCTTGGGCTGGTCGATCAGCCCGTCAAATTCCTGTTGTTTTCTCCCTTCACCACTCATCTCGTCCTTCTCTATAACTGCCTGCCCTTTATGGTGTTACCGATCTGGATTTCGGCGGAATTGATCGATCGACGGTTGATCGAAGCGGCCCGCGACCTCGGCGCCCGCCCGTTCGATGCCTTCACCCGAGTAATCTTTCCGCTGACGGTGCCGGGCCTTGCTGTCGGCCTGCTGGCAGTCTTCGCGCTCGCCGCCGGTGACATGCTGACACCAAGCATGCTGGGCGGCACCTCCGGCGCAACCCCGATGGCGATGATCGACAACCTGTTCGGCACCGCCTTCGACTGGCCGCTTGCCTCTGCCTTGGCGTTGAGCCTGCTGATCGCGCTGTTTGCAACGGCAAGCGCTATGGCCTGGCTGCTGCTGCGGCTGAAAGGCGCGCGGGCCGTCCTGCAGGGGGGCTTGAAATGAACCGGCGGATCACCCTGACTCTTGGCCTCGCTGTCGGCTTCTTCTATCTGCCGATCATCGTATTGGCGCTGTTTTCCTTCAATGCCTCCAGCCTGATGGCCTTTCCCTTAAGCGGCTTCACGCTGTCCTGGTACAAAGACCTGTTCAGCAATGCGACCTTTATCAACGGCTTCCTGACCAGTTTCCTGATCTCCCAGCCGGTCGGCATCCTGGCGGCCTTGATCGGTCTGTGCGCGGCCCTGGCACTTGCCTCGCCCAGGCTGCACCTTCGCCCGGTCTTCATCTTTCTGATCATCCTGCCGTTTCTGGTGCCGAAAACGGTGCTGTCAATTGCCCAGGCCATGCTGATGAACTGGGTGGGACTGGGACGCGGGGCCGTTGCTCTCATCGCTGCGCAAACCTTGATCGCCATCCCGTTTGCCACCACCATCATCGCCGCCACCGTCATCCGCCTCGACAAACGGCTGGAAGATGCCGCCCGCGATCTGGGGGCCACCCCTTGGCAAAGCTTTCGCCGTATCGTTCTGCCGCAGTTGAAGGGTGCCATCGGCGCTGCCTATTCCATTGGCGTTATTCTATCGCTGGCCGATCTGACCATCTCGATGTTTCTCGCCGGTCGCACCCAGCCGCTGTCGCTGATTATCGCCTCGCAATTCCGGCGCGAGCTGAAGCCCGACCTCAACGCCATGCAGGTCGTGGTGCTTTTGCTGACAGCCTTGATCGTCATTGTCAGCGAGCTTTATCGCCGCAACCGGCACAAACACAGTATTTCAGGACCCTCAGACCATGCTTGATCCTCTCCCCGATGCCGTGGCCGCACTTGCTCGTTTAAAGGACGCCGCAAGAGCCGATCTTGCCACCCTCGCCTATCCGGCGGCTCCCTGGCTTGCGCCACTGCCCGTCTCTGCCCCATCCGTCTGCGATGTCGCCATCGTTGGCGGGGGACAGTCGGCGATCACCATAGCGGCGGCGCTGAAATGGGATGGGGTCCAGCAGATCCGCCTGTTCGACAGCGCCCCGGCTGGCTCGGAAGGACCATGGACCACCTTTGCCCGAATGGAAGAATTGCGCACCCCCAAAACGGCGGTGGGCAACGAATTCAACGTCGCCAATCTCTCGGTGCGTCGCTGGTTCGAAACCCGCTATGGCATTGAGGCCTGGCAGACGCTGGGCCGCATCCCCCGCACCGACTGGAAGGCCTATCTGGACTGGTATGCCGAGGTTTTCGACATTGCCATTACCAATGAGACCAGCGTGACGGACGTCTCGCCCGAAGGCGACCTGATGGCCGTCACCACTCTGCGGCAGGGCCATGTCGAGCGCCATCTGGCGCGGGCGGTGGTTCTGGCCACCGGATTTGACGGCGCAGGCGCCTGGCGGGTACCGCGCTTCATTTCCGACGCTTTGCCATCGCAGCGCTATGACCATACCAATGGACCGGTGGACTTTAAGCGTTTGAAGGGCAAGAGGATCGGCATTCTCGGCCACGGCGCCTCGGCCTTCGACAATGCCGTCACCGCGCTGAACAGCGGTGCTGCCTCGGTCGATCTCTGCTTTCGCCGGACACGTCTGCCGCGCACCAATCCGCACCGCGCACTGGAAGCACCGCCGCTTCTCAGCGGTTTCGGGGCGCTGTCCGACCATACCCGCTGGCAAATAGCGCGGTTTTTCCGCAGCACCGACCAGCCGCCACCGGTGCGCGCCTTTGAGACAGCAATGGCCCTGCCAGGCTTTACCCTGCGCCCCGCAACGCCTTGGCTGGAAGTGTATGAAAAGGACGGCGCAGTCTCGGTGAAAACGCCCGATGGCGTGCTGGTCTTCGATCATCTGTTGCTGGCAACAGGCATGGATGTCGATCTCTCAGCGCGCCCGGAATTGAAAACCCTGGCCCCGAGGATCGCGGTTTGGGGTGAGCATTTCACGCCTTCAGCCGGAGAAGAAGACGCCCGGCTGTCGCAATTGCCCTATCTCGACCCCTATTATGCGTTCCTGCCGAAGGTGCCGGAAGACGGCTGGGTCAGCCGGGTTTTTGCCTTCAACAGCGCGAGTTTCGTCAGCCACGGCCCGCATTCCACCTCGATCAGCGGCCATCGCTATGCCCTGCCAAGGGTGGTGCGCGGCATCGAGCGCCGGCTGCTGCTGGATCAGGAAAACGCAATCCTGCCGGGGCTGGAGGCCTATTGCTCGCAGGACCTGCCGGTCAGCGATGATTTCGAAGCTGATATTGCTGCCCGAAATGCAGCACGGATGATGGAAAAAGCATCATGATCAGGTCTTTCTATTGGGTGGATCATTCAACCCAGGCCTTTGCCGAACGTGATCTCTCAAAAACCGTGGTGGTGCTTCCCATCGCCGCTGTCGAGCAACACGGGCCGCATCTGCCCGTCGATGTCGATGCGGCCATAAATGCGGAGATCATCCGGCGCACGGTGGCGCGCTTGCAACCGGACACCGACGTCCTGTTCCTGCCGCCCATGGCGGTCGGAAAATCCGACGAGCATATCGCCTTCCCCGGCACGCTGGCAATCTCCGGCGAGACCCTGCGCCATGTGTGGCTGGATCTGGCCCGCAGCGTCAAGCGTGCGGGTGCCGCGAAATTGATCCTGTTCAATTCCCATGGCGGCCAGATGGCGCTGATGGACATCGTCTGCCGCGATATCCGTATCGAGCTTGGCATGTTGGCGGTTTCCTGTTCCTGGTTTCGCATCGCCCCGGTGGACGACCTGTTCTCACGCGACGAAATCGACCACGGCATCCATGGCGGCGACATCGAAACCAGCATGATGCTGGCAATCGCGCCGGAGCGGGTGGCCATGGACAAAGCCGAGAATTTCGTCCCCCTGACGGTGGCAATTGAGAAATCCGGCAGCATGCTGACAGCAGAAGGGGCCGTTGGTTTCGGCTGGCAGGCGCAGGATCTTCATCCGGCGGGCGTCTGCGGCAATGCCAGCAATGCAACGGCGCAGAAAGGCCAGATCGTGCTTGATCGCGCCGCCGATGGGCTTGTCGGCCTGATTGCTGCGACACAGGCCTTCGACCTTTTGCAACTGACATCGCAGACGCGCTTTTCGAACCCGTGCTGAGCGAGGAGAACATCATGATGGCGCCAGCCAAAGCAGCGGCGGTCGAGGCATTGCTCGCCGAAATGCCCGCCTGGGGATCGGAATTTACCGGCACCTTCGCCAACCACGCCCCGATGGTGCTCTGTGCCCTGGCCGAAATTGGCGGCACACCTGCCCAAATGCGCCGGTTTTTCGACCACTATAAAAGCTATAAAAAACTGCTGCCCTTCGGCCAGCCATCCACGCCGCTCGATGCGGCAAGCTGGCGCTCAGTTCTCGGTCAACGCGAGCGGGAGCCGGATCTGCGGTTGTTTTTCTCCGCTGAAGTCTCCCGGCTCGGAATAGAGGCAGCGCTCAAGCACTATCTGCCGGATCTGGCACCGGGCGTGGCGGCAAGCGCCTTCCACGCCCTGATGCGCACGGCCTATGGCGTGTTGCGCCAAAAAGAAGATGATATCGCCATTGCGCTTGCCTATTGGGCGGCCACCTATCTGGCACTGCCGCCTGCGACCGGCGCAAGCCCTGTCACCGATGATCCGGCAGAAGTGCTGCGCCGGGTCACGCTGATCGCCCCCATGCACACGCTGACGCTTCATGATCTTCTGTGGCAGAACATGCGTGACGCTGCCGCCCTGCCCGACTTTGTTCCTGTTGTAGACTGGCTAGAGATCGGCTCCGATACGATGGAAAAAATGGCTGATGTCGCCATCCGCTTATTTGCGGCCACCCAGCATTTCGCCGCCCTTCATGTGGTCACAGGCCTGCATTGGATACGCCTGCTCAGCCCCTACTGCGACCGACAAACCCAGGGCACCCTGCTGCGGGTGTTCTGGCAGGCGATTGCGGCGCTAATGCGGGAACTGGACTTTCCAACCCTGCCGCCGGAGGAGGAGATCTCCCGCTGGCGTGCGTTGCCCGCCCCGGATTGGCCGGAGATTTTTGCGGCAGCAGCTGCCAGCTATGACGAACACGATATCAGCCTTGCCTATTCGGCAGCACAGGAAATGACGATCTATGCAGACCCGCTCTATCGCGTGGCCGCGGCGCGGCGTCTCGGCCTGATTGGAGACTATCGGATATGACGCAGGCCATTGCGATGCCGGACAATCCCGGCGCAGATTGCATCATCGAGGCCGGCACCGTGCTGACCGGCATTGATGCCGGCAGCGGGCTGACCGGCATTGAGGCCGGCACCGTGCTGACCGGCCTTGGCACGGATGGCAAAATGACCATGCGCCACGATGTCGGCATCCGCGTCGAGAAGGGCATGATCGCCCAGATCGGTCCGATGGAAGCGGTCGGCTATGGCAACGACCACCTGCCACGCTTTGGCTCACGCCGGATGATCGCCATGCCGGGCCTGGTCAACGCGCATCACCATTTCGGTGTGACACCATTGATGCAAGGCGTGCCTTTCGCGCCGCTGGAACTGTGGCTGCCGCAATTTCGCGCCATGCGCCGCATCGACCAGAGGCTGGATACGCTTTATTCGGCCATCGAAATGCTGGAAAGCGGCACGACGACTGTGCAGCACATCCATAGCGGCTTTTCCGGCACGCCTGACAGCTGGATGCAGACGGCAGAAGCAACCATCTCGGCCTATGGCGAAATCGGCATGCGGCTCGGCTATTGCTTCATGATCCGCGACCGCAATATTCTGTCCTACGAGCCGGATGCGGATATCTTGAGCCGCCTGCCCGCCAAGGCGCGAGACTGGATTGCGCCGCAGCTGGCCGCTGCCGATATTCCAGTTCCCCGGCTGATGGAATTCTATACCGATCTGCGCGCCCGTTTCATGAAGGGTAGCCCACAGCATATCCGCATGAATCTTGCGCCCGCCAATCTGCACTGGTGCAGCGATGATGCCTTGCAGACGATTTTCGAGACCGCCAAGGCGGCAGGTGGAAATGTCCACATGCACCTTCTCGAAACCGAGCGGCAGGCGGAATTTGCCCGGCGTACTTATGGCCGCAGCGCGGTTCAGCATCTGCAAAAACTGCAATGCCTTGACGCCAATGTAACGCTTGGCCACGGCAACTGGATGAGTGGCGAGGATCTCGACATCATCGCCTCCTGCGGCTGTACCATCTGCCACAACGCCTCTTCCGGCCTCAGGCTCGGCAGCGGGATTGCGCCCGTCAACGAGATGCGACGGCACGGCATTCCAGTGGCCCTCGGCATCGACCAGTCGAATATTGCCGACGACCGCGACATGACACTGGAAATGAAACTGGTCTGGGCGCTGCACCGGGAAACCGGCCTCTGGAACGATAGGCCGGATGCGGGCGCGGTGCTGCAAATGGCCAGCGAACATGGTGCGGCCTCCGCCGGATTTGGTGGATTTACGGGACGTCTGGAGCCCGGCTGGCAGGCCGATATCGTGCTAATGGACAAGGACCGCATTGCCCGCCCGGCTATCAATTCACGAACGCCACCCGTGGAAGCGCTGCTGCATCGCGGTGGGCGTCACGCCATAGAACAGGTCTTCGTCGGTGGGCGGCTGGTGGTGGATGGCGGTCGCGTGACAACTGTTGACCGCGATGCTGTCATGGCGGAAATCGAGGCTATTCTATCACGCCCGGAAACGGATGCGGACCGGTATGCTTGGCAGGCGGTAGAAACCCTGCTGCCGCATCTCGAATCCAGCCTGCAACAGTTGCGCCTTGGGGCTGGTTATCGTCGTTACCGCTACAATTCGATGTCGGATCAGTAAACGGGTACGTAATCGCGCCCGCTATCGACAGCCGCAGGGCGGCCTTCCAGAAACAGTTCTCCAATGCGGGGCGCAGTGCGGGAAATCACCTTGCCGCCCTTGACCACAAAAAGGCGCGATGGCTTGAGGCGAAGGGCTTCAAACACGTCAGCGGCCTGCAACACCACGAGATCGGCCTTGCAGCCGACCTCTAAACCATAGCCTTCGAGACCCATGGTTTTTGCCGAATTGACGGTGAGAGCATTGAAAATCTGTCTCTTGTCGTCGAGCCCGCCCATTTGTGCGACGTGGATGGCCATGTGGCCAACCTCCAGCATGTCGGCCGATCCCATTGAATACCATGGGTCCATGGTGCAATCCTGACCGAAGGAGACGTTCAGGCCTGCCGCCATCAGTTCGCGCACCCGCGTCATGCCACGGCGTTTCGGATAGGTATCGTGGCGGCCTTGCAGCATGATGTTGATCAGCGGATTGGGAATGACGTTGATCTGCGCTTCCGCCATCAGCGGAATAAGCTTGGAGACGTAATAATTGTCCATGGAATGCATGGAGGTGAGATGCGATCCTGCCACCCGGCCTTGCAACCCATGGCGAATGGTTTCCGCCGCCAGCGTCTCGATATGGCGAGACATCGGATCGTCGGTTTCGTCGCAATGGATATCCACGGGCAGGCCCCGCTCGGCTGCAATGCGGCAGAGAGCCTCCAGCGACAACCGCCCCTCCTCCATCGTGCGCTCGAAATGCGGGATGCCGCCGACGATATCGATGCCCATATCCAGCGCCCTGTTCAGCGAATCCACGCCACCTTCCGCGCGGTAATATCCGTCCTGCGGAAAGGCCACGAGCTGCAACTGAATATAGGGTGCCACCCGTTCGCGCACCTCAATCAAAGCTTCTGCCGTCACCAGTCTTGGATCGGATGTATCGACATGGCTGCGGATAAACAGCAGGCCTTGGGAGACGGCGAGATCGCAGTAGCGCAGGGCGCGCTCAACCAGCGCTTCCTTGGTCAGCAGCGGTCGCAACTCGCCCCAGAGCGCGATACCTTCCAGCAATGTGCCAGACACATTCATGCGCGGCATGCCAAGTGACAGCGTTGCATCCATATGAAAATGCGGATCGCAAAATGGTGGGCTGACGAGACGGCCCGTTGCATCGATCTCCTCGCCGCACACTGCATCGAGATGCTTTTCGATGGCGGTAATGCGTCCCGCTGAGAGGCCAATATCGAAACCCTTGCGGCCATCTGGCAGGTTGGCATTGCGAATGATGAGATCGAACATGGTGAGTTTCCTTGCTTCAGCGCTCGCCGCGCCGATAGGGTTGCATCAACGCCTGTGGCACGCGGGCGCGGCGCGCCATCACCGCAAGGGCGGCGATGGACAGGATGTAAGGGGTCATCAGAAACAGTTGGTAGGGCACGGCCCCACCCAGCGCCGTTTGCAGGCGCAGTTGAAAACCATCGAAAAAGGCAAAAAGCAGCGCACCCAGCAGCGCCCGGCCCGGTCGCCATGAGGAAAACACCACGAGTGCAATGCAGATCCAGCCGCGACCCTGCACCATGGTCGGGAAAAAGCTGTTGAACGCCGACAGCGTCAGGAAGGCCCCGGCCATGCCCATCAGGGCCGAGCCAGCAATCACGGCACCATAGCGCACCGCCATTGGATTAATCCCTTGCGCTTCCGCCGCATGGGGGTTTTCACCCGTCATGCGGATGGCAAGGCCCAGCGGCGTGCGAAAGATCACGTAGGCCAAAATGACAGCCAGCAGAATGGCGAGATAGGTTGGCGGTGTCTGCACGAAAAAGGCAGGGCCGACAAAGGGAAGATCGCTGAGACCCGGAATGGCAATCGGCTTGAACGGAACAATGGTTGGCGGCGATCCTGCAACTGGAACCGCCAAACGGAAGGTGTAATAGCTGAAGCTGGACGCAAACAGCGTGATCCCGAGGCCACAGACATGCTGGGATAGCCCGAGCGTGACCGTCAAAAGCGCATGCAATGCACCAAAAACACCGCCCGTCAGTGCGGCAATCAGCAGGCCGGTCCATAGATCGGCACCGTGATAGACCGATAACCAGCCAATCATCGCGCCAAAGGTCATGATGCCTTCGATGCCGAGATTAAGCACCCCTGCCCGTTCGCACAATAAAGCGCCCAGCGTGCCGAAAATCAGCGGCGTCGCAATCCTGAGGACGGCAGCCCAGAGACCCGTTGAAGCAAGGATGTCCATCATGGCGCTCATCGGACAATCCTGTATTGGGTGAAAAACAGCGCGATCAGCATGGTCAGCAGCGAGAGCGCCACGGTCACATCGGCAATATAGCTGGGAATGCCCATGGCGCGGCTCATGCCGTCTGCACCCACAAACATGGTGGCCGTAAACAGCGCCGCCAGCACAACGCCCAGCGGATTGAGATTGGCCAACATGGCCACCACAATGCCCGAATAGCCATAGCCGGGAGAGAGATCCGTCGTCACATAGCCCTTGACGCCCATGACTTCCACTGCCCCTGCAAGCCCCGCAAGGCCACCGGAAATGCAGGCAACTGTGACCAGCGTGCGGCCGAGCGGCACGCCCGCAAACACTGCCCCTGCCGGGTTAAGGCCCGCAGCTCTTGAGCGAATGCCAAATACTGTGCGCTGTTGAACAAAATGCAGCACAAGAGCCAGCACCACGGCAATGACGAGGCCCAAATGCAGGCGTGAGCGCGAAAGCAGCTTTGGCAGCATCGCAGCATCGGCCACCGATTGCGATTGCGGCCAACCAAAAGCCATCGGGTCTTTCAATACCGTATCAATCAGCATTGAAACGAACAGCACCGCTACGAAATTGAGCAGCAGGGTCGTCACCACTTCATCCACGGAAAAGCGAAGGCGTAGCCAAAGCGGAACGAGCAACAGAACCATGCCCGCGAGCGCACCAAGGATCAACAGAGCCGGAATCTGGATGACTGGAGAAAAATCGCTCAAAAGATGCGAACTTGCCGCCGCAACGGTGATGGCACCGAGATAAAGCTGGCCCTCGGCTCCAATATTCCACAGCCTTGCCCGAAACGCCACTGCCGCCGAAAGACCGGTGAGTATCAGGGGCGTCGCGCGGGTCAGTGTTTCCGTGGTCGAGAGGCGCGAGCCGAAAGCACCGATCAGGATACGCCAATAGGCTTCCAGAACCGGTACGCCAGCAATGGCAATGAGAATGCCCGAAATTGCGAGAGCTGCCGCAATGGCCATGATCGGCGTGGCGATGACCAGCACGAGGGGGCGATGTTCGCGTCGCTCAAACCGCATGGGACATCTCCGCCTGCCATTCCCCAGCCATCATCAGGCCAAGTGTGCGGGCATTGGCGTCCTCCGCATTGATCGGCGGCGACAACCTGCCGCCCACAATCGCCTGAATACGGTCGGCAAGCGCCATAACCTCATCCAGATCCTCGGAAATCAGCAGCACGGCGGTCCCCGCCCGACGGGCTTCGAGAATGCGCTCATGCACGGCGGCCACGGCCCCTTCATCCAGACCCCGCGCGGGCTGGGCCGCCAGAAGAATACGGGGGCGATTGATGAGGTTTCGGCCCAGAATGAGTTTTTGCATATTGCCGCCGGACAGCAGACGAATGCGGCTGGCGGGCGTGCCGCCGCGCACATCGAATTGCTCGATGATGGTACGCGCAAATTCAATCCCCGCCTTGCGGTTGACAAGGCCGCGCCGTGAAAAGGCCGGGAGCCGCTCAAGAATGGCATTTTCCCAAATCGCCATCTCACCAATCACGCCTTCCTTGTTGCGGTCTTCGGGGATGCGGCCGATGCCAGCCGTCACGGCATCGGCCACCGACAGATTTTCCACTGGGGTGCCAAACACCAGAAGGTCGCCAGCCGTATGCGGCATGGTGCCAGAGAGCACTTGCGCCAGAACGCCTTGGCCATTGCCGGAAACACCAATGATACCAAGAACCTCGCCAGCCCGCAGCCGGAAATCAATCGCTTTCAGCACATCAACGCCGTCTCTGCGAACGGTGAGATGTGCGGCTTCCAGAACAATGTCACCCGGAGTGGAGGCGTCACGCACGGGTCGGGTCACGGTGCGTCCCACCATCAGTTCGGCAAGCTCTGCCTTGCTGGTCTCGGATGCCTTGCGCTGTGCCACCCGCCGCCCGCCCCGCAAGACTACGATCCGGTCGGCGGCAGACATGACCTCATCGAGCTTGTGGGAAATGAAGATCAGCGACAGGCCCTGTGCCGCCATATCTTTCAAGGTTGCAAACAGCATTTCTGCTTCAACTTGAGTGAGAACGGCGGTCGGTTCATCCAGCACCAGAATGCGGGCATCATTGTAGAGCGCCTTGAGGATTTCGACGCGCTGCTGCTCGCCCACCGACAGATCGCCGAGGCGGGCATCGGGATCAACTTTCAGGCCAAAGCGGCTGGAAATGGCCATCAGCTTTTCCCGCGCCTGCGCACGCCTCGACCGCAGGGACCATAGGCTCTCGGTACCCGTTGTGACGTTTTCCAGAACGGTCAGGTTTGGAGCCAGCGAAAAATGCTGATGCACCATGCCAATGCCTGCCCGAATGGCGGCGCGCGGCTTGCCGGGGGGCAACTCTTTGCCCTCGACCAGAACCTTGCCTGTATCTGGCACATAATGGCCAAACAGGATGCTCATTAAGGTGGTTTTTCCGGCTCCGTTTTCACCCAGCAGCGCCAGAATTTCGCCCTTCGCCAGTGATAGAGAAATGTCGTCATTGGCAAGATTGCTGCCAAACCGTTTGCTGACACCGATAATGTCGAGCACGGGCACCGTCATTGCGTCAATCCAGCAATGGGGAATCTCTGCTGGAACCGCTGGTCCCTCTCAAGGCGGGTTGCCAGTTGTAAAAGCAGCGGCTCACTGCCCATAGGAGCCAGCATTTGCACCGGAAGCGGCAAGCCGGAGGCATCGCTTCCATATGGCAGGGTGATGGCCGGGCATCCTGATGCATTGGCAAGGGCTGCGAGCGGCGCAAAGCGGGCCATGCGGTCGAAATGCAGATCGGTATCCCGATGATCACTGGGGAAAGAGCCAATCGGCAAGGGTGCCGATGACAGCATCGGGCACAACAGACAATCGACATCATCGAACAGCCGCCAGAGATCGCGGCTAACAAGCACCATGGCGTTAAGGCTGCGCCACAGATGGGCGGTGGGCAGTGCCAGTCCGCGCTCAATGGTCGCCTGTGTCAGTGTTTCCGTCTTGGATGTATCAAGGTTGAATTTCGAAAACGTCTCGGCAAGATTGGCGCAGACGATATTGACAAAGGCATCGTTGCTTGCCGCTGCTGGCTGGGCGATTTGTGAAAAGGCAATAGGCACGAGCTGGTGACCGTCGGCTTCCAATGCCCGCCCTGCCTCATCAATGGCCACCAAGCGCTCACTGTCGGTGGCATATTGATCGCCCGTGTCGGTGAGAATGCCGATGCGCAAGCGGCCAGCCTTTGGCGGCGTGGGGGAAAATGGCGGGAATGGACCTTTCACATTGCCACTGAGCACGGAAAAGCTGGTTGCCGTGTCGCGCACGGATCGGGAAATCACCAGCTCGCTGGCAATACCGCCCAGATGATTGCCAAAGCTGGGGCCAGAGGGCATGGCACCTCGGCTGGGTTTCAGGCCAACAAGGCCGCAGCAGGCGGCGGGCACGCGGATGGAACCGCCCGCATCGGTGGCATGGGCAATGGCCACAATGCCAGCCGCAACAGCGGCCGCAGCACCACCGGACGATCCGCCAGCGGTGCGGGTGCTATCCAGCGGATTACGGCAGATAGGACCAATCTGCGGCTCGCTTGCCAGAGAAAGGCCAAATTCCGGGCTGGTGGTCAGGCCGAAAACGCAAAAGCCCTCAGCTCGAAAACGCACCGCCAGATCGGAATCAACCAGCCCGCCACGGCGCGCCATGAGCCTTGATCCCGCCACCACCGGAAAGCCCGCAAACGGCCCGCCCAGATCCTTGGCAAGCGTTGGTACACCCGCAAAGGCCATGGCAGAGCGCGGCTTGGCATCAAGCGGCAGGGCATCGATTGCCCTCGCCGCTTCAAGGCCTTTTTCCGCATCGATATAGGCAATGGCACCCAAATCAGTGAGCGCCTCCGTGGCAGAGATTGAGGCCTGCATTGCCTCGGTGGCAGACAAGCGACCGCGTGCGATTGCTTGGGCCAGAGCAGTAGCATCAGCTTGCATGGTTGGCTTACTTTGGCTCGGTCATGATTTTTGGCACTTCAAACGTTCCCGCCTTGATCTCGGCGCGCTTGGCTTCCATGGCCGCTTCGGCATCAGCGGGAGCCACACCCTTGACGAAAACAATATCGCTGCCGCCTTCCTTCATCAGGCCATAGGCGGTGTAATCGCGCCCAGTGGGTTTGCCAGCTGCAACATCGGCCAGAGCAGCATTGAGGATCGGGCGGAAGTTCCACAGCGCGTTGGCAAATACCGTGTTGGGATAACGGGGGGTGTAATCGATCAACGAGCCAACGGATTTGATGCCGCGTTCCTTGGCGGCATCTGCCGTGCCAATGCGTTCGCCAAACAGGATGTCAGCACCTGCATCAATCTGGGCAAGGCCCGCTTCGCGTGCTTTTGGCGGATCAAAGAACGTGCCGATGAAGGTCACAAGATGCTTGGCATTGGGATTGACGGCCTTTACGCCTGCGCCAAATGCATTGATCAGCATGTTGACTTCGGGGATAGGCATGGCACCGACAGAGCCGACGATGTTAGACTTGGTCATCTTGCCAGCCAGCATCCCGGCCAGATAGGCACCGTCAAAATTCCAGGTGCCGAAAACCCCGAAATTATCGCCGGACAGCTTGCCGCTGGAGCCCATGACAAAGGCCGTCTGCGGATAATCGGCGGCCACTTCGCGTGCCTGTTTTTCGACGGGGAAAGTTTCACCAATGATCAACTTGGCATTCTGCTCGGCATATTCGCGCATCGCGCGCGGATAATCCGTGCCGGATACACCCTCGGAAAACACGTATTCAATCACGCCTTCCTTGGCGGCATCCTGCAAAGCCTTGTGCAGCACCGAGTTCCAGGCATTTTCCACCGGAGAACCATGAATGCCCGCCACCTTAATCGGCGCTGCCGCCCGCAAGGATGGCGCAAAGGCGCTGACACCCAGAGCCATGCCCGACGCCAGTACGGACCGACGCGACATCAAAAACTGCTTACCCATTCTGAACCCCTTTTTTTACCATTTGGTAGAAATTGTTAAGGGTGGCCTAAAAATGTGTCAAGCACGTTGAGCGATTATAAAATAAGCAGATCCGCAGTTCTGCAACCGGGCAGATATACTGCGCAAAACGACGGGACAACGAAACTTCAGCCAGAAACTTGGGCAATAATTCTAACTTCCGCCGGAAAGAAAGCCTTCTGGCCGCATCAATGTCATTATCATTTGGAGCATAGCCCAACTTTGCCATCATCAAGGTGAATGAAGACGACACCTCCCGCTTCCAATGCAAGGCTCAACTGGGCTGCGCTGGCACGATGAAGATCGTGACGACAGTTTTCGTAATCCTTGATGGTACTGCGCGAGACACCCGCTCGCTCGGCAAGGTCCTGTTGCGTCCAATCCAGAAGGCCGCGTGCCGCGCGACACAGCGCTGGTGTTAAAAACTTGGACTCGTTTCCTTGACCCATCGCCAAGTATCACCCATATTGATTGATATCCATCATATAGCGCAATAAAGCGCGGATCGCTAGATGCCAATCCATTGAGCTGCGTATGCAATCCGGGCTCGAATCAAAAGGAAATAATGCGTTGGGATAACAGCTGGACCGTCTCTGCTCGTTGTTCTTTTGCTTCTGCCTTTCGTCGGAAGTCTCTTATCTGTCTTTTTGCTGAATACGCCGTCTCGCCGCCTTCCGGCAGGCTCGGCTGCTATTGTCATGCTCATTTCGCTGGTGCTGACGGCAAGCCTCTATCCGGCGGTCGCCGATGGCGGTGTCGTAAAGTTCAACATGCCATGGCTGCCGCAGCTTGGCCTGGATTTTACCCTGCGAATGGATGGCCTGGCATGGATCTTCACCATGCTGATCGCAGCCATCGGCTTTCTGGTCGTGCTGTATGCCCGCTATTATATGTCGGAAGAAGATCCGGTTCCCCGGTTCTTCTCCTTCCTGCTGGCCTTCATGGGCGCGATGCTTGGCATCGTGCTTTCGGGCAATGTCATTCTCCTGTCGGTCTTCTGGGAACTGACAAGCATATTTTCCTTTCTGCTGATCAGCTATTGGCACAACAACCCCAATGCGCGCGACGGCGCCCGAATGGCGCTGACCATTACCGGGATCGGCGGTTTCTGCCTGTTGATTGGCCTTATTCTGCTCGGCAATATCGTCGGCAGTTATGACCTCGATACCATTCTCGACTCCGGCAATGTCATTCGCGAACATTCCCTTTATGTCCCCGCCCTGGTGTTCATATTGCTTGGAGCGCTGACGAAAAGCGCCCAGTTTCCGTTCCATTTCTGGCTACCGAACGCCATGGCCGCTCCAACGCCGGTTTCGGCCTTTCTCCATTCTGCAACCATGGTCAAAGCCGGGGTGTTTCTGCTGGTGCGGTTCTGGCCTGTGCTATCAGGCACCGATGAATGGTTCTGGATTGTCGGAGCGGCTGGGATCACAACCTTGTTGCTCGGCGCCTATTTTGCGATGTTCCAGCAGGATCTCAAAGGGCTGCTGGCCTATTCGACCATCAGCCATCTCGGACTGATCACCACATTGCTCAGCCTGGGAAGTCCATTGGCAACGGTGGCGGCTATTTTCCACATGCTGAACCATGCGACCTTCAAGGCATCGCTGTTCATGGCAGCAGGGATCATCGATCACGAGACCGGAACCCGTGACATGCGGCGGTTGAGCGGGCTGTTCCGGTTCATGCCGTTCACCGCAACGCTTGCTATCGTTGCCAGCGCGGCGATGGCTGGCGTTCCGCTTCTCAACGGCTTTCTGTCAAAGGAAATGTTCTTTGCCGAAGCCGTTGAAACCCATGCGGATTCGATCCTGGACACCATCCTGCCCTATGTCGCAACGCTTGCCAGTGCCTTCAGCGTCGCCTATTCGCTGCGGTTCATCCACACTGTGTTCTTTGGCCCGCCGCCTCAGGATCTCCCGGTTGCCCGTCCGCACGAACCACCGCGCTGGATGCGGTTTCCCGTGGAGTTTCTTGTGCTGGCCTGCCTGATCGTCGGCGTCATCCCGGCAATCTCGATCGGTCCCTTTCTTAACGTCGCCGTCGTCAGTGTTCTCAGGGCCGACACACCGGAATACAGTCTGGCAATCTGGCATGGCGTCAATCTGCCGTTGGTGATGAGCATGATCGCCCTTGTCGGCGGCGGACTGATCTATTTCCTGTTGAAAGACTATCTCGCCCGGTGCCACGATGGTCCGCCGTTTTTTCACAGGTTCAAAGGCCAGCGCATTTTCGAGCGTGTTATCGTTGAAGTGTCCTGGCACTGGGCGCGCATCGCCGAACGTCGCCTCGGCACCCGCAAGCTACAGCCACAACTTCGCTGGCTGGTGACAGTGGGTTTTGCGGCGGGAATGCTGCCTCTTTATATCAGAGGCTTCGAGGTTCGCCCGCTTGTCTATTCCGGCGCTGATCCGGTGTTTGCAGCCCTTTGGGCCATCGGCATCTGCCTTGCCCTCGGTACCGCCTATCTGGCGAAATACCACCGTCTCGCATCATTGGTGATGCTCGGTGGCGTCGGTCTTATCGTCTGCCTGACCTTCGTCTGGCTCTCGGCACCCGATCTGGCCATCACGCAATTGCTGGTCGAAATCGTCACCACAGTCCTCATCCTTCTCGGCCTGCGCTGGCTTCCCAAGCGATCCGAAGGACTTGGCGAAACAATGACCTTGAGCGCGCGCTTTCGCCGGTTTCGGGATTTCGCCCTTGCAGTTCTCTGCGGGGTCGCCATGTCGTTCACCGCCTATGCGGTGATGACCATGCCGGTTCCCGATGCCATCGCCAGCTATTTCCTGGAAAACGCCTATTCGCAGGGCGGTGGCCGCAATGTGGTCAATGTCATACTGGTGGATTTCCGTGGTTTCGATACGCTGGGCGAGATTGCCGTTCTCGGGGTTGTCGCACTGACAGTCTACGGGCTTTTGCGCCGCTTCCGCCCTGCCGAAGACAGCATGGGCATGCCGGAACAGCAGCAGGCGCAAAACCGCTTCGATGAGGAGCGGCCAGAGCGGTCAGCGGGCGATACGGTGCGCGATTATCTTCTGATCCCCTCGGTCATCATGCAATGGCTGTTTCCAGTTATCGTCACGTTGTCGGTTTACCTGTTCATGCGTGGACATGACCTGCCGGGCGGTGGTTTTTCTGCGGGGTTGACGCTGTCGATTGCGTTTCTGCTGCAATATCTGGCGGGCGGCACCCGCTGGGCGGAAGATCGTATCCGTATCCTGCCGCTGCGCTGGATGGGTGCAGGCCTGTTGACCGCCGTCGCCACCGGCATCGGCGCCTGGTTGCTGGGATATCCGTTCCTCACCTCGCATTCCCGCTATATCGATCTCCCGTTGATCGGCAAGATCCCGGCGGCAACGGCGCTGCTATTTGATCTCGGCGTGTTCGCCCTGGTGGTCGGCTCCACGGTTCTTATTCTCGTCGCTCTCGCGCATCAGTCCTTGCGCATCAATCGCCTGCGCATGATTGATGCCTCGAAATCGGAGGAAGGGTGATGGAGCTTGTTCTATCGATCGCCATCGGCGTTATGACCGGCTGCGGCGTCTGGCTCATCCTGCGGCCTCGCACCTATCAGGTAATCGTCGGGCTTTCGCTGCTGTCCTATGCCGTCAATTTGTTCATCTTCGGTGTCGGCGGCGTCAAGGCGAATGTGCCACCCATTCTTGGCGATGACGGCGCTGGCCATCTGGCGGACCCTGTGCCGCAAGCTCTCGTTCTCACAGCTATCGTCATCGGCTTTGCCACCACCGCCTTGTTTCTGGTGGTGCTGCTGGCCTCGCGCGGTCTGACGGGAAGCGACCATGTCGATGGGAGGAACGAACCAAAATGAATGGTTGGGCACACCATCTGATCATTGCGCCCGTGCTGGTGCCGTTGGTTGCCAGTGCCGTGCTTCTGCTTGTCGATGAGCGGCAGAGACTGACCAAGGCGATGATCAGCCTTGCATCCGCAGTCGCACTGGCAGCCATCGCCATCATTCTGTTTCGCATCGAGAGCGGGCCGAACAGTTTTGAGAATGTCTATCTGGTCGGCAACTGGGCGGCGCCGTTCGGCATCGTGCTGGTTCTGGATGGTCTATCGGCCTTGATGCTGCTGCTGACGGCCTTGCTCGCCATCCCGGCTCTGGTGTTTTCCTTTGCCCGCTGGCACGCAGTCGGCGCGCATTTTCACAGCATGTTCCAACTGCTGCTGATGGGCGTAAACGGCGCTTTTCTGACGGGTGACCTCTTCAATCTCTTCGTGTTTTTCGAGGTGATGCTGGCCGCGTCCTATGGTCTCCTGCTGCATGGGTCCGGCCCCCTTCGGGTCAAGGCGGGGCTGCATTACATTGCCGTCAACTTGGTCGCAGCACTACTGTTCCTGATCGGCGTCAGCTTGATTTACGGCACGGCTGGCACCCTCAACATGGCTGATCTTGCGGCCCGCATTCCCGAAATGGAGCCGGACCGTCGCATGTTGATGGAGGCAGGCGCTGGCATATTGGGTGTCGTCTTCCTCATCAAGGCGGGCATGTGGCCGCTCTGCTTCTGGCTGCCGACGGCCTATAGTGCAGCGTCGGCTCCCGTGGCCGGAATTTTCGCCATCATGAGCAAGCTCGGGATCTATGTCATCCTGCGGCTGACCATGCTGTTGTTCGCAGAAGGCCCGTCAGCTGGCTTTGGCGCGGGCGTGCTGCTCTATGGCGGCATGGCGACGCTTGTTTTCGGGACGATTGGTGTCCTCGCCTCACAGGCCCTTGGGCGGCTGGCGGGGTTTTCGGTTCTGGTGTCTTCGGGGACGCTTTTGATGGTGGTCGGCATCAATGACGGGGCTGTCTCCTCAGGAGCTCTGCTTTATCTTGTCAGTTCGACACTGACCATCAGCGCATTCTTCATGTTGATCGAGCTTGTCGAACGGGGGCAGGATGCCGGTGCCAATGTCCTTGCCGTGACAATGGATGCCTATGGCGATGCGGATGAGCAGGCGCCCTATGAGGAAGAAGGCGTCACGATGCCCGGCACCATGGCGATCCTTGGCATTTGTTTTGCTGCCTGCGGAATACTGCTCTCCGGCCTGCCGCCGCTGTCCGGCTTCATCGCCAAATTCGCGATGCTGTCGGCGATGATGGGCACCGGTGCCATCGGTTCGCCGCCAACCATGGCTATCTGGGCGCTGATCGTGCTGGTCATCCTGTCGGGCATCGCCGCGCTGATTTCCATGACGCGCGCTGGCATCCGCACGTTCTGGAGCTCGATCGAAGGCACTGTTCCGCGTGTCCTTGTTATCGAAATCGTTCCCGTGATGTTTCTGCTGGCGCTCACGCTCGCTCTCACTGTCCAGGCCGGGCCAGCGATGCACTATATGGACACGACGATCCGCGCATTGAGCAACCCGGCAAATTACATCAATGCGGTCCGCAATGCGACGCAAATTCCCGGCTTCAAAAACCTGTCCAGCACCGGAAAGGAGAGCGAGTAATGTTGCCCTATCCGGTTCTGACCCTGTCACTTGTTGTCATGTGGCTGCTGCTCAATGGTTTCACCCTTGGCCATTTGATCCTGGGCATATTCGTCGCTGTCTTCGCAGGCTGGGCCATGGCGTCGCTGCGTCCTGAAAAGCCGCACCTGAGAAAGTGGTATCTTCTCCCCAAGCTGTTTCTTGTCGTGCTTTATGACATTGCCAAGTCGAACATTGCCGTCGCCGCCATCATCATCAGAAGCGGGTCGCGGCAGCATGATCCGGGATTTGTCATTGTCCAACTGGATATCAAAAGCCAGTTCGCACTGGCTGTGCTGGCGGTCATCCTGACAAGCACCCCGGGTTCGGCCTGGCTTGAATATGATTCCAACGACAATTCCGTGCTTCTTCATGTGCTCGATATCAAAGACGAAACCATCTGGCGCGATATGATCAAGAACCGCTACGAAAAACTGCTATTGGAGATATTCGCATGAGCGCAATTATTCTCTTCAGCGCCGTCTCGCTCGCCCAATTGATGCTCGTGGCCTCCATGGCCATCGTGTCAGTGCGGATGTTCATCGGACCCCGCGCTCAGGACCGGATCATCGGTCTCGACACGTTCTACATCAATGCCATGTTGCTCCTGGTGACTTTCGGTGTCGGCACGGGCCGGCAAATTTATTTTGAAGCCGCCCTGGTGATCGGTATGTTGGGATTTGTCGCCTCCGTTGCCCTGGGTAAATTTCTGATGCGTGGGGAGGTGATCGAATGATCTATTCCGCAACAGATATTCCCGTTTGGGCCGCCATATGCGTAGCCTTTTTCCTGCTGGCTGGCGCAACGCTGGCGCTGATTGGCGCGATCGGATTTCTGCGGCTGCCAACATTCTATGAACGCATCCACGCGCCCACGCTTGGAACCAGCTGGGGCGTTGGCGGGATCATGCTTGGATCGATGATCTTTTTCTCAGTTGCATCGTCGCGCTTAGCGATCCATGAAATTCTGATCGGCATTCTCGTCACGGTCACAACACCCGTCACGCTGATGATGCTGGCCCGTGCGGCCCTTCACCGTGATCGGGTCGAGAGAAATGGAAATGTGCCGCCCAAACAGATTGCAAAGTCTCAAGCGGAGTGAGACCCCGCTGACCGGCTCTCATGTGGCGGCGTGTTGGCGCCCCACATCCACGGGTACAGCCACCTGATCTTGCTGGGTTTTCCAGAAATCACGGTCCAGCCAACGGCTTTCGGAGCGATAGAGGCTTTGCCGCCGGGTTGTATAGATTGCCCGGACACGCGACAGCTCCTGCGCGTAAGCTGATAAGCCCGCCGCTGGAGAAGCAAGAATGCCCTCTGCGGCGGCCACTCCAGTGCGCAGGGCATTGAACAGGCCTTGACCTGCAATCGGATCAAAGGCCAGCGCGGCATCCCCGACAGCACACCAACCCTCGCCGCATGGCGTGATGGCGCTGAGACTACGGGCATCACGGGCAAAGAACGGCCCCACCCATTCCAAAGCCCCCAGACAGGAGGTCAGATGGGGCGTTTCCGTAAAAAGGGCAACCCGGTAATCGGGAGATCGCCGCAGCCGCACAGCCTGCTGGGGCAATGTATGATAGCCAATAGCCCAAAAACCATCGGCAAGCCGGCCCGCATAAATCCAGCCATCCGGCGTGGCCTCAATCAGCGTCCGCTCCAGATCAGCATTTTTCTGAGGCTTTGCGACTTGATACAGCGAGACCAGCGCCGTACCGCGGTGCTGCGCAACACCCAGCAGGCGGACAATCCGCGCCGAGCGCCCCGTCGCATCGATAATATAGGAAGCGCGGAGGATGCGGCCGTCATCCAGCCCGATCACCCACAACCCGTCTTGCCTTTTAATGTCACTGACATTCACCTTCCACCAGAAGCAACTGGCTTCAAGGCTCGCCTGCCGAAGATCGGCATCGAATTGGGCGCGGTCCAGGCGCAGCCCAGACCCGTAAGGATCACGCAAAGTATCGCTTGCCACCACACGCTCATCGCCCCAGACCGTCAGCCCACCGCCAACCCGTGCATGCTGCGGCCCGGGCACGGCAAGATCGGCAAGCCCCTGCTGAACCAAAAGCCTTTGCGCAGCCCCCGGCAATGTTTCGCCCAGACGGGGCGCATGAGAACGCAGCCGGTCGAGAATGACCACGGATCGGCCCGCTCGGGCGAGGTGACGGGCGGCAATGGCCCCTGCCGGTCCCGCCCCTGCCACAACGACATCAAACACAGCCCCGTCGCCCTGCGGCGAGTCTGTGAGAGTCTGGTCTTTAACGCTTTTGGACACGCACAGCTCGAAATGCTTCGAGTTGCTCGCGGCTTGCCCAACCGGCCTTCTCCAGCTTGGTCAGCGGCTGCGGTGCCTCTGCAAGCAAGCGAACCGCATGATCGGCTGCATGCTTGAGTTTGCTGACGGCCAATGTCTCGACATAGATATATTCGGGAAAGTCAGGGTCGTCCTTTACGCCCGGCCGTGCCTCGACAATGCCAAGTTGCCCGAATTCGGCGATCATATCCATCATGACCTGCGCCGTATCATGGTTCATGATCGCACGCAGCCAGTTGACGCGGCGGCTATAGGCCGCAATACGCTCCGCTCGCGGCAAAGTTTCATCGATGACCTTGTTGTAATCCTCCTCGCTCAGCACCTGATTGGGCACGCGCGCCGCCCAGAACGTTGGCAAATAAGGATCAAATTCAGGATCATACCCCGAGCGGCAGAAGGCCGTGTCGCCCTGCCAGGGAATTGCCATCCACCGGGTAATGCCGCCCGGCGGTTGATCGTAGAGCGGCCCGCCGACCTTTTCCACCAGAATGGGCGTCATGGTCGTTCCATAATCCGGCTCCGGAGTACCGGCTGGACGCAGACGGATGCGGAAGGGCGCAGAATACAGGCTGGCGTGGCGCATTGGCCAGGTCATTTCGCAGCCCGGGTGGAATGTATCCGAAAGGCAATAATGCAAGGCGGCCTTATCCAGCATATGCGGTTGCCCCGGAAGAGGGACCTCTTCAATCTTCGAGACCGGCTTTATTGCCTCCGGCCAGTCGTCAATGAAGCTGCCTTCCACCCATTTGCGCAGAATGGCTTCTTGCAGACCCGTCATGGTCAGCATGTTGCCGGGGCCAGTTTCCGAGAAACTGCCGAAGGCGTCGCCATAGATCCAAGGCTGCACATGCGGCCATTGCACAGGCTCGGCAACAATAGGCGCGGACGGGCGGAAGCTGTTGAAAAGCGTGCGGCGCAACTCGCCATAGGGGTCATCGCCCTCCCTCAATCCTGCCGGTTTCTGCGACAGCTTGGCAAGCAGATCGGGATTATTGAAATCCAGCGGGCAGCCTTTGCCAAAATAAGCGGCAAAGCCCTTGTTGACCCATTGCAGATTGCTGAGACGCTGCAATATCGGCAGGATGTCCGTCGAGAAGGACGGTTCACTCGGCATCGGCATCCAGCCCGCCTGAACCGACACATCGCACATCAGATCATACATCGTGCGCCAGCTGATGATATCGGGCGCGTAATTCGGCGGTGCGACCACCACCCAGGCCGATTCGACCGGGATCGACTGACCATTGATGGAAATCTCGGCCATCACAGGGCCGTCGGACGTATCGTCATACCAATCATTGGCATTGTTAAAACTTGGCGGGTTATCCGGATCATAGACCGGGGCATTGGTTGGCGAGGCCGATTTACCATGCCCACCCAGGAAGATCAGCCGTCCTTCCTCATCCGTCCGCAGTTCACCCAATGGCACGACAACCGGCTCGGCAGCTGCCGCCTTGAAGGTGCCAGTGTCGAAAGCATAGGCCGGGCCAGACACACCGCGGCCTGAAATACTGCGGGGGCCGGGATCAATGGCGAGTGTCGAACGATCCATGACTTTGGGATTGCGCAGGGGAAAGGCATTGTCAGGCGCATTGATTGCCTCTGGAATATCCAGAGCATACTGGAACTGGTACCATTGCGCTTTGCGATTGGCGACATGCACGGTCCAATGGATATCGGCATTGTCGCTGGTCAGTTCGCTCACGACGTCGCCAGCAGCATTATAGCCATAGATACGGAACCGAGCGGCCTGCCGCTTGATGGCACCCGTCTTGTCTCGGTAAAATGATGGCGGCGGTGCATTTTCAGGCGGCGCATCGGTGACTTCGGGACCGATGAAATATTCGGTTTTGGCATCACCAATACGGGCAATGCCGATGGCCGGATGGATTGCGGCGCGCACGATGACCGTGTCTGTGCCTTTTGGCGCAGTACTCTCCGCAGATGCTTTCATGTGATCCATGGCGCTCTCCTCCTCAATTGCCAATAAATTACATCCATAAGAAGAATATTTCAAAAATAATCAACTCAAAGTTATCATTGCTGCGAATGGCTGACCTCCGTCAGTTCACCTCAACTCCCTTGGGTTTGCCTTAGGAAAGTGGAATGTGGTTTTCCCGAAAAGACAAACGAAAACAAGAGAGGCTAGAGTCTGTTTGGTTCAATCTGAACCTGACGGACTCTAGTAAAAAGTGCTGACACCCATCTGTCATCTCAGAGGATCACAGAGCCAGCCAAATAACAGCTCTCTACGGCCTGTAAATTAATGCCTGACCCTGCAACCGATGCTGTTTCAAAACAGACCAGAGAGCATATAGTGAACCGAGGCTGACCATCCGCAGCCAGGCTCAGCTCACAATTCTGCCTCTCCGACTAGCGTCAAAACTTCCGCGACAATCCAACCTTCGCACCGACCGATTTTTCGCCCTCACCTTCGATGTTGAATAGAAGGCTGCCTTCAATCGCCCAAGCCTCAGTGGTTTGCAGTGACGCGCCAGCCGTGACCGATCCGAATAAACCGGACCCGTCGAGGCCAGAAAAGCCGGTGGTGATACCAAGTTTTGGCGTCATTGTTGAGCCGCTTGCAAGTGTAAAGGAACGGGCAATTTCAGCGCCGAGGCTCACCCTGAACTGCTCCGAGGTAAACCCGTCGAGATCGATCGTGTCGCCCGAACTGTTTTTCACGGCGTAATCGTCGACGGTTTCGGAAAAATAAACCGCTCTTAGCTTCGGCGTCACCACGGTCGCTTCGTCCAAAGACCATTTTCCCTTGATGGACGTATCCAACATCCAGCGCTGGGTATCGAAATTGCCGTCCCAGAGCTGGGTATCGATGGTGTTTGAGGACCCGCCATACAGCAGGCTCGCATCCCAGAACACGCCTTTGGTGACTTCGAAAGAGGTATAGGGGCCAGCCAGCCAGCCATTGCCGGTCAGCATGGCGTCCTCATCCGTCGGGTCCGTCATCCGGTCGTAGTGAAACGAAAGACCCAGCAGCGCCTTGTCAGTTAGCAGATAGTCGGCCCCCATGTTGATCATGGCAAAGCTGCCCCACTTGCTGCCATTGGTGTCCTTGTCGTTATGAGCCAGAACGGCACCATCAATCCAGATGTTGAATGGCGAGGAATAGCCGCCAGCAACGCCGTCGGCACTGTCACGGGCAGATTCCATCTGTGCAAGACTGGTGGAAAAACCGAACGTCATTCCCTGCGTAGACGGAGACATCCTGGTTGTCACAGGGGTCGTCGCCCTGGCCATCCGGCCTCGTTCCATCAGACCCGGCACCTTGATCGCGGAGGAGATCATGTTTTGACGGGTCTGAACAAAGCTGTGTACGAGGTTGTCGATATCCGTCGCGACTTGCTCTGCATTATAGTTGATGTTGTAGATGACGGTGCCCGTGTTGGAATTTCCAAGCGAACTTGCAAGGCGATAGGCGATACGGGCCTGGCCCGAATAGGCCGGATTCGGAGTGAATTTCAAATACCAGCCGACAGGAGAAGCTGACGAGACGGCTGCAAGCTCACCTTGAATAAGGGTTGCCGTCCCTGCCTCGGGTGGCTCGACGGAGACAATATCGGCCTCGGTAAACGGACCTCCGGTAGCGTCTTTGTTGAGATAGACATTATTCGGCGTGGCGCCTGCGGGAACGTCGACCACATGATCCGCCACGGTCACCGCGCGCGTGGTCACTTTGACGGTATAGCTTGCAGTGCCGGTCGTACCATTGCTGTCACGGGCCTGGATGGCAAAGGAATAATCGCCTTCCGTACCCGCATCGAGCGGTCCATTGAGCGCACCGGTCGAGATATTCAGCACCATGCCTTTCGGCAGGCTTCCAGAGGAAAGGCTGTAGATCAGCGATCCTGTTCCCCCTGTTGCAGATATCTGCTGGCTATAAGCCTCGCCCGCCATAGCTTCTTTCAGCGCTCCGCCAGCTGGCGAGAAGGCGATGGATGCGGCGGTGTTCACCGTCAGCGTATAGTTGTCCGAGCCATGATTGGCGGGTGACGCGCTATCGGTGACCGTCACCGCGATAGCATAGCTTCCAGCCGTCGTCGGCGTTCCGCTGATGGTTCCGGTACTCGTATCGAGGACAAGGCCATCCGGCAGGCCGGTTCCAGCGTAGGTATAAGGAGCGGTACCACTCGTTGTCGTGACGGACTGGCTATAGGCAGTGCCCACCGTTGCTGTGGTGAGAGCCCCTGACGACGGAGAGAGGCTCAGCGTTACCGATGGCTCCGTGACGGCAAGCGAATAGCTTGCCGATCCCGAGGCGCCGTTGGCATCGGTGGCCGTAATGGTAAAGCTAGTATTGGCAGCGGTCGTTGGTGTGCCGGAAATCACCCCGGTCGATGTGTTGAGGCTCGTGCCAGCAGGAAGCGTCCCTGAAGTAACAGCATAGGTATAGGGCGACGTTCCGCCCGAAGCCGTGACTGTCTCAGTATAGGCAGTTCCAACAGTTGCTGCTGTCAAAGTGCCGGAGGCTGGTGACAGGGTGAAGGCCGGGGCCGTCACCGTTATGATCACCGTGGCTGGCGAGGATGTTCCGGTGGCATTGGTGGCGGTGTAGGTAAAACTGTCGGAGCCGGAATAGCCAGCCGTCGGCGTATAGATAAAATTGGTGCCGGATACCGTTGCTGCCCCATGGCTTGGCGAGGAGGCAATGGTGACCGCCGTCGCAGCACCGCCGGTAATGGAGGGGGCCAGAACGTTATCCGAAGAGTTTGCCGTCACCGTTGCCGTCAGCGCGTTGGCGATCGGCGCTGCTGCATTGATGGTGATGGAATAAGAGGCCGTGATCGTTGCACCATATGCATCGGTAACTTTAACCGTGAAGTTACTCGTTCCGGCAGCCGACGGCGTTCCGGAAAGAATCCTGGCAGAGGCGCCACCACTTGACGTTATGGACAGGCCAGCTGGCAAAGATCCCGACAGGAATTCGTAATCATACGGCTCTGCGCCACCGGATACTGCGACGGTTTGGCTGTAGGCAGCACCCACCGTGCCTGCTGCAAGGGTACCAGCCGAGGGCGAGAGGACCAAGGTTGGCGCCGTAACCGTGATGGTCACGGTAGCTGGCGAGGATGTTCCGGTGGCATTGGTGGCAGTATAGGTAAAACTGTCGGAACCGGAATAGCCAGCTGTGGGCGTATAGGTGATCGACGTGCCGGAGGCCGAGGCCGTTCCATGCGATGCCACTGAAGCGACCGCAACGGAAGAGGCCGTGCCGCCGGTCATGTTGAGAGTGATCACGTTGGCCGACGAATTGGCCGCAACTGTTTCGGAGACGGCATTGGCAACCGGGGCCTGGAGAACGGCAGACGGGGTGACCGAGTTCGAAGCGACCGAGGCCGAACCGGTTCCGGCACTGTTGGTCGCTGTCACGGTAAACGTATAGGCCGTGCCATTGGTGAGGCCAGTCACGGTGATCGGGCTTGCCGATCCGCTTGCAGTCGCTCCACCCGGGCTTGCCGTCACGGTATAGCTTGTAATGGACGCGCCACCATCGCTGGCCGGGGCGGTAAACGAAACGGTCGCCTGGGCATCACCGGCAGACGCCGTCCCAATTGTCGGCGCGCCGGGAACGTCTGCTGCCACGGCAAGCGAATAGCTCGCCGATCCCGTCGCGCTATTGGCATCGGTAGCGGTAATGGTGAAGCTGGTATTGGCAGCGGTCGTTGGTGTGCCGGAAATCGCCCCGGTCGATGTGTTGAGGCTCATGCCAGCAGGAAGCGTCCCTGATGTAACAGCATAGGTATAGGGCGATGTTCCGCCCGAAGCGGTGACCGTCTCGCTATAGGCCGTACCAACGGTTGCTGCTGTCAAAGTGCCGGAGGCTGGTGACAGGGTGAAGGCCGGGGCCGTTACCGTTATGGTCACCGTGGCTGGCGAGGATGTTCCGGTGGCATTGGTAGCAGTGTAGGTAAAACTGTCGGAGCCGGAATAGCCCGCTGTGGGCGTATAGGTGATCGACGTGCCGGAGGCCGAGGCCGTACCATGCGACGCGGGCGTGGCAATGGCAACGGACGAGGCCGCACCGCCGGTCATGTTCAGTGTGATCGGGTTATTCGACGAGTTCGCACTGACCGTGTCGCTGACCGCGTTAGCAATGGGAGCCTGGAGTGATGCTCCCGGCGTGACCGAATTCGATGCCGTTGAAGCCGTCCCGGTTCCAGCACTGTTGGTCGCGGTGACGGTAAACGTATAGGCCGTGCCATTGGTGAGGCCAGTCACGGTGATCGGGCTTGCCGATCCGGTTCCCGTCGCTCCACCCGGGCTTGCCGTCACGGTATAGCTTGTAATGGACGCGCCACCATCGCTGGCCGGGGCGGTAAACGAAACGGTCGCCTGGCTATCACCGGCGGATGCCGTCCCAATCGTCGGCGCGCCTGGAATGTCTGCTGCCACGGCAAGCGAATAGTTCGCCGATCCCGTCGCGCTATTGGCATCGGTAGCGGTGATGGTAAAGCTGGTATTGGCAGCGGTCGTCGGTGTGCCGGAAATTGCCCCGGTCGATGTGTTGAGGCTCATTCCAGCAGGAAGTGTCCCTGATGTAACCGCATAGGTATAGGGCGACGTTCCGCCCGAAACCGTGACCGTCTCGCTATAGGCCGTACCAACGGTTGCTGCTGTCAACGCGCCTGAGGCGGGGGAGAAGGTAAAGGTTGGCGCTGTCGGGGTGACCGAGCTCGTTGCTGCCGAAGCCGTCCCGGTTCCGACACTGTTGGTCGCGGTGACAGTGAAGGTATAGGCTGTACCGTTGGTCAGGCCCGTCACATTGATCGGGCTTGCCGAGCCGGTTGCCGTCGCGCCACCCGGACTTGCCGTCACGGTATAGCTGGTGATCGCCGCACCCCCATTGCTGACCGGAGCGGTGAAGGACACCGTGGCCTGGCCGTTTCCAGCTGTAGCCGTTCCAATCGTTGGCGCACCAGGAAGGCCTGCGGCCACGGCGAGGGAATAACTTGCCGAGCTCGTCGCGCTATTGGCATCCGTGGCTGAGATGGTGAAGCTAGCGCTTCCGGCGGTCGTCGGCGTGCCGGAGATCTCTCCGGTCGATGTGTTTAGGCTCATGCCAGCAGGAAGTGTTCCTGATGAAACAGCATAGGTATAGGGCGACGTTCCGCCCGAAGCAGTGACTGTCTGGCTATAGGCCGTCCCCACAGTTGCCGCAGTCAACGCGCCTGAGGCAGGGGAAAAGGTAAAGGTTGGCGGTGTCGGCGTGACCGCGCTCGTTGCTGCCGAAGCCGCACCGGTTCCAACACTGTTGGTGGCGGTGACTGTGAATGTATAGGCCGTACCGTTGGTCAGGCCCGTCACGGTGATCGGGCTTGCCGAGCCGGTTGCCGTCGCGCCACCCGGACTTGCCGTCACAGTATAGCTGGTGATCGCCGCACCGCCATCGCTGGCCGGGGCAGTGAAGGACACCGTGGCCTGGCTGTTGCCAGGTGTGGCGGTTCCGATTGTCGGGGCACCGGGAGACGTCGGCGCGCTTGCGTAACAGGCAGCGCTGAATGTGAGTGTGTTATAATTGGAAGGGCTAGCCGAGTTATCTTGAGTGACATCAAGGATCATCTGTAGATTATCTACCGAAGCGCTGGCTGTAAAATTGCCAGATTTATTAATATTTCCACCAAGATTACTCTCATTAACAAGAAGATTATTATAGTTGTCGCTGTATATCACAATTGCTGATGAGGTGCCGCCAGCTGCTGTTCCAGTGGTCGAAAAGCTCCAGGAGATATACTCGCCAGCGGTCAAATTTTGGTAATCAGGGGAAAAGTTGTCGGTATTGGTGAGATAGCGTGGCGAACTGAAGTCTGAATTGACTTGGCTGCATGACGCTGAAAGTGCGGCATTGGCTGTTGTCGCAAAACTCAAGCCGGTAATCAGGATGGTGAGGACACCAATGAAAGCCCGAAAGGCGGCACCAGCCGATCGCTTGAGCCGGGTCCATGCCAACTTCTTTGTATCTGCCAGAACATGCGCGACACGAAACGATTTACCGAATTGCATTCTTCTCTAAACCCCTGCTCGCCCAAGGCATCGATAATCGATCGTGTCGTTTTGCCGACCGAAAATACGCTGCCCTTGAAACGAGCGCCCACCACAAGGCGCCCGTCATTCGAGCATTATTCGAGCCATGGTTGAATAACAATATCCGCAGATGGAAAGCGTCGCTGTCACCCATTGTTTTCTTTCAACTGTGACTAAAACACCTCGCTCTAAACGCCTGGGTAGAGCGATCAGTACAGGAAGGCATCATGAAAAATCTAAAATTTACCCTGCCAGGCCTTCCCAAAAAATTGAAACAATATAATTTACTAAGTTATGGTTGAGAAATATGTTTTGACCTCATGAACCCGAATCAGTTGTCGATTCGCAATGCCCCGAGCCCCGTGGAGGATTATTATGGATGCGTTTCTTGCGACTATCTTGCCGGTCGGCTTCAATTATGCACCTGATGGCTGGCTCATGTGCTGGGGTCAAAAACTAACGATAAATCAATACAATGCCGTCTATTCACTTGTTTCAAATTTCTATGGCGGGGACCAGCAAACCTATTTCAACCTGCCGGACCTGCGCGGTCAAATGCCCATCGGATATGGACAACGTACGCCCACCAGCCCGAATTATGCGATCGGCAACAAAGGCGGAAATGATACCGTTTCGTTGAATTCAACCCAAATTCCGGCCCATACCCATGCGGCTGTCTTTACGCCCACTGGCAATGCTACGGTGAATATACCAGCGCAGACAGGAACGCAGACTGCAACCATGAAGGCAAGCCCAGCTGCGGGAACTTCCCAGTTGCCAACGGCGGGCTCTGCCCTTTCTGGTGGAAATACGGCAGCCACAAGGATCTACGGCGCTGCTTCAACGACACCAGTCACTCTCGATAGTAGCAGCGTTACCATTTCCGGAAATGCGCCGACGGCGGCTCAGAGCATTGCCACCAATGCGATCACAGGCGGAGCTGTTACGGTGCAGCCATTTGGTACCGGTGCTGCTATCGACGCCAAGCCTCCTTACCTGGCGATCAATTTCATTTTCTGCGTTCAAGGCCTCTACCCGGTTCGTCCATGATTGGTCTCATTCTGGATGCAGCAAAATTCACGCCCTATATCGGGGACGATTTCACACTGACCGTGCAGGAGACAGTGATCAACGCGGTGTTGGCCAAGGTTGTCGAATATCCAGCCAGCACCGCACCGGGAGCAGCGCGAACGGCCTTCAGCCTTTTTCTCTGCGTCCAGCACAACGCGTTTCCTGACATTCAAAGCGGAGACTACGCTATCGAGCATCGCAGTCTGGATAAGATCGGGCTTGCGTATATTGAGCGTATCCTCAGCCCGCAGCCCGACGTCATCCGTTTGGAAGTTGCATTCAATTGATGGTCGCGTTGAGTTGGATGAGACATATATGAATGGTTTTACCGGCTCTTTCGCATTCGGAAACGGTTTGAATTTGCGCCTTGTCCGGGCGAGTGATCAGGATCTGATTTTCAAACTGTTTATCGAAACCCGCCCATGGCTCGCATGGGCGGAAGGGAAACCCGATTTCATTCGTGATCTCTATGAGCAGCAATTCAAGACCATGCGCGCCGGGGTTGAAAGCGTCTATCCCGATCATCTCGACTTCATCATTGAGCGACTTGGTTCCTCAGTCGGACGCACCATCATCGACCTGGGATATGCAGATTGGCGGATTTCCGAGTTGCAGGTTTTAAAGCAAGCCCGAGGTAGCGGAATAGGCTCCAATGTCATCAGAGGATTGCAGGCGGCAGCCATAAAAGGCAACATTCCGTTGACGCTTTCAACGCCGGTCTTCGGTTCGAACGGTTTTCCGATTTACCAGCGGCTCGGTTTTCAGGTCGTCCAGGCCCAGCCGCCAATGATTCACATGGCATGGTTTCCTCCTGGTCATCCCGATCGAAGGGAAATGTCGGGAGGAAATGGCCTCGGCGGCTGAGGTCGGTCAAGTTCAGCGTGAACCGGCCATGATCTGATTTTTCTTGTGGACGATGCAATCAATCATTCAGCCAACCATCAAAATCTGTGCAAGCGGCGAATAATTCCAAAAACCTGGCAACATCTCGCGACACTCCCGTCCCTACGCGATCTTGTGATCTTAGGTGCGTGGCGAGATCCCGGTAGAACACCACCCTCTCTGCCGGAATCTCTCCCAAGGCATTTCGTCCGGCAGCCCGCAACAGGTAGTAATCCTCGACCATCTGCCGAAACGGCTGGGACATAACGTCCGAGTATCCGACCGTAAGCCCCGCCAAACGGCTATCCTCACAGAATAGATGCCCCATCGTCTCGTCGAGATATGCCAGAAGCTCAGGCGACCAATCATCGGGAATATGTTTCGTTTCGATCAGATTTTGCAAATGGGCCCGCAGAAACTCTGCATAGGTCGCACAGGAAAGCAGTTTGGGAAACCAGGTGCGATTGTTACCGCCGGACTGCACTTGATAGGCGGGGAACGCAATATCGAAACCGTTGACCACGTTCATCTGAACGGTCTCGATGTCAATCTGCTTGGCTTTGGCAGTGACGACAACGTAGCCTCCAGGATAGGCGACGGGCGAAGGGACGGCGATGTTGACGAGACCATCCAGTTCAACCCGCCCGGCGACATGCATGTGGCCGCTGAAATGCCATCGAATCCCAGCGCAGGCAAGGCGGCGGCTGGTTTCCGGCGATGGCATGCGCTTCGACCAGTCCGGCGTACTCGCCGCCCGCACGTCGCTGCCTTCTCCTGTCAATGCCAAGGGCAAGGCCGGGTAGTGAGAAAAGGCCAGCAAGGTCTTGCCCAAACGGTTGGCGCGATCAGCCACCTGCTTGATCCAGGCCAGCAGATAGGGGCGTTCTGCCAGCACATGATCCCAGGCGGCATCGGCCCTGACCTTCCAGCCATCGCCGGTCTTTTGGAAAACATTGGCGTCCAGCATCAAAAGCCAGAGCCCTTCCTGCGGCTCGACAAGATAAGAGGCGTCACAGTTCAGGTCGTCGCCGCTAGACAAATGTCGGAGTGCAAGGTCCGCCAGACCGTCATGAGGCGTCTCCCAATGGAGAATGGTCTCGGGACGCGTGACGCCGTAGGGTGCCATGGCCGCCACGGCCTCAGCTGTCGACATGCCACGCATCCCAAGGCAGACGATTGCGGGTGCAGGCGAACGATCATCACTCGTCACCATTAGCGGTTCCAGCCCATCGGCCTGTGTCAGCAGCTTGGCGAGATGACGCGGCGCTGGTCCGTAGCAATCATGATTGCCGAAGGTGGCGAAAAACCGCAGGCCATGTCTGTCTTCGTAGTCGGAAAGAATCCGTTTGACGGCTGCAACCGCGCCAATCTGGCCATCATCGGAATAATCGCCAAGAAGTACGACATCACGGATACCGCGCCGGACGATATCGTCCAACACGGCAAGAAAGGCGGCATGGCTCTCATTGAACACGCGGGTGGACGCCATGGTGTCCGCCAGCGTGCGAAGGGCAAGTCCGCCGCCCTCCTCCACCATGCCATACCCGCCGTACAGATCATGCAGATGGACATCGGCGACAACTGCGATCTGCATCAGGCGGCGGCTTCCACATGGTCGCAACGGGCAGCATTAAACAGATCCGGACGGTCGAGATTGATGTAATCGACACCGGCTTTGGCGATTTCGCGGTGAATGGCCATGTCGTCCCCTCCGTAATAGATCATCACCTCAAGCCCGGCTTTGCGGCACGCTTCGAGTAAACCTGGCCGACGCATGTGTTCAACAGTCATCTCGATGATCGTGGCGTGATGCACCGCACCGACCAGAGACGGCGACTTGGCAATATCAAGCGTCATCATCTTACGGAATTCCGGCGCAATCAATTGCAGATCGCGGCGCATGTCTTCGGAAAATGAAAAATAGAATGTATCGCCCACCATGCCAAGGCTTCGCACCAGTGCGACCACTTTGGCCGGATCGCAATATTTCAGCTCGATATAGACACCGGCGCGGCCACGCAGATGCTGGAGATAGGCGTCGAGCCTGGGCACGGCAGCACCTTTGAAGGCTGGGGAGAACCAGCTTCCGGCGTCCAGCGCATCGATTTCCTCCGATGTCGCATGGCCGATGGGGCCGGTGCCATTGGAGGTGCGGTCCAAGGTTTCATCGTGAAAGACGTAGAGCACACCGTCCGCACTCTCTCGCACATCAAGCTCGATGTAATCGGCGCCCTGCTGAAGGGCGAGGTCGGCAGCTGCGAAGGTATTTTCCGGCGCAAACTGGTTGGCCCCGCGATGGGATACGATCTTGGTCATTGAAAAATCCTGTCAGTTTGCTGGTTCTAACGTTTTCACGAGCCTATCGGAATGTTGCAAAAGCTTGGCGTGGAGATCAACAATGCGGTTGCCGGAGGCGTCGAACAACAGCGTGTGTTCCGGCTTGCAGGCAATACCAACCCTGGCGCCGGGTGCATGGCGTACGGCTTCTCCATATTCCAGCGCATGGATGACGCCAGCGGGCGTGTCGATCATGTAGAACACTTCGCGGCCCATCGGCTCCACGCTGATAATCTCCCCACTGAGCGGTGCATCTGCGTGGGAAACAAGCGTGATGTCTTCAGGCCGCAGACCGAGCGTCACCTCTCCCTCACGCTCTCCAGTCAGGGCGACGGATGCTTCGCCGATACGCACTTGACACCCATTGGCATGGCCCTTGAGAAGGTTCATCGGCGGCGTACCGATAAAGCCTGCCACGAACAGATTGCTCGGGCGGCGATAGAGATCATCCGGCGTACCAACCTGGGCGATCTCGCCATTGTTCATGCAGATGATCCGGTCGGCCATGGTGATCGCCTCGATCTGATCATGGGTGACGATCAGCGTGGTGAAACCGAGCCGCTTCTGTATGCTTTTCAACTCAGCCCGCATGGTGATGCGCAGGGTGGCATCGAGATTGGAAAGCGGCTCATCGAGCAAAAGGATATTCGGTTCCTTCACCAGCGCCCGCGCCAAGGCGACACGCTGCTGCTGGCCGCCGGAAAGCTGCGAGGGACGGCGGTCAAGCAGCGCGCTGATCTGCACCAGATTGGCCGCCTCTTCGACACGTCTGGCAATCTCGTCCTTGCGCATGGTTTTGAAGCGAAGCGGAAAGGCGATATTGTCGCGCACCGTCAGGTTCGGATAGAGCGCGTAGGACTGAAAGACGATGCCGACATTGCGGTCGCGCGCGTCGACGCGGTTGACATTGTGCCCGTCGAAACCGATCTGACCAGACGTCGGCGCATAGAGACCGGCGAGCAGAAACAGCGTGGTCGATTTTCCGCAGCCAGACGGCCCGAGAATAGCGACGAGTTCGCCATCCTCGATCGTCAGGCTCATCGGTTTCAGGACCTGGGTTTCGCCCCAGCTTTTGGTGATATTGTCGAGAGTGATCTTGGCCATGTCGGTTATCCTTTGATCCCGCCGAAGCTCATTTGCGTGATGTACTTCTGCGTGAAGATGTAGAGGACCAGGACGGGCAACAGATAGACGATGCCGACGGCAGCAATCATGCCGTAATCCGCCCCCATATGGTCCTGGGCGACGAAGAACAGGTAGAGGCTCATCGTCATCTGGTTCTTTTCGATCAGCAGCGTCTGGACGAAGACATATTCCTCCCAGCCACGCAGAAAGGTAAATGTGGCAACAGCAATCAGGCCGCTGCGGATCTGTGGCAGGATCACCATGCGAAAGGCCTGGAAGCGCGTTGCACCATCCGTCACGGCGCTCATCTCGATGTCCCATGGCACGCCATCAAAGAACCCTTTGAGGACGAAGATCGCAAACGGCAGTTCCAGCGCACTCAACACCAGCACGACACCCACCAAATTGTTGAGCAGGCCCATATAGTAAAGCTGGATGAAGATCGCGACGGTGAGCGCCAGCGCCGGAAAGGCGTGCAGCAGAAGCAGACCGCGCAGAATGTTTTCACGGCCCGCGAAAGCAAACCGCGACAGCGCATAGGCGGCTGGGGTGGCGACCAGTGTGACAATTGCCGTCTGGGAAATCGCAAACACCAGCGACGTGCCAAGCGCCGACCAGATCGATGGCATCAGGTCCATGCGATTGGTGCCGATTTTGGCAATGTCAGGGTTCCACAGAAAGCGGTAATTGTCGAAACTCAGATGCGGGATGAGGAAAATAGCCGACAGAATGACGATCACCATGGCAAGCACAGCCCAGCTGACGGCGGGCCTACGCAGCCGATCTGCCAACAACGCCAATCCGATTGCACCGAGATAACCGACCCCGGCGATGGCCGTACTGTGCCAAAGAACCAGCCGGCTAACAGCGCCATCGGACGAGGTGAGCGATTTCACCAAAAGCCAGAGATAAGGCAGGAGAATGGGAATAGAGACAATCGTCAGGAAGAGGATAAGCGCCGACAGGAAGCCAGCACGATTGACAATGCCCCGGCGTTCGAGGCGGGTCCAATCGGTTAACGGAACGTTATCGGCCTGGAGCATCGACATCACAACACCTCAATCTTTGGAGCGGCAAAGGTGGAGCGCATGTTGGAGACACGCCATTGCACCAAGGTCACGGCAATGCCGATGACCATCAGGCCGAGTGCCAGCGCCGCACCATAGGCATAGGCGCCGCTTTCGAACGCGCGCCGGTAGATATAGAGCGCGTAGGGTGTGGAATCGTAGAGCGGGCCGCCACCGGTGATCAGCAGGATATATTCGTAGGTCGTCATCAGGGAGAGTGCCTGGTAGATGGTGATGAAGCGGATCGGTTGCGACAGCGCTGGCACCACGACATGACGCAGAACGCCCCACTCGCTGGCGCCATCGACACGCGCCGCATGGGCGAGATGCGAAGGGATGGAGCGGATAGACGAGGTCAGAATGACCATCGCAAAAGAAGCCCCGACAACGCCGTTTGCCAGAATGACCAGCAGCAGCGGAAAATCATTGCGCAGGTTGACCGGTGGCAGGCCAAATGCGCCGGTCACCTGGTTGAGCAGTCCCAAGGGCGTTGGATCGGCGATCCAGATCCACAAGATCCCATAGAGCACAGCCGGGCTCATGCGCGGCAAAAGCCACAGCCCACGAAAGAAATTACCCAGCCGATCGGGGATCGCGGTCGAGGTCATCGCCAAAAGCGCGCCGAGACCAACATTGAAGATGAAAAGGGTCGCGGAAACGTAGATTAGCGTCGTCAGCAACACCATCGGGATCCGCGCATCACGCTGGACGATCCGTTCGAAGTTTTGCACCGTGAAATGGCCAACCCGAAGGTTCGACCCCATGTCCGTAAAGGCGATCACCGCATTGACCAAGATCGGCGCCAGAAAAAACACGGCAAGCAGCGCGATTGCCGGCGCGAGGTAAAGAATTGGCCGGGCCGGTCGATGCGCTCGAAGCTGGAATTGGGACATTATGGACTACCAATGAGAATGAAAGGTGCCGCCCGATGAAGAGTCGGGCGGCACGCAGCAGGGCCGAGTTTAGTTGCTGGCGGTATCGCGGATTTCAACGTCCGAGCCGAATTGCGTCTCAAGTTCGTCGGCGATGAACTCAACGGCATCGGCCGCCTTCATCTTTCCGGTCTCCACGGCCTGCAAGCCACTGAACAGGATCTTGTTGTAGCTGCCGAACTGAGTGTGGTTCGGCACGAACCCGGCATGAGCCATCATCGGCGATGCCGCCGACAGAACCCAATTGTCCTTGTATTTCGGCATTGCCGTCTGGGCGTTGCTAATTGCGGTATGGTAGGATGTGACCGCGTGCTGGTTGTTGAAATACGGCAATGTCGCAAGTGCTACGAGATCAGCGGCAATCTCCGCATTCTTGCTCTTGGCATTGACGGTATAAAGCAGCGGATGGGAAAGATTGGCGGGCTTGCCGCCCTTTTCTGCAGCCGGGGCAGGAATCCAGCCGATTTTGTGGAAATAGCCGTCGCGATCCGTCGGCCAGGTCGCACCGTTCATCTCGCCGAGCTGCCAGGCAACCGCCCAGACGCCCTGATGGAAGATGAAAGCCTTCTCCTGCTTGAAGGCGCCCTGGATCGCATCCCAGCTCATTGCTGTGTTATCGACAGGGGTGACGCCTTGCTTGGCATTGCGCTCGTACCAGCCGAGAGCCTTGGTCATTTCCGCTTTCGGAAACACCAGCTTGCCGGTTTTCTCATCCAGGAATTTGACGCCATAGGACTGGAAGACCATCAGATAATCGATGCCGACATTGGGGCGATGCAACATGCCGTATTGGGCTGCTTTCGCATCGACCACTTCCTTGGAGAGCGCCGTCAGATCATCGAGCGTGAATTCGCCTGCTTCGACCTTGGCGGGCAAGCCTTCGATAAAGGCCTCATCCTTGCCGATCTTGCGCAGCATGTCCTTGTTATAGAAGAACATACGGATCTCGGCATCCTGCGGTATGCCGTAAATCTTGCCATCATTACCCTTGGCGGCCTTCCACAGCACCGGCAGGATGTCGCCATAGACCCAAGGGGCAGCGGCGATCCGCTCGTCCATCGGCAGCGCGTCGCCATCCTCAGCGAATTTGCTGATCCATTCATGCGGAACGACATAGATGTCCGGCCCCTGACCGACTGCAAATGCCTTCAGCGTATCGAGGGCGAGGTCGTCCCAGCCTTTGACGGTGCTGTTATTGGCTTCGATGACAATATGTTTATCGACGCCCGCCGCCTTGAACTGTTTGTTCATGATGTCTGCGGCGGCTTCGATATTGGTGATGCGCGCCGGAGCGGTCTTATCGGCCAGCGTCGAAAGCTTGATCTTGATGTCTTCTGCATGCGCCCATCCGGTGGCAAGCGCAGAAATCGCCACGGTGGCGAGAAGGGCGAGGCATTTGGTCATGGCTATTGATCCAGTTGGTGAGGATTATTTAATTAACTTGCTTAAGTAACTGATTTATGACATCGCCGGATCAGTGATGGAGAGGGACCGAATCCGGTGCTGACAAGACAACGGCCTTTGCACGGCATCGGCACCACGCAAGCGGCGGTGCTGAAACACTTGCGGCGAAACGGCATTGCGTCGCGTGCAGAACTCGCGGAATTGTGCGGCGTGACCCAGGCTGCCGTCAGCATGATGACCCGTGACTTGATCGCGCGCGGCATCGTTATCCAGGGAGCCAGACGGCAAAGCCAGCGCGGCGCGCCTCACATCGACCTCATGCTCGCCGGAAACATCGGATATACGCTTGGGGTGCATGCAAACAGCTATTCGCTGACAGTGACGCTGCTCGATTTTTGCGGCAACCGGATTGGCGAACAGCAGCTTGAAGGGCCTTACGACAGATTTTCCGACATTCAGACGGCGATCAAATCGCTCAAGACCGACTTGCTGACATCAAACGGCATTGATGAAGGCCTGCTGATCGGCGCCGCTGTGGCCATGCCAACCCGTTTCCGTCACGGCACTGCCTTCCTCGATCTCGCGGAGGAAGTCGTTTCCTGGGCAGGCTCGGATCTGGCCTCGACCCTGCGCGAGACACTTGACTGTCCGGTGATGATTGAAAACGATGCCAATGCTGCGGCCATGGGCGAACTTGCCTTGGGCAATGCCAGCGAACACGATAATTTTGCGTATCTGTACCTCTCCGAGGGCATTGGCAGCGGCATCATCATTGGCAAGGAGCTTTATCGCGGCAATCTGGGAAATGCCGGCGAAGTGGGTGCGCTACGCGCGCGCGGATTATCGCGCCCCTCTTTTGACGACTTGGCAGCCTGGTGCAAAGAGCATCAGGGAAACATACCGAAAGGCCGGTCTTCCGACCAATGGACAGCATATCTGCAAGCAAACCCGACAGTTCTTGATGCGTGGCTGAGAAGAGCCGGGCCGGAATTAGCCACGCTCGCCTTTATGGTGACAGCCGTTCTTGCGCCATCGGCACTATATATCGGCGGAACACTGCCCAGACTGGTAAGGGAAAAGCTAGCGCCATGGCTTGATTTCTCAACATCGAATCCGTTCGATGGAGCACGGGTCATTCAACCTGATATCCTCATCCCGCAAATCTCAGCGGTCGATGCCGTCGCGTTTGGTGCCGCCGCGATGATTCTTCATAGCGTGCCGGGCAATCCGAGTGTCTGATCTCTTTCCAAATTTGGAGAGAGCCCAGAAGGCATCGAGACCCAAGGCGGTAGGAAGATAAAAACCGCCCGGAGTTGCCTCCGGGCGGTTTCCTGTCATTGGATTATTTTCAGTTCGGCAAGGCGTAAGCGATGACGTAGTCGCCACGATCGCTAGACTGGCGCGCGCCGCCTGCCGAGATCACCACATATTGCTTGCCGGTCTTGGGCGATTTGAAGGTCATCGGGCCACCTTGGCTGCCGACCGGCAACCGGGCTTTCCAGACTTCTTCACCAGTCGCTGCACTATAGGCACGCAGATAATAGTCCTGGGTGCCAGCGATGAAGACCAGACCACCCTGCGTGGCAAGCGTGCCGCCGAGCGTCGGCATGCCAATCGGAATGGGCAGGCCCATCTTGATGCCAAGCGGCCCCTGGTCCATCACAGTGCCAACCGGCACCTGCCAGACGATCTTCTGGGTTTTCATATCCACCGCTGTCAGCGTACCAAACGGCGGCTTCTGGCAGGGAATGCCTGCGGCGGACAGGAAGCGATCCTTGAGAACCGCATAGGGTGTTCCCTTCATCGGCACGAGGCCCATGCCGGTATTGACGCTTTCGCCGCCATTTGACGTCTTGGTCGTGGGTGCCGCTTCCTGCATCTTCACCCAAAGACCAACACGCATGTCGTTGACGAAAATCAGGTTATGGACCGGATCGGTGGAAAGACCGCCCCAGTTCATGCCACCGAGCGAGCCAGGGAAGGCCAGCGAGGTATCGGTGCCGGGCGCGGTATAGAGGCCTTCATAGCGCATGGATTTGAAGGCGATACGGCACATCAGCTGGTCAAATGGCGTGGCACCCCACATGTCGGACTCGGTAAAGGGACCGGTACCGATTTGCGGCATGCCGACCGAAAGCGGCTGGGTGAGAGAGTAAGGCTCGTTCGGAATATTGGCCGGCTTGACCGGGATATCCTTGACCTCCGTCAGCGGTTGGCCGGTTTGCCGGTCGAGAACGTAAAGCTGACCGGCCTTGGTGCCGAAAACCAGGGCCGGAACCTTGGAGCCATCCGCCTTCGGGAAATCGATGAAGGACGGCTGCATCGGCACGTCGAAATCCCAGAGGTCGTTATGGACCGTTTGGTAGACCCATTTTTCACGGCCCGTGGTGGCATCGAGTGCCAGCATGGATGCGCCGTATTTATGATCGAGTGCTGTGCGTGTCTTGCCGTAAAGGTCAACCGAGGGGCTACCAACCGGCATGAACACCGTATTGGAGGCCGGATCGTACGACATCGCGGCCCAGACATTCGGCGTCGAGCGCGTATAGGTCTGGCCCGGAGGCGGCAGCTTGGTGATCTCAGGATTGCCGGGATCAAACGCCCAGCGCAATTCACCGGTGACAGCGTCGAAACCGCGCATGACGCCGCCCGGCATATCGACCTGGACGTTGTCAGCAATACGGCCGCCGACCACGACAGTGGTTCCGGCAAGCGTGGGTGCCGATGTCAGAACATATTGCGGATCGGGCGCATCGCCCATGCCGATCTTCAGGTCGACGCGGCCATTGGTGCCGAAATCAGGGCAAAACGCGCCGGTATCCGCATCGAGTGCAATCAACTGAGCCTGGATCGTGTTCATCAGGATGCGGCGTTCGCAAAGCGCACCCGGTGCAACAGTCACCGCAGAGACAGGTGTGGAGCCTGGAACCGTTGGCTGATCCAGCGGACGGGTCGCATCGAAATAGGCAAGACCTCGGCACCGCATCCACACCGACGACTTGGCGTTGATCTCGGCCTTCCACAACTGCTTGCCGCTATCGATATCGACGGCGATGACGTTGTTATGGGGGGTGCACAGGAACAGCTTCTCGCCGACCTGCAACGGGGTTTCCTGATCTTCCGCGCCATTATTGCCGGGGCTGATCGGGGTATCACCGGTATGATAGGTCCAGGCGACCGTCAGAGCTTTGACATTATCGACATTGATTTGGTCGAGCGCGGCAAAGCGGCTCCCGCCTGATGTATTGCCGTAATGTTCCCAGTTCTTCTGTTCGCTTGCCGGATCGACCGGCACACGGGCAATCGGAGTGCCGGTAAACGGCACAGAAGGATGGGGCATGAACATGCCGGCCACACCGCCTGCGGACGCCAAGGCCAGAACTGCCGCAAGCGTGAGTGAACCGGCGTAGCCGGGTGCCAGGCCGCGCGCCTTGCGCAGAAGCGGCAGCGAAAGCAGCACCACGGTGGAGCCGATGCCGAAGGCCAATAGGCGCGAGATCAGCGGCCAGAAATCAAGACCGGCATCCCAGATCGCCCAGACGGCGGTCAACAGCGTGACGATGACGAACAAAACTGCGCCGAGAGGGCGCCGCATCAAAACCAGCAGGCCGGACAGGACCACGGCAATACCGGTGATGATGAAATACCAACTACCGCCGAGCGTTATCAGTCGGTAGCCGCCGATGGCAAGAAATAAACCGGCGAGAACGAGCACCGTACCCAGCAGGATCAGCCAGAGTTTGGCAACCGCCGAGAGGGCGCCTTTTTGTTGGACCATCGTATTTTAGCTCCTTGAAAGGTTGGTCGGATCGACAGTCAACGGATCGCATGAGGTTTCGCCAGATCGACACGAGCCCGAACGCCTTCTATGGTTGGATTTCCGGGGACACTGCCCTCCCGTCACAGGGTTCGCCGGAGGCATGTCTGCCTGCCTCGCTTATCCTTCGTCCGCGCCTTTTTGACAAGAGACAACAATCTGCGCATGGAAAAGCCATCGCTGTAGCGGCCGAAACCGTTCCTCATGTTCGAATTAACGGATGTTCTCGTTGCAACACCGGGCCTTGCTCCTGTAAGCGACGAAGATCAGATAACATTCACTTCAGGAGCAGGGTCCGTGGCTGGCGATAACGACGATTATATTTATGATGAAGCGACCGGCGAATGGCGCCCCGCCTCCGAAGTGGCAGCCGCTGCCGCTCAGGCATCGGAGGTCCGTGATGCGTCCGGCAACATCTTGCAGGATGGCGATTCCGTCACCCTCATCAAGGATCTGAAGGTCAAGGGCGCTGGCCAGACCCTGAAACAGGGCACCGTCATCAAATCGATCCGCCTCACGGACAACCCGGAAGAGATCGATTGCCGTCACGACGCGATCAAGGGACTGGTGCTGCGGACGGAATTCGTCAAGAAGCGTTGATGATCGGCGGGCCGGGCGAAAACCCGGCCCGCATTCCCGGGGCAGCAGCCCTGGACGCCGGGCCAAGCGCCGGATATTCGCCAAAAAAATCCCCGAATGAGCGACGGAATTCCAGCCTCCCCGCGTTGAAGATCCAATGGCCTAGCTGTCTCATCTCATCTTCGGGAGAAAATTTGATCCACCTCACCTTGATGCTTCCCAGGTCCTTGCGCATTTTGACCTCCAATGAGGCAAAACAGAGCAACCGTGTCTGCGGAGCTGCCGGGGTTGCGGTGGATGGGTTGCGGTGAAAAGGACATGACCGACGATCCCGATGAAGAACTGGTCAAGCAAGTTGCGGCGGGCGATCAGGCTGCGATGCGGACCATGGTGGCGCGCAAGCTGCCGCGATTTCTGGCGCTTGCCAATCGCATGCTCGCTGACCCGGCGGAGGCGGAGGATGTGGCGCAGGAAACCTTTCTGCGCATCTGGAAACATGCGGGAGGTTGGCGACAAGGCCGTGCCCGCTTCGATACCTGGGCGCACCGCGTGGCAATCAACCTTTGCTACGACCGGCTGCGCAAGCGGCGTGACGTGCTGATGGCCGAGCCGCCGGATCGGATGGACGACGCGCCTCTGCCGGATGCCGGACTGACAGGAGGAGAAGCAGATAGCCAGCGGGTCAATGCGGCCTTGCAGGCGCTCGCCCCCCGGCAACGGGAAGCAATCGTCCTGGTTTACTACCAGGACATGTCGAACCTGGAGGCAGCCAGTGTGATGCAGATCAGCGTCGATGCGCTGGAAAGCCTTTTGGCGCGTGGACGACGTTCGTTGCAGAAGACGCTGAACGGAGATGGGAATGAGTGACGACAGCAAGCAAGGCATGGATGCAGAGCGGTTTCGCGTGCTCGTTGAAGCCTATGGCGGCGATCGCAAACGCTGGCCCGAAGACCGGCGCGGTGCGGCTGAGATTTTTGCCGCAACCGAAGCCGGTCGCGCCATGGTGGAGGAGGCTTCCCGCCTGGATGCGTTTCTCGCCCTGTCAGCCCCACCGTCTCCGTCCGCCGCCCTGACGGGCCGCATCCTGCAATCGGCAGACAAGCGCGTCACACTGCGCCGCAGGCTGCATCGCTGGCTGGTCGGCGCGGGGCTTCTCGGCGTCGGCCTTGCGGGTGGCCTGACCGGTGCGCTGGCGGTTGCAATAGTTGCACCGCCCACCCAGATCCCGATGACTGATACCGCGACGGCGTTTGGCAATATCATGACCGAAGGCGAGATTGCTCAGGAGATACGATGACGGAACACGGTTTCAAGCGGCTGGCCATCGGCCTTCTGGTGCTCAACACCTTCCTGATCTGCGCCCTCGCTGGTGCGGGTTTTTTCTATCTTTATGACAATGCCACGGTCCCGCCTTCGCGTCTGCCGCTGGCGGGCGAGCAGCTTCCATCAAAATTGCGCGGTGAGTTTCAGAAGGCCCTGAACAATGCGCGCCGTGATGTGCGCTCCACCGGACTTGAAGCGCGCCAAGCGCGTGTCGAGGCCGCCGCCCTGATGGGCAAGCCGGATCTCGACGGTGTGGCGCTGGCCGATGCGCTGAAACGCGCCCGCGAGGCCGAATATGCGGTGCGGGCCGCCACCGAGCAGAAGGCGATCGATTTTGTAGCCACCCTGTCGGTCGATGAACGACGCCGTCTGGCGGACGGATTGATCCAGCGGGAGGCACCCCGGCCTGCCACGAAATGATCATATTTCAAAAGCGACGGATTTGAACCTATAGCGACGTTGAAAGGCCGATGATGAAACGGAGTTCATATCGGCCATGTCCAATTCCAACGATGTCGATGCCGCATTGGCGCTCTGGCGCTTCGGCCTTGGCGCTGCGGATGGCGGGATCACCGCCATCAAGGATGCCCCCCGCGATCTTTTGAAGGAAGAGATCACAGAGCGTGCTGTGCCAACGCCCGTCGGCGCGCAATTGCGCTCCAGTTCCGATCTGCTGGTGGCGCTTTACGAATACCAAAAACAGGTCAAAGCCGAACGCGACAAGCAACCCGCAGCCGGTGCAATGGCTGGCGCGGCCATGGCTGGCGCGAATGCGATGCAAGGCGCAGGCGGCCCGCCCCAAGCTGCCGGCATGCAAGGCAATGCTATGCAGGGCAATGGCATGCAGGCGGGTGCCATGCCGCCCCAGTCCATGGACAAAAAGCCGGATATGCCGGTTTCCAAGCGTCCCTATTTTCCGCAGCAGATCCTGCTTGCGGAAGCTGATGCCCGTTTCAATGGAACGATCCACCAACCGTTGATCGGCTTTGGCGAACGGCTGGCGATGTTCTGGGCCAACCATTTTTCGGTGGCGATCAGCAAGGGTGGCGAAGTGCATATTCTGGCCGGAGCTTTCGAGCGGGAGGCCATCCGTCCCCATGTCTTTGGGAGGTTCGAAGACATGCTGCTGGCGGTCGAAACCCATCCGGCCATGCTGGTTTTCCTCGATAACCAGCAATCGATCGGCCCTACCTCGCCCGCCAACAAGAATGGCAAGCGGGGCCTGAATGAGAATCTTGCCCGCGAAATCATGGAACTGCACACGCTCGGCGTCGATGGCGGCTATAATCAGGCAGATGTGACGTCGCTGGCGCGGATCATTACCGGCTGGACATTCTACCGCGATGAAAAACGCCCAGGCCCACAGGGCAAATTCATCTTTAACGCCAATGCCCATGAACCGGGCGACCACACGGTGATGGGCATGACCTATGCCGAGGGCAATGTGGAACAGGGCCGCACCGCCTTGCGCGATCTCGCTCGCCACCCGGCGACCGCCAGACATATCGCAATGAAACTTGTCCGCTATTTCGTCGCCGACCAGCCGCCACCGGCCCTGGTGACGAAACTGGCCGCCGCCTATACCAAGTCACAGGGCGATCTCTCGGCTGTCTATAATGCCCTTGTCGATGCCGACGAAGCCTGGAACCCGACGCTGACAAAAATGCGCATGCCACAGGATTATGTGGCGGCGATGCTACGCAGCAGCGGGATCAGGCCGAAGCCGGAGCAGATCATTTCCATGCTGAACGCGCTTGGTCAGCCACTGTGGAACCCCCCCGGTCCCAACGGTTTTTCCGACGTTACCGATGCCTGGGCATCGTCGGAATCGCTGGCGACCCGCATCGATGCGGCAAATCTCTTTGCCCATCAGATCCAGGGCCAAGTCGACCCCCGTGCCTTTGCCGGTGACCGGCTGGGACCACTTCTCACCGCCGATACATTGCAGGCGATTTCCCGGGCCGAAACCCGACCGCAGGGCTTGTCGATTGCTTTCCTTTCCCCCGAATTTCAGAGGCGCTGAACCATGCTGTGCGAAAACCTCTCCCCCACCCGCCGCGCCGTTCTCGGCACATCCGGCGCCTTGTTTGCCTGGGCCTTCATGCCCCGCTTTGCCCATGCGGCTGGCGGACGCGATCCCCGCTTCGTCACCATCATCCTGCGCGGCGCGCTGGATGGGCTGACCGCCGTTCCGCCGATCGGCGATCCCGATTATGAGGGCCTGCGCCAGTCGATTGCGCTGAGGCTCGATGGAGACAAGCCGGTGCTGCCGCTCGACGGCTTTTTCGGATTGCATCCCTCGATGCCGAATTTCCAACGCCTGTTCCGCGCCAATCAGGCCGCCGTGGTGCATGCCAGTGCCACCGCCTATCGTGAGCGCTCGCATTTCGACGGACAGGATGTGCTGGAATCCGGTTTTCCGACGCCAGGCCATGTCGAAACCGGCTGGATGAACCGACTTCTGGAGGGATTGCCAGCCGGTGACAAGATCGCTCCCGGTGCGGCGGAACGGGTGCAAGGCCTTTCCGTTGGGGCAACCGCACCCCTCGTCATTCGCGGCAAGGCACCGGTGCTCGGCTGGGCGCCGTCCGTGCTCCGACCCGCTGACGGCGATCTCGCGCCGCGCCTGATGGATCTTTATGGCCGTACGGACCCGATGCTCTCGAAGCTTCTGATTGAAGGCATCCAGACCGGCAAGATCGCCTCCGGCCTCGACATGAAGTCGAAAGGTGGCCCCGGCGATCCGAACGGCATGGAGCAGATGGCCCGAGGCGCTGCCCGGTTGCTGGCACAACCGGATGGCCCGCGTGTCGCAGCACTTGCCTTCGAGGGTTGGGACACCCACGCACAGGAAATTGACCGGCTGGCAAAGCTTCTGGCTGGCCTCGACAAGTCTATTGCCGCTTTCGAACAGGAACTTGGACCCGCATGGAAGGATACGGCAATCATCGTTGCAACGGAGTTCGGTCGCACGGCACGGATCAACGGCACTGACGGAACCGACCACGGCACCGGCACGACCGCCTTCCTCGCTGGCGGTGCCGTGCGGGGTGGCCGCGTCATCACCGACTGGCCGGGGCTGAAGCAGAACCAGCTGTTCGAAGGCCGGGATCTCGCCGCCACCACCGACATCCGCGCCGTCATCAAAGGCATGGCGGTCGATCTTCTTGGTGCCAGTGCCGGTCATCTGGCCAGTGTTGTGTTTCCAGGTTCGGAAAGTGTTCAGCCCATGAAGGGCTTAATCGTCTAACGCCAGAGATGTCAGGCACGAGGGTGTGGCAGGAACCCCATGACGTTTTGATAGGAGGATTCATTTTCAATGAATCTTCCTAGTCCCCATTGCGTCATCAAAACAACGGCTCACCAATTTAAATATTGAATGTTCAATCCGTTGGCGTCGAATTTCTTTCTTTTCCTGGAGGAACTATTAATGGCAAACGCCCGTGTCGCCCGCATTAAAATCGGCAGATCATCAAAGCTGTCCGTGTAGGCCGCAGTCCATCTGCCGCTAAATCCAATACCGCCAAGCGCTATGCATTTTCGTTCATGGCGACAATGATCGCTGAGAACCCAGCCACCGAGAACGTGGTGTAATCCCGATCCAACCACCTGAATACGACTGTCGATGCACGCTGCAAGCGGCGCAGCTATCCACAGCGGCGCTCCGGTTGCGACGGCCACCCGACTGCCTTGGTTCAAATAATGCCGAAGCTCGGCCAGGCCTTTATCATGCCAGGCTAGCCTTGGCTGTTTGCCTGCGTTAACCCTGTCGGCAAAACGGGCGAAAGAGGCCTTCAAGGCATGTTCGGAAAGTCCGAACGTGGTGATCCAGAGAAAGACCGAGGTTCCCCAACGCCGCAGCGGCGGAAACACAATCAATGGACCGGCGAAAGGCAATGCCAATGCCGCCAGCACAAAGCGCCAGCCAGATCCCCGCACCCGCTCCAAAATCCAGGCGGCCGTTGAATCCCAGTTGAGCAATGTTTCATCAAGATCGAAAACAGCAGACTCGATGTCTTGCATCAGGATGCATTACCTCATTGTTGATCTGTCGGCCTTGATGGCCGATGCAGTATTCCTCCCGTGGTAAGGCTCTCGAAAACCACCGGTCAGGTCGATATCGGTTGTGTATGTCCGATCTCGGGTAGCGCTGGCATCGACTTGCCCAAAATCCACAGCGTTAGTGGCTTGGGCAGAATATGGGCCAGCCGGATTAACCAGCGCATCGTGAAAGGGAACAGATAATCCGCCTTCTCATTCCTTAGCGCATACAGGATGTGGTCAACGGCCTTGTCCGCCGAAATCTCAAGGGGCGCTGGCATCCCATCAGCAGCTGTTGCCTCAGTGGCGACAAACCCCGGATAAACGGTGGTGAACTTGATGCCATAGCGGGCAAATTCGATGCGGCAGGTGTCAATGAGCAGCATCGCCGCTCCCTTGGCTGCTGAATAAGGGCCTTGAAGCGGCACGCCGAGAAACCCGGCTAACGAATTGGTATGGGCGACATAGCCGCCGCCCTGTTTCATCATCTGTTTCAAAACCGGGAAGAGGTAGTTGACCACGACATCGTAATTCAAACGCATGCAGGCATTGACGTCACTGGCGCTCATCAGCCGCATATCCAGGGCCGGAGCACCCCCTGCATTCAGATAGATCATGTCGATCCGGCCATAGTGATCGATCACCGTTTTCACCACATCGGCGGCGGCCGCCGCATCGGTTGCATCAGCCGCGATGGCGAGGCAATCACCACCGGCGCTACGGATATCCTCGGCCAGTTCGATGAGCATCGGCTCGCGCCGCGCCGTAACGATCACCCTGGCACCCTCGCCTGCAAGCCGCAGGGCAAGCACTCGCCCCATGCCGGAGGAAGCGCCGACGATCAAAATAATTTTTCCTGAAAAATGCATGATTGATCTCCTGCCTGATGACTGCATCATTCCTTAAATCGGCTTCAGCTTGGGAAATTACGCCATCGCGCGACGCTGTTGCGCCCAACCGCGATAGTGATCCGCCATCGTCTGCTCGAATGGCCGGTAGACAATGCCCAACTCAGATTGGCTGCGCCTGTTATCGAGAGCAAAGCGAATGCCGAGATGGTTCGTCATATATGCCTGCGTCAGGCCAAACAGTGGCCCGATCAACCGGACCACCAGATTGGGGATCTGCCAGGAGGGCAAAAGATAGGGCTTGGGGTGAACCCGGCGTGCGTAACCGGCGATTTCCAGGAAGGTTCTGGTACGGTTTTCCGCGAGAATATAACGCCCTTTTGCGTCAGGGTTCAGCGCCGCCCGGATATGCGCCTGCGCCACGTCGCGAACATCCACACATGCGAGACTGAGATCCGGCATGCCGTAGAAAAAATATCCCTTGAACATCTCGTCGAGCAGAAAAAGCGAGCCGGATTCAGAAGCAGGCGTCAAGGAAGGGCCGAGGATCATGCCGGGATTGATGGTGGTCAGGCTCCATCGGCTTTGCTCACCCTGGATTCTCCAGGCTTCCTTTTCCGCCAAAACCTTGGAATAGTGGTATGGATTGTTTTGAACATTGCTCGACGTATTGAAATACTCCTCGGCAACCGTGTTATTCTTCATCGACCGAACATCGATGTAATCGCCAAAAATTGCGCCGATCGTCGATGTCATCACCACACGCCGGACGCTTTCGGTTCTGTTGACGCTGCCAAGAACATTGCGGGTGCCTTGAAGGGCTGGCTCCACCATTTCGCGCTGTCCATCCTTGATTTTTTCCGGCAGCTTGAAAGGCGATGCGACATGAAAAATAGTTGAACAGCCAGCCATTGCCGCATCAAAAGAACCAGGGATAAGAAGATCAGCCTCATAGAGCGTCAACTTCCCCGGAAAGCGGGCCTGCATATCGGTCAACGGCTTGATCTTAGCCACATTGCGCAGGCTTCTGACCGTGGCATGCACAGTGGCATCCATTTCAAGAAGTTGAAGAATGAGATGGCTGGCAACGAATCCGCTCCCGCCCGTGACGAGCATGGTCTCTTGCATTCTGAACCCCTGTTTTTCTTATGGGAATGATCGTAACAGATGGAAGAAACGGTTCGAAATATGCGGATACCGGCTTGGCCTTAGCTGATCAAAAAATGACCGCAAAAGACCCGCCCCAGATCGTGCTTTGTCACAAAACAAATAGGCGGCGCCACGTGGGCGCCGTGATTAATACCAGGGTTCGATGAGATTTACCGCGTCGGTCGGACCCCAGCATTTCTGAGGTCGGTAATCGTAGGGTAACCATTGACAGCCATGAGAAGATCGGCTTCCGCCAACATGCAACGTAAATGGTGTATGACGCCTTCGGTGCCACCAGCCGCCAGCGCATAAGCGTAGGAACGGCCAATACCCACAGCCGCCGCCCCCATCGCCAGCGCTTTGGCGACATCGGTACCGCTTCGGACACCCGAATCGAACAGGACGGGGATGTCCGGGACTGCTCGAATAACATCGTCCAGCATCGAAATCGCCGCAATTCCGCCATTGGCCTGCCGCCCGCCATGGTTGGAACATTGGATTGCGTCAATGCCGGCATCGGCCGCGCGGCGCGCATCATCCGGGTGGCAAATTCCCTTCAGGACGATGGGCAGGCGGGTCGCCTCTCGGATCCATTTCAGATCCTCCCAGGTCATGATGTGGCCGAATATATTCACCCACTCGAAGATCGCCGCAGCCGGATCCTCCGCAACAGGCTTCTTCAGCCGTTTGGTAAAATAGGGATCACTGACATAATTGGCAAGGCAAAGACCCCGTAGCTGCGGAAAGTTGGCGGAGTTCAGGTCGCGCGGCCGCCAGCCTGTCACCCAGGTATCCAGTGTCACGACCAGGGCTTCAAATCCGGCGCTTTGCGCCCGCGAAATGAAACTCAAGGCAAGATCACGGTCGCGGGGCGTATAGAGTTGGAAGTAACCGGGCGCATCACCGAGTGCTTTGGCAACCTCTTCCATCGGATCTTGCGATAGCGTCGAAGCCATCATCGGCACACCGGTTTTCGCGGCAGCTTCGGCCACACGCAGATCACCATGATTGTCGGCCGAGCAAAGGCCAATCACACCGATAGGACTTAGAAAGACGGGAGCCGGCAATGTCCTGCCGAACAGAGGAACGCTCATGTCACGCTTTGCCGCGCCGTTGCACATGCGCGGAACGATGCCATAGCCGTTGAATGCCTCGACATTATTGCGCTGGGTAAATTCGTCTCCACAGCCACCGGAAACATAACTCCAGACGGAGGGTGACATCGCCTCTCTCGCCTGTGTCTCCAAACTGGCGAAATCCACTGGCAAGAGTGGCATCTTGCCGCTCAACCCGGCAAGATAGATCTCATTTTGAAAGTCTCCAAAATTTTGCTGCACCAATTTCTCCTCCCATTGGTACTGGTATTGGGGCAATGGTATCGGGGCGCGACATGACAGCGGCTTATGCGCCTGATGATGACAGGCGATGTCGCGCTTTAGTCAGTATCCAGCCTTCATGATCGATCTTTCTCCGCGAAGATGCCGGTCTGCGGCCTCCTTCTGATCTTTTTTCAGACGCCCATTGGCAATGAACCTGATCAGCCACGGGATCTGCTTGACCTTGACCGTGGCACTTTGCGCAAGAATGAAACACTCAGCGCATTTTTCCAGGATCTCGATATTGAGCAGCAGGCGCTCTAGCCCCATGCCAAAGCACAGCGCCATGTCATCTAGGCAATAGGCATTGGCGCCGTTCGACAAGGCCTTTGTCGGGTCATCAGTCGAGCACATGCCCAAACGTTTTGCCTCAAGGCCGAGGTGACGGATCTGCTCATCGAACACCGCCGGCAGGGAAAGGTCGAGGCGCGCCAGTGCTGATGTCCAGGTCAAGCCGCCGGAGGCTATGGCTCCCACATCCGGCCGTGCCTGATAGACGCGGTGATGCAAGTCCCCCGGTATCGCGGACAGGCCCGGTGTCGCGGAAAGACTTGTCCATTCGAATTCATCGGGCACGTCCTGTCCGGAGTTGATCTGGACACTCACAAAGGCATTTTGTTCGGGAATACGCTGCGACAGCACATCACCCGGCTTGAGAAGCCCTTTTCCCGTAAGGCGTGCCGCCGCCCGGCCAAGAGCCTCTTCGATATAGGCATTATTGACTTTCATAAGCATGTCACACCAAACGGAAAACGGTTTCAAAACGCTCAAGGGCATCGTCGATCACCTCATCGGTGTCCGCCATGCTCGTATAGATGCGGCTACCCGCCAGGGTCAGGATGCCGTGCGCCATATAGGCTGCACCCATCTCTTCCATCAGGTGTTTACGGGGATTGGCCTCGCGCATCAGCTTGATCGGGTTGCGCATGCTCATCAACAGCACAGCGGACGTTTGGAGATGAACGATGGAGCCCATATTATAGACCACATAGGGAAGGCCGAGCCGGTTGAGGATCTCCTTCAACCCCTTGGCCAGACGGTCGCCAGCTCGTCCGGCAACAACCGGCGCATTGGTGCGCGCCATCTCCTCGATCGCATAGTAACCAGCAACGCAAGACAGCGGATTGGCCGAAAGCGTGCCGCCGACAAAGGCGCGCTTACTCGAGGTGCCGATACCCCCGACCAGCGTCATCATGATGTCCTTGCGACCGCCGATCCCGCCAGCCATCAGATAACCCCCGGTGAGGCACTTGCCGAACACGGTAATATCAGGCGTCACGTTGAAATAGCCTTGCGCACCACCCATGCCGACACGAAAACCGGTGACTACTTCGTCGAAGATCAGCAAAGCGCCGAATTCGTCGCAGAGTTTACGAACTTCGCGGTTGTATTCGGGCGTCACAGGCCGCGTGCCGCTTTCCGGCCCCAGAGGCTCAAGAATAACCGCTGCCGTGCCACCGCGAATACGGTTCAGCATCAGCTTGCGCCGGAGCGTGCCAATCTCATTGGGGAAGACTTCCTGAGTATAACCCGTGACACCTTTCGGAATGCCCGTTGCTTCGCGCCGACCGGTACCGGGCACACGCATGCCGTAGACCATCTGGTCGCTCCAGCCATGATAGTCGCCGCCAACCTTGATCACCCATTTCTTGCCGGTGTGAGCACGGGCCAGACGGATGGCCCCCATGCAGGCTTCCGTGCCGGAGCCGAGCATGCGGAACATTTCAATGCCCGGCATATATTTGCGGATAATCTCGGCCAGCTTGAATTCGTATTCGTGAAGGAGGCCCGTCACCGGACCGCATTCATCGATCAGTTGATGCACTTTTTCGCGCACCGGCAGATAGTTGGAGCCGAGCAATGTCGGTCCGCCCGCCTGCAGAAAATCGGTATAGCGATTGCCGTCCGCATCCCACATATAGGCGCCATCGACTTTGGTGGCCGCAATGGGAAACGGATAATTGAAGGCGAGGTTATGCTGGACCCCGCCCGGAATGACCTCCGCCGCCCGTGCGGCCCAGGCCTTGGAGGTCTGACATTTCTGTTCGAAATAATCGAGCACCTTCGGCATATTGGCCTTGGAAATGCCTTTGGGCGGTTGCTTCAGCAGGGCATTCAGCCGGTCCATGAGATCTTTGTTATCCGGCCAGGCACTGATGCTGTAGGAAAGTTCCGAGTTACGAGCTGCCATGTTCATTTCAAGCTCCCTTGGTCTCAGCCTTGTCCAGAACGTTCAGAATGAACGCCTGGAGTTGCCGATCCAGATTGACGTGTTTGTTGATGCGTTCGCGCAGATGGGCGGCGGCAGCGGCTTCGATCTTGCGGATCATGCCCGCAGCGGTTTTGAGATCGGCCCCCGCGCAGATGACGCCGTGACTGGCCAGAAGATATGCAAAGATGTCGGGCCGCAGGGACTTCGCAAAAATCTTTGCCAGCATTCCCGTGCCCGACGGCCTATAGGGAATAAGCGCGACGTGGGGACCCAGTGCCCCAAGATCGCTTCCCCTTGGCCAGGGCAGGATTTCATGCAGCAGGGCGACAGCGCTTGCGATAGGCTGGTGGGTATGAACACTGGCATGACGGTTAGGATGCATAAGGAGCATCCTGGCATGCAGTCCTTTTTCAATGGTCGGCGTCTTGTCACCCTCGACTATGTCAAGGGTCTCGATATCGAGGATCACCACGTCTTTCGCCTCGACCGTGTAGTAGTCGGAGGCCGAGGGGGTAACCGCCATCAATTTTCTGTCGACGCGGACGCCGATATTGCCGCCGGTTCCGGCAAAATAGCCATTATCCGCGAAATAGCGGCACATATCGGCAATCTCCTGCCGCTGGGCCATGAATTTAGCCATGAATCTTGCCCTTTGATCCGTTTAGACGTTTGTAAAGCGGCGCCAGGCGCCGATGGAGTTCCGTGAAGATACCGAAGCGCTCGTCGTAGAGCCGCTGCGTTGCCGGATCAGGATCGTAAACCCTGTCGATCACCACATGCCGCGCGACCTCGTCGAACTGGATGAGGCCGAGCCCCACAGCGCCGATGAAGGCCGCACCGCGTGCATTGGCTTTCATCGGATCATGCGGCTGGCGGATCTGGACGCCCAGAACATCCGCGAAGATCTGGCACCAGGCGGGCGACATCGCACCGCCGCCGATCATGGTGATTACCTCAGGCTTGCGGCCAAGAAAACGCGAGACCGGCTTCATCATCCACCGCGTATTGAGCGCCACGCCTTCGAAGACCGCCCTCACCAGTGTCTCGCGGTTATGCTCCATGCTCATGTTGAAGATCCCGGCCCGAAGGGTCGGGTCATCCACCGGGCAGCGTTCACCGAAAAGCCACGGCAGGTACATCATGCCAGCCGCTCCGGCAGGTGTGCGGGCGGCAATCTCATCGAGAAGCCTGTAGGTATCCGGGGTTGGTTCGGAATCGATTAGGCCATCGTCATGGAAGACAATGCGGTCCTTCAGGAAGGCGATATTGCTCGCCCCGCTCGATTGCATGGCGATCATCAGGTATTTCGACGAAACCGGACAAGGAACCGATGTGATCTGGTCCATCACACTGGTTTTCTTGAAAGGCACATGCGCAGAGATCCAGGACGATGACCCCATGTAGAGATGGGCGTCATAATCGGCCAGCGTTCCAGCGCCGATGGCGGCGGCTGAATTGTCGATGGCACCGGCAACGACCGGTGTTTTTGGCGACAGGCCCAACAGATCTGCGACGGAAGGCAATAGGGTTCCAACGATATCCGTACACCTGACGAGATCGGGGAATTTCGCCTTGTCGATGCCGCTGGCACCGATCAACCCGTCGTCATAGCGGATATGGTTGACATCGCGGTTGTCTGTCACCCAGGAGGTGAGAATGGAATCCTGCGTAGCGCAAAACCGGCCCGTCAGGCGCAGATTGAAGAAATCGAGAACGTTGAGAAACTTGTAGGTCTTCTCGTAGATATCAGGAAAAGCATCGCGGATCAGCAGCATGTGGCCCGCTGGGTCCTTGCCGGACAGAGCCGGGGCACCGCCACATAGCCTCAACCACTTCTGCAACTTGATCGCGTCATAGCCTGCGACCTTCATTGCACCGCGCATTTCCTTCTTCAGGTAGCGGGCACCGCGCATGTCGAGCCAGATAATCGCGTTCATCAGCACATTGCCATCACGGTCAACGGCAACAGTCCCCTCGCCTTGGGTAGATGAGCAGATCGCGACGATGTTTTCACGCAAAGCAGCACTCTGGCTGAGCACGTCCTGGCTTGCCTCTATGAAGGCATTCCACCACTGCGAGGGGTCCTGCTCTGCCCCGATCGTATCGATTACCTGGAGCGGCACCGACCGGAATGCCCAGGCAACCACGTGTCCGGTAATCGACACCAATCCGACTTTGCAGCCACTGGTGCCAAGATCGATCGATAAAACATATTGGTCAGACTTGGCCATCTATCGCCGTGCATGCAGCCTGGATAGCTTCCAGGTCGCTCCCCATTTTTATTGGATATTGCACCTATAATAGGGGAAAAACCCGCCATTTGCGTAGCGGTGAAGCTGTCCTTTGAGGGGTCTTTACCGGTCAAATAGGCGATAGATCCGCACGAAGCGCGCCAGGCGTGGTGCCAGTCCAACGGCGGAAAGCTCGCCGGAAATTATGAGGGTCCGAAAATCCGACCGCAAATGCGATCTGCTCGACAGACATGTTCCTGTTGCCCAACAGTTCGAGCGTGCGGTTCTTGCGAAGATCATCCAGAAGCGATTGGAAGGAAACCCCGCTCTCGGCAAGTCTGCGACGCAAGGTGCGCTCGCTCATGCCAAGCGCACGGGCCACCTTGGAAATATGCGTGCGGCTGTGCAGCTTCTGTCGCAGGACCCTTTCGACGGATTCGATGATTTCAGCCGCCTCGCGGCTTCGGGCGCGGTTATAGGCCATGAATTCAAGAAGCTGGCGATGGCTAAGAGGATCGGATGTCAGCAGCGGTTGCTTGTACCAGGCGGCATCATAGATGAAGGCGTTTTCCATCTGGCCAAATCGGACCGGACAGCCGAAAACCCGTTGATATGCTTCCGTATGCGCTGGCGCAGGGTAAGCAAAGTCGACCCGGACCGGCTTGAAACTCTCCCCGACAAGGCCGTGGGCGACCCCCATGAAACTGGCAAAAGCCTCTTCCACCAGGAAAACATAGATGTCGGGATCGTGAAAACGGCTCGCCGCCGTGACGACGACACCCTCCGGACTTTCCTTTGTGTCGAATTCCAGCATGCTGCCGGTATCTTTTTGCAGATCAAGGCCAAGCTTGACCGCGTCACCCACAGTCGCTGCTGTCACCATCACATAACCGACCAGGCCCACAGAGGTAATCTTTTCGCGAATCCCGGTCTCCAATCCAAGCGCCTTGCCCTTGGTCATTTTCATGGCCCGCAGGATCGCCTCACGTCCCTGGCGAAAAGAAACCCGACAGGCTGGGTCGGCAAGATCCTCCATGGGAATGCCAAGACCAGCCGTTAATCGCGAGGCGTCGAGACCGAAATCCGTGAGCGTCATCACGAGGCTGCGAATGAGAAACGCCGGGATATTGGCAGTCACGTAACGCGCATCGACTGTCTTCATCAGACCCCCCTTATGACTTAACCTTCACGTCCATTTCTGCTGCGACAGCCATGTCGGCATCCTGCTCCATTCTCCTCCAACAGAGCCGGTTATGACCGGAAATATCAGGGATTATGCGGCATTTGCCCCAACCGTACAATATTCCTCCGCATACTGTTGTCCATTCGGGCCGAGTATATCCGCTGCGCGGAGCATGAGATACAAAGACACCTCCATGACGACAGTCAATGCCAGGGAGGTCTTGGGAGATAGATTGGCCGGAGATGACACCACAGTGTCCCCGAACTCCCTTGTGGTGCAGTGTCGTCCTCCTATTCTGAACTTCACCGCGCTCTTTAAGGGCCGGACAATAATAACAGGCGGAACAATGGGTATGCGAAAAGCTGCCCGGCCTCTATGGGGACCAACCTCTCCGGGGGCGCACTTCTCTGGGAGAATGACGATGCTTTTGTGGATACTCGGCTTGAGTGCTGCCTATGCGGTCGCGCTGAATGGGACAATGGTCATGCCCGTCGTCGTTCTATCGATGAGCAAACTGACGGGCTATAACGAAGCAATGGCGACAATCGTCGCCAGCGCAGAACTCGCGGGCATTGCGTTTTATGGAATATTCTTACCCAAACTGGCGCTCAGATCATGGAAAGCAGTGGCGATTGGCGGCATTGTCGCGGTCATGGCCGGCGAAGCGCTGAGTTTCTGGCTTCAAAACCCTTACAGCCTTGCCTCCGCAAGATTTGCGACCGGACTTGGCGAGGGCGCCTTGTTCAGCCTGGTTTCGATGAGCCTTGCCTCGCTTGCCAATGCCGAAAGATACTGGGGCGCGCTTAGCCTGATTGGCGGAACCGCCATGGGGTTGCTGCTCTTCGTGGTATCACTCGTGCCACCGGAAGAAGCGGGAGCGCCTGTCTTTCTCATGTTGGGCGCGTTTACCGCCATCATGGCGCCGCTCCTGGTCTTCGTTGCCAGGCGCTCGTCCCGGCTGCCTGTGGCAAGCCGTCACACCAAACTCAACAATGGGAAAATGCTGCTTGCAATGATGGTTGTATTTCTCGTTTATGGGGTGCAGGCGGCGCAATGGGCAGTCTGCGGTTATGTGGGGGAAAAAGTGGGGCTGAGCAATGGTGAAGTTGGCTTCTATCTCGCCCTATCATCGCTGGTGGGCTTCCTGGGAGCGATCATTCCTTCTTTCACCTATGACAAGGCCAAAAGACTGCCCGCCGTGCTGCTGGGTTTCCTGATCATGGCGATGTCGATCTATTTCCTGTTCACCATGCTAACACCCCTGATTTTCGTCATGACCCAGGTTCTGGTCAATATCGGTTTCTATATCGTGACTCCGTTTATCACAGGTATACTGACCGAAAACGACCCCGACGGGTCAGTGATGTCACGAACCTTAGTGGTTGCCGTCGTGGGGGGCACGGTGGGAACCGCAATTGCCGGGCCAATCTTTGAAGGCTACGATTCGAGCCTCTTCGCCTGGTCCTGTCTCTTGCCCCTGGCAATCGCGGCGATCTTTGCAGCAATCATCTTTGGCCATCTCCACCGTAGCTTTCCAGCGACTGTCGTCAATAAATAGCGGAGTGAAACTTGTTCGATATGGCCATTGAAACTCTCCAGTCTATTCTGGAACGCCAGCGTCAATCCTTCCAGCATGACAGTTATCCGTCACTATCCTTGCGTCGGGACCGCCTTAACCGGATCGGCCGATTGCTGAAGGAGAACCGGCAAGCGCTGTGCGATGTGGTTTCGCGGGATTTTGGTCATAGGTCCGATCATGAAACGGTGCAGTTGGAGATTGCTCCGCTCATGGGGGCGCTTCGCCATACACGGTCTCATCTACGCCGATGGATGAAACGCGAACGCCGTGGACGCTCGATTGAGTTTCTCCAGCTTGCAAACTGGGTTCAATACCAGCCGCTCGGTGTGATTGGTATTATGGTGCCGTGGAACTATCCGCTTCTACTGGCTCTTGGGCCGCTGATTGACATTTTGGCTGCCGGAAACCGGGCGATCATCAAGCCATCGGAATTACTGCCGGAAACATCGGCTCTTCTTTCCAAGCTTGTCGAGGCTTACTTCGCCCCGGAGGAGGTTGCCGTTATCCAAGGAGGGGTGGAGATTGCCGCAGCCTTTTCTGCCCTGCCGTTCGATCATCTGATTTTCACCGGCTCAACGGCGGTGGGTCGCAAGGTTATGGCGTCAGCAGCTGCTAACCTGACACCGCTCACCCTGGAACTGGGTGGCAAGTCGCCCGCACTCATCGCCCCGGATTATCCCATTGCCGATGCTGCCCGTGACATCGCCTTTGGGAAGCTGATGAACGCGGGCCAGACTTGCATTGCACCTGACTATGTTCTGGTCGAGAAATCAAAACTTGGAGACCTTGCATCCGCCCTGATCTCTCAGGCAGAGGCTTTTTATCCACGACAGGCGGGACCACAACATGCGGGACCACAACACGCAGGGCAAGAACAGTATTCAAGCCTTGTCGGCGCTCGAGCGCATGAACGCTTGCTCAAAGGCCTTGAGGAATGCCGCGCCCGTGGGGCCAAACTCATCACTGCTGATATCGCCATGCCCTCTCAAGGGCGCGTGATCGCACCCACGCTGGTAATCGACCCGCCTGTGGATTGCTTGCTGATGGAGGAAGAAATTTTCGGGCCAATCCTGCCCCTGATTCCCTATGAGGATTTTGACACAGCGTTGAAATTTGTCCGCGAGCGCCCGCGCCCTCTGGCGCTCTATATCTTCACTGGAAACCGGGCGACCGAGAAAAAAGCATTGACGAACACGATTTCCGGCAATGTCACGATCAATGGGACGCTTCTGCATATCGCACAAAACGACCTGCCGTTTGGGGGTATCGGGCCAAGCGGCATGGGGGCCTATCACGGACATGAGGGCTTCAAGCGTTTTTCCCATGCCCGCGGCATTGCAAAAGTCCGTCTTTTCAATCCTGCACGCCTCGCCATGCCTCCTTACGGGCGCTTGGCACAATTGCTGGCCAGGTTCATGACGCGCGACTAATATGAAGGGTCATTTTCCATAATTTTTCGTGTCGTGCCGGTGAATGTATGGTCCACTGCGGCAGACGTCTGCGTAAGCTATCGGTTTCCTTGAAGACGGATCATGACCTTGCCGCGTCATTGGTTGGAGCAAGCGTCTGAACCCAATACCAGACAAGCAGCATCGTCCTGCCCGTTAGGTAAGACTTGGCCTCATATGACACCAATATGACCAGGTTTTCCCTTGATGGAAACGAGGTCCAATTTATCGTGGTTAAATTGGGGAACCGCCATATGCTGAGCAATTTCAGTTCGCTTTGACGAGGGAGAAAGCAACGAATTACCGGTCTTTGATATGTTGCAGTTCGGCCATCCCTCCGCTGGAGGAAGCGACCTGTTTAAAGACATGAATCGAGACAGGCACCGAATGAATAGCACCCTAAACAATACCCGGGGGTGATCGATACTGAGAATGCAGGAAAGCATCAAACCGAAAACTGGGAAAATAATTTCGGGAACTCGATGTCGTCGATGCTACATAAAAAAAGGGAACGAAATGAGCAGTCAATATTCTTGGCGAGCGCCTCAATTTGCGCTGGCAATATGGGTGGGCGCACTATCGTTTGCGCCTTGCGTTGCAATCGCGGGCGGCTTCAGCAGAGGTGAGGCCGACACTGATATTCTGTTTACGGATGGAAACTATAGTTTACGCACCGGAGCAATATATGTCTCACCAAGCCGCTCATTTTCAACCCTGAACGGCGCACGTGCTTCTGATAAAGCCTATTCGGATGAGTTTTGGATACCAAGCGTCGCCGTCAAGGCAACGCTTGGTTCCGGTATCGCCTGCGCTTTGACATATACGCAACCATTTGGCGCATCTGCAACGTATGGAAGCCAGGCGCAGAACGCCGAATATACCACAGCTTCGAGCCAGGGATTGGCACTCGTTAATCCCACTTCAAAAATGCAGTTTTCGACGGATGAATACGGTGCGACCTGCGATGTGCGGGTCGACGCAGGGCCGGGCCGCTTTTACATGATCGGCGGCGTCTTTCTGGAAAGTTTCGAATACAAGGAAAACACCCTTTACGGTAACATTCGGCTGAAGGATGACGGTGCGTTAGGCTACCGAGTGGGCGCCGCTTACGACATTCCCGAATATGCCATGCGCTTCCAGCTCATGTACCGGTCGCAAGTCTCGCATGATGCGGAAGGGACATTCACGCCCTCAGCGCTGGCCGCCGCCGCCGGTGTGACAGACACTGCACCTGCTAACGGAACCGGAACCCTACCGCAGTCGATCAAGCTCTCTGCCCAGACCGGCGTCGCGCCGGGTTGGCTGGTTTACGGTTCCTTGACCTGGACAGACTGGAGCGTTCTTCAAAACTTCAGATATGACGTCACCGGGCTTGGCACAAGCAACAAGGCCTTCAACTACAAGGACGGCTACACGGTGCAGATTGGTGTTGGTCATGAATTTACAGAAAAACTGTCTGGAACCGTCAATGTGACCTGGGATGAAGGCGTAGGGACAGGAGCAGACATTACGACCGATACATGGTCGCTTGGACTAGGCGCCGAGTACAAAACCAAATTCGGTAAATTCGATCTCGGAACCTCCGTCTCTTACCTCACTGCCGGTTCACAGAGCGTCAGCGCCGGAGCGACTTATGACGCAACCGCCAAGCATGATTGGGCGGTCGCCGTTGGATTGGGGTATCTGATCGAATTCTGAGCATGTCAATGGTCGCTTGGAATAAAACCCAAGTCTAAAAGGATCACAAACCTCTTCCGTCAACCCGGCGGAAGAGTGGGCCAGGTTTCGATAATCCGGCCTTTGGAAAGAACGTGAATTCCATCGAAATGTTGCAGCACCGCCTCGCTCTGCGTCGGGCGAAAGAAAGCAAAATCATCAGGTTTCAAGGTGCTTTCGTAAGGCAGAGCCATCATTTGCTGATTGGATGAAAGCCCCCAGATCTTGTTTTCCCGCATGCCTTTGGGAAAAACCGGTTTGGCCATCCACTTGCCGCCATAGAGAAAACACCCCTTGTGCGGGAAAAGGCCGATAGCCTGCATTAGACTTGTCAGCAACGGAGGCCCCGGCAAGCGGACCTCCTCCACTTTCAACACAGGCGTGGCAATAAAGACGGCAGGCTGCACAGCCTCAAGAGACGGCATATCGAAATCCGTCGGCTTCAGAAAAGCCGAGCCCACGGAAACTTCATTCGCGGCACCGGCATCATGATAGGAAAGCGCAGTTTTACTGCCGCCCGTATTGGCGATGGCGCAGGTGCCATGCGGAAATACCGAAACAAATGCCTTGACGCGGGAGATGACTTTCTCCCTTTCCGCAGCGCCTCCGATGAGACGAGCAACCTCCGGGATATGCGCCTCATAGCCGACAAGACCCTCTATTCTCAACTCCTTTTGCTGAATGGCACGTGCGCAGATGGCAGCCAGCGCATCAGGCGTTTCGAACCCACCGCGATGCATGCCGGTATCCGTCTCAAAGGCTATTCTGATTGTTTGTCCAGCTTCGCGCGCCAGTGCCGCATATTGGTCGAGCCGGTCCGGGCTATCGATCAGAAATACTGTGCGTCGCAGAAGATCCTCGACCAGATACGGAGAAGCGAGCCGCATCCACGCCGCAAGCGCTCTGGTGGGAAGCGGTTTCCCGTAAAGAATTTCTGCCTTCGGGAAAGCCTCCAATACGGCGCACGTCATCGGCAGATGGAAGCTCATGAGGCGCATCGTTCCGGCTTGTGTCAGAATGCGCTCGAGCAATGGGATTGATGACAGAGACTTATCAACGACCCGTAAGCCAAGACCCGGCGCGAGACCGCCCGCAATCGTGGCAATATTTGCATCGAGCCTGTCTCTGTCAACCACAAGTACCGGACGAAACAATTCGGCTTGAGAAAGCGCTTCAGAGAGCATCCGGAAATAGTCGGCTTCAGCCATTATCGAACCCCAAGCAGCGTCGCCATGTAAGGCGAGATAAAGCGATTTTCAGGATCTATTTCTGATCTGATCTCCATTGCATCCTTAAATCGCGGATAGATGCCGACCAGATCGGCAGCCCTCAGGTTATGCAATTTACCCCAATGCGGTCGCCCACCCCGCTTACGGAACACAGCCTCCGCAGCAAGGAAGAACGCTGCCGGATTTTCACCGATGCCGTGATGAATGGCTATGGAACACGTGTCACGCTTGTAGAAGGGGCTGAGCCAGAATTCGTCCCCTTTGACACTGCGGACTTCAATGGGAAAGTAGATTTCCGGAAAGCGCTTCTCAATCAGTTCGATGATCTCCGCCAGAGCCCCGGCTCCCTCTTCAAACGGTAGATGATATTCCATTTCATTGAATTTGGTCTGGCGGTCGGTGACATAGACCTTCATCCATTCACCCACGGCCTCCTCGTCGGACAGCTTCGCCATGGCATTGCCGATCAATTTGCGTCGCAAGCCGGGAAACCATCGTAGAAAGGTTCTGAGTTTCTTCAGCGTCGCAAGACCGTCTTCGTCCTCCGAGGTCACTTGAAAATCACCCGGTTCGTCAGTGATATCCAGTGTCTGAAAAAGCGCATGATTGGCAAAGGGAACAAAGAAAATCTCTGCCGATCGATGGGCTGACATCAAGCTTTCGAAGTTTTCAAGCGTATCGCCAATCGATATCATTGTCCGCTTGCGGCGCAGATTATAAGCCGGGACATTCTGAAAGGTAACGGCAGTCAAGGCTCCGAAACTACCAAGCGTCACGCCGGTCGCATGGATCATCTCGTCATCGCGTCCGGCTATAAATTCCCGGTGCGTGCCGCGACCATCGATGAATTGCATGTCTTTCAACAGAGTGTGATAAGCCCCCAGGCTAAGGCCCGAACCATGCGTTGCGGTACCAAGCGCGCCGGCGACAGACTGCTTGTCGATATCGCCCATGTTGGGCAGCGCTTGACCGAGCCCGGCGAGCAATTCCGTCAGATCGCTCAGCTTGGTACCCGCTCCAATCGTTGCGGTCAGGGCGTCACTGTCATAATCGATCAAACCGGACAAAGCCGACAGATCGACGATCGTTCCAGGGGTCGAGACAAGCGGCGTAAATGAATGGCCCGAGCCAACGAGCCGGAGCGGTCCTGGCGCCGAGCGGATGGTATTCTTCAACTCTTCATTCGTACTGGGACGAAGAATTGCTTTCACCTGGGTCTCAACGGTGCCTGACCAATTGCTCCACGATACATTTTCGCCTGAAACCATCGTAACTTCCTCTGTTTATAGGAGGCTTGTTCGGCCACACCGACCGGCGGGCCTTAAGGCCATTTTTATGTAACCCCAATCATTTCTGCTTTCTCACTGTGCGCCAGCATTCCCCTTTGCTATGATAATTGAGAAAAGCTGACACTGTGTCAATTTTTACTTTGGCGTATGTCACAAATTTGTCAACTCGAAAGCGGAGCACGCTATGACGAGCGACCAAAAGACATTGCGGAGACAGCCCCGCCAGGAGCGCAGCAGAGACCGTATTGACGATATCCTTTCGGCAGCAATGGAGCTGATTGGTCAAAAAGGCAGCGCTGCTGTCACCATGCGCGGCATTGCCACTGCAAGCGACATGTCTCTGGCGACCGTCTACCATTACTTTCCAAACAGAACCGCAGTCATCGCTACGCTTTTTGAACGATATTCTGAGGGAACGCGCGAAGTCATCGATACGGCTCTTCAGGACATTGAGGATGCCTCTGGTATTGGCGATGCGGCAGAAATGATCGTTGATTTCTATTATAATCGCGTCCGGAGCGACCCTGCTGTGCAGGACCTGCTCGATGCCGTCCATGCTGACAAGGCACTGCATGACCTCGACATCCAGGAAACCCTCCGGCAGGCCGATCAGTTCAGTCGGAGTACACAGGGCTTTCTGGCGGAAAGTTGCAGGCAGGAATATGCGCGCGCCGTCTATTTGCTATTCCAGCTCGCCAGCGCCGCAATTCGTTTGGCTTTGCATGAGAGTGAAGAAAAAGGCGCCGTGATCATTGATGATTATCGACGTCTTATTCGTGGCCGGTTCAGCCAATTCGAACAGCTATAAGATCTGGAATGGGCCGGCCATTCTGCGTTTTGACAGCAAACTGACGAACACCAAAGGGTGGACAATGTCTATGTCGGAGCACCCATAGCCTCACCAGTAAACGCTCGGCTCGGCGGTGTTTTCGCAAGAAGCAACGCTGGCAAAAAGCGCTTGACATTTCTGTACTGTACCGTTTAGATCAGTTTCGGAGGGATTGATCTAAAAAGCGCCTTTGGGTGCGATCAATCAAAGGAGGAGTTCAAATGTCCATACAGTCGCGCAATATGCGCCCTATGCTTGGTGAGCCGTGCGTTGTCCGGCGATGCCCTTCAGCTGAAATGCCCGTTGACCGGATTGAAGCGCGACGTCCGCGAAAAGCCTAGGACAAATCATTACTCTATATGCTGACACCGTGTCACGGTGAGCGGATTTGCGCGCCGACTTAGATGTCGTCATTGCGCTTTAGCGCCTTACAATACCAGAAATAAAGGACCCAAGACAGTGAGCGGATTCACAATTGTCAACGGCATCGCTGAGATCAGCGACCCCGCTATCTACACGAACTGGCTTGATAACGAAGAGTTCAAAGCCGCGGTCGCGGCAGATCCATCGCCAGAGCGCACAGCGATCAAGCGGTTACTGATCGAGTTCGAAGCCGATCTTTCCAGGATCGTCCGCGACAATGTCGTGAAAGAGCGGGTCGTTGAGGTGATGACGAAGTACATCGCCGAGGACTACATTCAGCACGACCCAAACGCATTCGGCCATGGCCGTGAAAAACTCATCGAGCAGTTCCGACTGGTGCCTATCGCCGGCTCGACGCCGCCGCCCGTGGTGAGCGTCATTCTCGACGGAGAGGTCGGCTGCCTCATGATGCGCGAACTCGCGCCGGATCCGGTCGTGCCGGGTGCGGTTTACGAGTGGAACATCCTAACTGTCTTCCGGGTCCACAACGGCAAGATCGCGGAACATTGGAGCACCTTCCGCAAGGTCGTCCCCGGTCAGAATCCGATGGGGAATTGAGAAGACCGAACTCGATCGCAGCCCGGCTCCAAGGACGCATTGTGGCCGGCTTCGCCGACATCGCCGATGAGCGTTTGCCAGGGAAAAGTGGAACCCGATTTTCCCGAAAAGACAAACGAAACCAAGAGAACCGAGAGTTTGTTCGGTTCAATATGACCTTGACAGACTCTCGTAACGTGGAGCAACCGATGACCTTGCAAAACAAACCACCTGTAGGGGGTCTTCCTCCGGAGTTTCCACCGCTGGCAGGAGGCCTTCCTCACCAACCGAAATTTCCAGACTCGCCGTATCTCAGCGAGGTTGGGCGCCGGATACGCGACGACATCCTCGATATGCTGCCGCTGTTGCGCAAACATGCGGCTGAGAGCGAACAGCTCGGCGCGCTTGCGCCAGAGACGCTCGCGGCCGTCGATCGTTCTGGTGCCTTCAAGATCACCATTCCGACCGAGCTTGGAGGCTATGCACTGGGCGCACGCGATGCTGCGGAAATCGTCAAAGCGCTCGGCCAGGGCGATGCGTCCGCCGGTTGGCTTGTGATCGTCTCGAGCGCAGCCAGAAACGCTCTGGGCTTCGATCCAAAGGCCCGCGACGAAGTCTTCGCCGGCATCCAAGACTGGGTTGGGCCAATCATGTTTGGTGCCACCGTCTTCGCGCCAAAGGTTGGCGATGGCCGTAAGGTCGACGGAGGCTACATGGTGAAGGGGAAATGGTCCTTCGGCAGCGGTTGCAAACATGCTGCCTGGGGAGCAGTCGGTTTCGAATATGACGACCCGACGAGCGGCGCGCGTCTGCGCGCCATGGGTATCCTGTCACGCGACCAATATGAAATCGTCGATGACTGGCATGTCATGGGCCTGCAAGCGACAAATTCAAACAGCGTCCGGGCCGACCAGGAGATTTTTGTTGCCGACTACCGTGTCGTACACACCAATGACCTGCCTCGGATAATGGACTCATTGAAGGGAAAATATTCTGGGCTAGCCTTCAAGCACAGCCCGATTGGCGGCATGGTCGCCATGACATGCACCTTCGCCGCCCTCGCAGTCGGCATCGCGCAAGGCGCTCTCGACTCTTTCCTTGAACAGGCAAAGAAGCGACCACCCTTCAACCTTCCCTATAAGACGATGTCGGAAATGGCCTCCATTCAAATGGTTGCCGGTAAGGCGCGCGCCGTTATCAACGGAGCGAATGCCGTGCTCTGGCGCCACGCCGACGAAATCGACCGGCGTGCGATTGCAGGGGAAGAGTTTTTCCCCTGGAACGAACCCGAGATCACCATGGACCTTGTCCACCAGATCCACGAATGCCTGCGCGTGGTCGACGGGCTCCTACTCGCACTTGGCTCGTCCGCTGTCGTCCTCAGCAATCCGTTGCAACGCGCCTTGCGCGATATCCATGTGCTGGCGACGCATGGTGCGTTCCGGATCGATCCAATGGCCGAAATCAACGGACGCGACATGTTCGGTCTCGAACCTTTCCCGATGATTGCTGCCCTGAGTTCACCTCCTCCGGGCTCACCTCCTACTGGTAAGGGTCCATCGCATATGCCTCCACCGGGCATGACACCTCCAGCAGGCATGGCCCCACCACCAGGCATGGCGCCCCCACCAGGTATGACACCCGCGCGAGGTTAAGCCTGCCTACCGGTCGCCATCATCAATTTCGGATAGCGCGGTCATCACCGTCGGTGTCCGCCTTCACTGAGTTCAAGGAGTTCCGATGTCTCAAACGGATCTATCTATGGCGAAGGGGCTTCCCGCTACGCCCTATTCAAGTGGAACAATGCCGGCGCGCGATGGCGCTCCGCCGAAAGTCAGCTGGAAACAGTATATCGCCGACTTCGTGAAGGCCCCCAGCAAGGCAAAAGCCGCACTTATCGGCAGTCTTATTCTTGTGGCCATGGGGCCGGCTGGCCTCTCGGCACTCACTCCGTTCGTGGTGCCCGCATTCGCGATGAAAACCGGGACGCCGCTGCCGGAAGCTATGCTGATGTTTGTCGCTTTGCCGCTGATTATCGGTCCGCTCGTCCTACCTTTCGCCGGACAATGGGTCGATCGGTTGGGTGCCCGACGCGTCGCTCTTCCCGGGATCATCCTCTACGCACTTGTCACGGCGATCATACCACTTGCTGCGGGCAAGCTCTGGCTGATGGGAATACTTCTCGTTCTCGCGTCGATTTTTGGATTCGGGTCCAGTTTGGGTATAGCGTTCAAGGTGATTTCCGAGTGGTTCCCCAAGCATCGGGGCGTCGGTTTCGGTCTTATCGGGGTCGCATCCAGCCTGTTCAGCGCAATTTTTTCTCCCCTGTTCCAATGGCTCGTAAACGGCAATGCGCCGGTGTCACTACCAATGATGCCGGGCATGGGCACTGAAGACCCATCCAAATCCGCAGCGATGGTTGCAGCCATCGACCCCGGCATATATGCCGGACTCGGCTGGAACGGCGCCTATTATGTGATCGCAGTCGCAATCGCCGTCATCGGTATCCCTGCGGCCTTTTGGCTTATCTCCGAACCGAAGGTGAACGCGGCTGCGGAAGTGCCGAAGACCGTGGATGTCAATCTGCCCGGCGTCCCGTTCAAGGAGGCAATTCCGACGCGCGCCTGGATCTCGATCACGCTGTTCATCGCATTCGCCGCCGCCGGGCCGATTGCCATGCGCCAGAACGCAGTGGACTTCTATGGCCAGACCGGCATCGATCCGGCGACCGTGTCTCTCGCGCTGTCCTTGTGCTTCAGTACGTCGGTTATCGGTTTGCTCGCCGCCGGAGCAGTTCTGGATCGGGCAAACCATCCATGGGTGGTCGCGGTTCTCCTGGCGACAGTGCCGATCGGTCTGGCACTTGCCCTCGTCAATAGCGGCAATCCTGCGCTTCTCTATCTTTCCATGGCGCTTCTCGGCTTCGCAACCGGTGCAGAATCCACTCTCGGTCCGACACTGATCGCCAGGTATTTCGGACTGAAATCCTTCGCCGCCTTGCAAGGTCTCAGCCTCGCAATCACCTCCCCGGCTCTGGCACTGGCCCCATTCCTCGTCAGTGTGGTCAAGACAAGTTCGGGCAGCTACGTCGGTCCACTGCTGATGCTGACTGCAATCGCCCTGGTCGCGGTCATTCTCGCCGCCATGCTGCCGAGATACCCGAAACCATGGGTGCTCCATCAACCCTCAGGTGACGCCCTGCCCGATCGGGCGACAACGACGACCTCATAACCCTAGCATTTGTGGCTTGACCCGAAAGGGCGTTGTTGAAACGGGATGGTTGGCTCGATTTGCCTGAAGAACGAGTATATTTCTCCCGCATCATTCGTTAAATCGGGCCACCCCAGCAGCACGGCTTGTTACATAATACCAGGAGTCATTGAAAACGACCCCTGGCATTCCTTTAAAAGGTCTCAAGCCACTGATAAAATTGATCTATTTTCAATCTCTTCATGGCGGAAAACACGGTAGCATTTTCAATGCTTTGGTATCACGCCACTTTCGCAAGGGGCATCATGTTGCGGTCGAAATAGATCAGCGGCAGCTTGTCCTTGTCACCGGATGCGACATGGACATTGCAGATGAAGATCGTGTGCGTGCCTGACTGCATCGTTTCATGCACAGAACAGGTGAAGCGCGCGCATGCACCTTGAAGCGATGGCTGCCCAAGGCCGTCCTCAATCCACTCACCAAGATCAAACCGCTTTTCCTGCGCAACCTTGCCGCCAAAGGCCATTGCGACATCCTGCTGGTCAGTGGCAAGGATGTTCAGCGTTAGCCTGCCATTCTGCTGCAAGACCGGATGCGCCGAAGCGGTCACGTTCACGCAAACCAACAGTCGCGGCGGCTCCTGACAAACCGAGCAAGCAGCGGTTACGGTCAGACCCGCCCGCCCGGCAGGACCATCGGTTGTCACCACTTTTACGGCTGCGGCCATCATAGCCATTGCGTCCTTGAACTGCATGTCATCAGCAGCACCCATATGGATTATTTCAGACATTCCGTCCCTCCAGAATTAATAGGCGGGGAGCCCAGCGTCGGCAGGCTCCCCTGCGAAACTATACCAAGGCTCTGACATGCTGACGCATCCTCGCCTTGAAGGCATTGCAAATATCTCAAATGCTTGCACCGCTTGAGATATTTGCAAAAGGAATACGAAGAGTCATTTTCAATGACTCTTCGTATTATTCAGCAGCAGCCTGGGTGGATTGGGAAAACGCACCGCGATGTGCGGCACCCGGATGGTTGTCTGGAAGGCGTGGCCCCTGACCGAACAATTTTTGCCGTAAAGGACCTTCGGCATAGTCGCGCTGGGCAAGGCCACGGTCCTGCAAGACCGGCGTGACGTGATCGATGAAATCGATATAGGTGTCGGGATGCAATTGGCAGATCATGTTGATGCCATCAATGCCCGCATCCTGCCAAAGCGCCAATTCGTCGGCGATACTTTCCGGCGTGCCGACAATGCGGCAATTGTAGGAAAGCGCGTTTGCGACCTCCTTGACGGTGGCCTTTTCGCCATTGGGCTTGCCCATCTCGATCATGCGTGCGTAACCCTGCAAGCCATCGAGACCGGACTCATCAACCGGCTTGTCCGGGTCGAGATTGGAGAGATCGACACCCATGTCGCGGCTGACATGCGCGGCAAGGCCTTCATAGCTGACCCATTCGTCAATCTCCGCAGCCTTTCGCTCCGCCTCTTCCATCGTGCTGCCGACGACGAAGGACAGGCCCTGAATGAACTTGAGGTCTTCGGCACCGCGTCCCACCTGCGCCGCCACCGCCTTGGTGCCAGTAATCCCGATCCGGGCACCGTCGACATTCGGATAGAGAACGAAGGTTCCTTCCGCATGCTGCGCCGCGAACTGGCTGCCACGCTTGGAGGCCCCAGCTTGGTAAAGCATCGGCGTCCGTTGCGGAGAGGGGCTGACCAGATGCGGCCCTTGTACCTTGTAACGCTCCCCGACATGGTTGATCCGATGCACTTTGGTATGATCGCTGAACACGCCGCTTTCACGGTCCGCGATCATCGCGCCGTCCTCCCAGGACCCTTCCCAGAGCTTGTAGAGAACGGACATATATTCGTCCGCCCAGTCGTAGCGCTGGTCATGCGGGACGATCTTGTCGTAACCGAAGTTGCGGGCGGCATTGTCCGTCACGCTTGTGACAATGTTCCAACCGATACGGCCGCCGCTGATATGGTCGAGGGTCGAGGCCTTCTTTGCAAACGCGAAAGGATGCTCGGACAGGATCGAACTGGTGAAAACGAGACCAAGGTTTTTCGTCACCCCTGCAAGGGCCGCGCACAAGGTGAAGGTATCGTTGCAAGGCATATGGAGGCCTTGCTCGAAATAAGCATCCCACTTGCCATCATAGGCCGGATCGATACCAAGAATATCCGCGAAGAACATCGCGTCGAACCGCCCCTCTTCCAGTTTCATTGCCAGCTTTGACCAGGTCTCGAACTCATTGAAGTGAGCAAGTTGATTGTTCGGATGTCGCCATGTCCCGTGGTAGATATGCGAGGGAACATTCATCGTGAAGCAATTGAATATAAGCCGTTTGCGCATGTCTGCTGCTCCTGTTGATCTTTGTTGCTCCTCCCAGGACAAAGCCTATGAGACAGGTCGGCCTGCGTCTTGGCTGACAGTGAACACAGACTATGCTGACCGTGCAGGGAGGCCGTCAGCCTTTAGAATTCGCAGCACTGCCGTTTGCCTGAGCGTGGCCAAAGTTCACCGTCACCTCCCTTGAGCGCTCCACGAAATGATTGGCATGATAATTGCTTTAAATTCGGGAATAGTGCCCCGGAGGCGATGACATGGCAGTCTGGAACGCGAACGAAATGCCGGAGCGGGACCGCTTTCCCTATTGGAGGGAGGTCCTGTGCGAAGCCTATATCGCCCTCAATCCCATTCTTGAGGGCGAGCAGCGCTTCAAGGGAGAGGTTCGGGCCAATCTTCTCGATTGCATCAACGTGACAACCATTTCGTCAAGTCGGCAGAAGATACATCGCAGACGTCTGGATATCAGCCGTATGCCGCACGAAGTCTACTTCCTCAATCTTCAAGTCAAGGGACAGTGCCGGATGATGCAAGGATCGCGAGAAGCGCTGCTGGAGCCGGGTGATTTTTCGCTTGTGGATTCAACCGAGCCTTATCTCAAAGATTACTGTAGCGATGACTGGACACAATATTCCTTCCGCATACCGCGAGCCATGCTGAAACCATTGCTGAAACAGGCAGACAAGCAAACGGCAATCCGCTTTACCAATGCGCATCCCATAGCGTCCGTTGCCATCGACTATCTGAAATCCGTCGCGCAGAATGCGGAACACATCGGGACTGCCTCGACGCCGATTGCAAATCACATCGTCGATCTCGTCGCCATGGCGGCAGGCGTGTCCACGACCGAAGAAGACCGCGCCCGTGGGACACTCAGGTCGCAACTTTCACGGTCGGTTATTCAGTTTATCGGCGCGCATGCCGCAGACCCCACACTGACCCCCGCCAAAGCGGCACAGCACTTCAAAATATCGGTCCGCTACGTCCACCGTCTTCTTGAGGAGAGCGGGGAGACCTTCAGCCGCCTGCTGCTCAAGCGGCGTTTGGAGCGATGTGCCGACGATCTACGTGCCGAGGCCGCAATTTCGATCAGTGAGATCGCGTTCCGATGGGGCTTCAACGACCTTTCGCACTTCAGCAAAACCTTCAGGCACCATTTCGGAGTGGCTCCTCGTGACTATCGGGGCCAGTAGGTGGCGCGTGAGGCGCCGTCTACTGGCCGAAACAATCTATAATGGGGTCCGCCTTATTCAATCAACCAAAGGCAGACATCACTTGGTTGGATGATCTGTCCAGGACGGTGGAGCACCAACGACACCAGACAGAACACCACCGAGACCCGGCGCCCGCCCAAACACCTCACACGCCGCATTTTTAGGCTTTCCACCCAGCTGTGACTTGATTTTTTGGCCCGAGGGTAGGGAAAGGTCCAAACCAGAGGACTTGCGGCCTTTTACCAGTATCTCTGAGAACTGGCTGGCAAAGGAAGATGCGAGGCCATAGGCGTCACCGACTTCTGAAACACGCGCAGTATTGGTGATGGAATTTGCACCGCGCGACCAGACCATGGCCGCTCGTTGAGCACCTGTTGCATCAACCGCCTCCGCCTCGACAGCCAGGCCTCCCAGTCCGATCGGCAGACGCGGGACACCCACGGGAAGAACAAAGGAGGTTCCCAGTGTGACTGCGGTCGACAGGCCCGCCACGGCTTTGCTGGTCGGGACTATGTCGGTTATTACAGCGTGAACAGTGAGATCAGCCGCCTCTCCGGGACCAACAACCCGGTATTTATCACTGAGATCGATACACATAGCGCGATCCAGAGCATTGGAGACCAGCCTGTCATTCCCGGCGTCATGGAGCCTCGAAGAGGCCAGCGGCGACAACCGTGTGGGAGCAATGGAAACCGTTTGCGCCGCCAGTATAGCCGGGGTATCCGCGAAACTGCGCGATTTGCTGAAGCGACCTTCAACAGGCCCCAAGCCTTTATAGGAGGACAGCGTACCGGACTGAGTGAGCGGAACGGAGCTACACCCAGCCAATGCCAGCACAAGAAGGAGACCCGCCACCGTCCCCTTTGCTGAATGAACATGGCAAACGGGTGAGTTGGGAGCTTTGCTATCGGCAAGGTATGTCTGCATTTTCGTGACTTTCATGGAATGGATAGCATGGGAATGGATGGTTTTTCGAAATTGTGTTTCCGGCAGGTGTCGAGCGATCGTCTTCACGGTTGAACCTCCGCTTTGCCGTCCGGATCAGTTTTCGATCGCGCCTTGTGTTCGGCATTCAGCAACAACGACATCGCACAAGGCAGCAGCGTAAGGGTCAGCATGGTTGCCACTGCAAGCCCGCCAATGATCGCAAAGGCCATGGGGCCCCAGAAAATCTCGGCGGCAATTGGGATCATCCCGAGAATCGCGGCACAGGCGGTCAGAACGATCGGACGGGCGCGATGGATCGAGGCGGCGATGATCGCGTCTTTTGGCGATTGGCCAAGCGCGACGTTCTGGTCAATCTCCTGAATGAGGATGACAGCGTTGCGAATGATCATCCCGGACAAGGCGATGACACCGAGTTGCGCAACAAAGCCCATGGGCGTGCCGGTCGGCCACATGGCTGCGACCACGCCAATGAGACCAAAAGGCGCCATGAACACAGCCAAGGCCATTCTGGAAAAGCTCTGCATCTGCACCATCAACAGAACTGCAATAGCAAACAGCATCACAGGAATAACGGCGTAGATTGACGAATTGCCTTTCTCGGATTCTTCCGTGATGCCGCCTGCAATGATGGAGTACCCCATGGGAAGCTCTGAGCGCAGAGCATTGAGCTGGGCATCGGCCTGCACGGCGACTGTGGCGGCCAGGGCATTCTTTTGAACGTCAGCCTGGACAATAATCATCGGCTTTCCTTGCTGGCGCCAGATGATCGGGTCTTCCATCCCATAGGCGACCGAAGCGACTTGCCGAAGCGGCACATAGTTTCCATCGCCGGTGCGCAGTTCCAGATTGCCGATGGTTGATACCGAGTTACGGTCAGCCTCAACCCCTTTGACCATGACATCAACGAGTTTGTCTTTGTCACGAACCGTGGTGACTTTCGACCCCGAGAAGACCGCCGCAATCTCACTGCCGATGGATTCCGAACTCATGCCCAAGGCACGGGCCTCGATCTGGTTCACCTTGATCGTCACGCTTTTCTGCGGTTCACCCGCCGTGAGATTGACGTCACGGGTCTCTGGATTTTGACCGATGATCGCAGCGACTTTTGTCGAGAGGGCGCGGACCTGCTGATAATCCGGCCCCGAAACCCGGAACTTCAGCGGCCAGCCGACGGGAGGACCGAGTTCAAGAGGCGAAACGCGCGTGACGAGATCCGAAAAACGCTCATTGAGCACAGCTTCGATCTTGCGGCGGACGGCCTCCCGTTTTTCGACGCTTTTGGCGACGACCACGGTTTCCGAGACATTGTCGTTGTCGAGTTGCAGATCCATTGGCAGATAAAAGCGAATGGAGCCTGAGCCGACATAGGTGATGAAATGATCGATGTCGCGGTCGGTTCGCAAGATCGCTTCCAATTCGCGCGCACGGATGTCTGTCGCGGCCCGCGATGCATTTTGCGGAAGCGTAAGACCGACCAGCAGTTCCGGTCTGTCGGAAGCCGGGAAGAACTGCTGCTTCAATTGCCCAAGCCCAGCAAGGGACAGGGCAAAAGCGGCAATCGCAAACAGGATTGTCAGCCAACGATGCTGAAGGTTCCAACCCAGTATTTTGCGATAGGTGGCCATGATAATACCCGTCTTCTTATGGGTATGCGCGAGGCTGCGGGGGAGTATCCAGGTGCCAAGGATCGGCGAAAATAGCACCGCAACGATCCAGGAGGACGACAGAGCAATCAGGATCACCATGAACAGGGAGAAGGTGTATTCCCCAGCACTTGAGGCGGCAAAACCCACCGGAATGAAGCCGGCGATCATCACCAATGTGCCGGTCAGCATCGGAAATGCGGTCGTCTCATAGGCATGGGTTGCCGCGACCAGACGCGACCTGCCCTTTTCAAGGCAGGAAACCATGCTTTCGACGGTGATCATCGCATCATCCACCAGCAGGCCCAATGCAATGATCAAAGCACCCAGCGAAATTCGCTGAAGTCCAACGCCGGTCAGCTCCATGCCAAGGAATGTCAGGGCAAGAACGAGAGGAATGGACGCGGTGATAACCAACCCGGCCCTTGCCCCCAAGGATATAAAGGAAACGGCCAGTACGATAATGATCGCCTCCACCAGAACTTTCATGAAACCGTTGACGGCATCCCTCACGACCGTCGATTGATCCGCGACCTGGATCATCTCGATCCCGTAAGGAAGTTTGGAGGCAAGCGTATGCATGCGGTCTTTCAATGCCTCACCGAAGGTGAGGAGGTTTCCATCCTTTGCCATCGAAACGGCCAGACCAATGACCTCCTTTCCGTTGACGCGCACCGAGGCGGCGGGCGGATCTGTGATCGTGCGCGAGATCGTCGCGATGGAGTCGAGCCGGAAATATCGGCTGCCAAGCTTTAAGGTGATGTCTTTCAGGCTGTCTTCGGAGGCAAACGCTCCGGTGACGCGAACCGAGATCTTTTCTTCACTGGTCTGGACGGTTCCAATCGGATTGACGGAATTCTGGGCTCTGATGGCTTCGATTGCGCTGGACGGATCGATGTCCAGGCTAGCAAGTTTGCTCTGCGAGAATTCGATGACGATCTGTTCGTCCTGCGCACCGAGAATGTTGACTTTGCCGATGTCAGGCAGGGACAGGATTTCACTGCGGATTGCCTCCACGCGGTCACGCAGTTCGCGTTGACTAAAGCCCTCCGCACGAAACGCATAAATGCTTCCATACGTATCGCCGAATTCATCGTCGAAAGCTGGTCCTTCGACCCCCTCCGGCAATGTCGAAGAAATGTCCGCCATTTTTTTGCGAACCGTGTACCAGATGCCCTCGACCTCGCTGGGCGGGGTGTCGTCACGCAGGTTGACCATGATGACCGACTGGCCGGGCCTGGTATAGCTTTGCGTGTAATCGAGATGCGGCGTCTCCGAGAGCTTCTTTTCGAGCTTGTCGGTCAGCAGATTGACGGTGTCGGCTGCACTGGCGCCTGGCCAGCGGGCACCGACAACCATCGTCTTGATGGTGAAGGGTGGATCTTCGTTGCGCGAGAGCTTTTGATAGCTGAGGATGCCACTGATGACTGCGGCAAGCATCAGGAAGATGACAAGCGATTGATGGTCGAGCGCCCATTTCGACAAATTGAAACGGGGACGCGACTGGGATGATTGTTCGCTCACGATTGCACCCCTTTCTCAAGAGTGACCGCCTCGCCATCGCGCAACTTGCTAACACCGGCGATCACGACGATATCGCCATCGGCCAGGCCTTCGGAGATGAGCATGTCGTTTTCGCCGTATCGTTCTATTTTGACCGGGCGAAGCTGGAGCATTTTGGAGGTCGGTAAGTAGACGAAAACGGCCTGGTTCTGCCCCTGACTGGTTAATGCAGACGCGGGAACCTTGAAGACAGGCTTTGGCGAAAGGGTTACCTTACCCGTGACCACAGCGCCCAACGGCGCCCCGTCCAACGTGCCATTCAACGTAACCTTGACACGGTAGGTCCGCGTTGCAGTATCAGCGGAAGGCGTGACCTCGCGAACCTTGCCCTTGGCGACAACGGCCGGATTGGACATCAGGCTGACGTCAACCTCGCTATCGCCAAGGTTCTGGGTTAGCATCTGTTCAGGCACATCGAAGACCGCATCAAGTTCGGTATCAGAACTGAGCGTCAGGACTGTCTGGCCCGTGGTGACGACCTGACCCACATTGATGGAAACGCCGGACACGATACCGTCTCGTCCCGCTTTCAGATCCGTATAGGAGAGGTTCTGTTGTGCGCTCGCCAAAGTCGCGTTGGCGACTTCAAGCTTTGACTTCGCCGCTTGCAGATTGGCATCGCTCTGCTGGACCTGGGCGCGCGACACCGCATTCTTGGCGATGAGGTTCCAGTTGCGAGCCGCGTTAACATCCGCCAGCGCCAGATCCGATTTTGCCTCATCGACTTGCGCGGATGCGGACGCGACATTGATCAAGGCCGGTGTCTTTTCTACTGTTGCAAGCACATCGTCTTTTTTGACGGATGATCCCGTCTCGACGCGAAAAGCCACCAGTCCATCGATCCTGAAGCTCATCGGCGTTTCATAACGTGGACGGATCTCGCCGGTCTGGCGAAAGACTTCCCCGATAAGCTCCGATTTGACTGTGACCCCTTTAATGGCGCGAGGTGTCTTTGGCGTGCTGGCTTCATCCGAACAGGCGGTTAGAAACACGGCAAGAACGCCTGTGGTACATAGGATCATTCGTCTCAGCATGAGCACTCCAGTGTTTGCTGGCGTGCCTCCGGTAAAAGAGGCAGCAGATTGACTGCCGTTCTCTCCCACATGGATGATCGGTTGGGTGTTTCATTCTGTTAAGTTTTGTTAAAGACCTGCTGTCAGCTCCGGTCGAGTACAACAAATCTTAATATATAAGACGTCCGAAGCCGGAAACGATTATGGTAAGAGAAGGTCTTGAAAGGGAAGCGACCCTTTTTACAAGCGACAGTGGATAAGCGATGTCAGATGCGCCCAGGATCCTGATTATAGAAGATGACGAGCAGATTGCCGGCATGGTCCGCGATAGCCTCAACGAGCAAGGAATACTTGTCGAGGTCGCAGCGGATGGCGCCGCCATGGACGCCAAGATGCGCGCACTGGAATTCGATCTCGTCGTCCTCGATGTGATGCTGCCCGGAGAAGACGGGTTTAGCATCTGCCGCCGGCTTCGAGGCAGCAGCGATATTCCTATCCTGATGTTGACCTCGGTGAGCAGCGATATCGACCGTGTCGTCGGTCTGGAAATCGGCGCGGACGACTATGTCACAAAGCCATTCGTTCTCAGGGAGCTGACGGCACGCATCAAAGGCCTTCTCAGGCGCTCCAGAGTGACCTCTCAGCGGCCAGACAGTTTACGGAAAAGCTTTTTCCGCTTCGATGGATGGCAGGTCGATCCGGCTCGGCGGCAGCTTCATGATCCAAGCCATGCGCGCGTTGCGATGACGACCCATGAATTCGATCTGCTGCTGGCTTTCTGCCAAAATCCTGGACGGGTGCTGACCAGGGAGCAGTTGCTGAGCGCGACCCATGCGGGCCTGGCAGGCCCGATTGAACGCAGCATTGATGTCCATATCAGTCGCTTGCGACAGAAGATCGAAAAAGACCCGCGTGATCCAGCGCTTTTGAAAACCGTTCGCTTGGGTGGTTATGTCTTCACTGCCACTGTGGAAGAGGTTCATGTTTAGGAATCTCCGTGCGGTACCAAGAACCCTTCGTGGCCAGATCACCGTTATCATTCTCTTGGCATTGGTCACCGTCATCGCGACCGGCAGGGCATTGGAAAATGTTGCGCAGAATGATTACGCCATTCCCAATCTGGAAAGCACCGCCACACAGGTCAGGACCCTCGCCCTTCTTTTGGCACAGGCCTCTCCTGAAGAACGCACCTCCATTCTGACCAATGCGCAACGCGCAGGCTTGGAGGTTTCGCTTCAACCGATATCGCTGGCAGGCAAGTTCAAGACCTCCCCGGAGTTCCAGGGCTTTGCCGAGACATTCGTCGATTTTCTGTTTCCACCCGACGGAGAACCACCCCTTGGCGGCTGGCGCGCTTTTTTGGATGGCCGTCGTGTGTTTGCCGAGAAAGTTGATGACCGGACAATGCTTGTATTTTTCGGTCTTCCCGATACGATTCTGACGACTTCGTTTCTCAGTCAAACGACATATTACTTTATCGCCGTGGTCGTCTTGATCGCTTTTTTCTTTGCCTTTGCGATCAGGGCGGTAACCGAACCGATCAAGAGAATATCCGAGGCTGCAATAAAATCGGATATCAACAATAGTTCCCAGATCTTCGAGGAACGTGGCACAGTCGAGATCGTGTCGCTGGCCCGCGCGCTAAACGGCATGCGAAACCGTATTCGTATCATGATGGATGGCCGGACCCGAATGCTGCGGGGGATTAGCCATGATGTTCGCACTCCCTTGACGCGGCTCCGATTGCGCTCGGAGCGCATGGAGGCCAGTGCCTTGCGGGAAGCCCTGCTGACGGATATCGATCATATCGATGATCTCCTGACCGAAAGCCTGAACTATCTCCGGGACGATTTTGCAACCGAGGGCATTGAACGCGTTGACGTTGCGAGCATCCTGCAAACCGTTTGCAGTGACTTTTCAGACATAGGCTTCGATGTCGAATATCAGGGGCCGAACAAGCTGATTGCCAACTGCCGACCGCTCTCAATCATGCGGGCAGTTACCAACCTTTGCGACAATGCAACCAAGTTTGGAAAGACCATCCTCGTCAAACTACAGGTCAATGGAACGGTTTTTTCGATCTTGGTGATCGATGACGGACCAGGCATTCCCAAAGATCTCAGAGAAAAAGTTTTCGAACCGTTTTTCAAAGGAGATGCTTCCCGCAGCAAACGCGCCGGTTTTGGCCTGGGTCTGTCGATTGTCGCAGATATAGCACATGCCCATCAGAGCAAAATTACCCTGCTGTCCAATCACCCGACGGGCCTTATTGTACGGATCGACATACCCCAGCTCGCGCTTTAGGGACGTCTTGAGATGCGTGATACGGAATGGTATTGGAGATGCCCCTTCTTACCGTATGGTGAAGGGCTTTTCCTCAATGGGTCTGGCGTGCGCTCCGCGTATGGCTGTGATCCAGCGCAGACCCAAGCGCTTGCGTGCCATTTTCATTACGGGCCTGCCATCCCAGTTCCGGCGCAATTTTGGTGACAAAATCCTTTAGAATCTGCCGGTATTCGTCCTGCTCGAACTCATAGGGCAGTTCCAGACGCAGCTCCGTCACCTCGCTCAGGATCGGGTCGGCGTGAAGCCATTCGAGAATATCGTCGGAACTGCCAACCAGATCACGCGGGAAAAGCGTACGGCGCTCCCCATTCGGGTGCAGCGTTCGCTCCAGACGCCCAGCGGCAAAATCGAGATATTTGCGCCGGGTCGGTGCATCGGCACTGTCGAGCGGCACGATCACCCGGCCTAGCGCCACCCGGCTAGCACTCCCGCCTGCTGCACGGTAAAGACTGAGTTGCCGGGCCTGCGCCTCATAGAAATTGTCGGTGTCCTCACCGGACGTGACATTGCCGATCAGCAGGTTGAGACCGTTGCTGCCTGCCCATCTCGCCGAAGCTATGGAACCGCCGCCATACCAGATCCGGTCGATCAACCCTTTCGCATGCGGTTGCAGCCGGGGGCGCTGCGGGCCGAACGGCGTTTTCAGCCTTGTATCTTCGCCGCCAAGATAGTCGCTGCGCAGATTGTCAATCAATCGCAGAACACGGTTATGGGAAAAATCATAAGTCGTCCAATCGCCATCGAACACCTTTTTGCCGATCAGTTCAAGATGGGCGGGCAGGCCAGCGCTGACGCCGATATTCAACCGGCCAGCGGAGAGCACATCAGCAAGCGCCAAATCTTCCGCCAGTCGAAAGGGACTTTCATAGCCCAGCGGAATGACCGCCGTGCCAATTTCGATCCGGCGGGTCCGCTGACTGGCGGCAGCCAGGAAAACCGCAGCAGAGGAAATACCCGGCTCCAGATGGCGATGGCGTACCCAGGCCGAGTCGAAGCCGAGGTGCTCGCCGAATTCAAACAGGTTCAGCGTGGTTTCCAGACCGGACAATGGGTCCCTTTCCGGATAATTACCCGGGATCAGGAAACCGATATGATTGATCACAATGGCCATGGAGCGGTCCTTTTACGCGAGAGAAATGAGCGCCGCAGGCGCTTCAATAGCTTGGCAGGCCAGGCGGATTGACCTGCGATTGCGTCAGTCCTTCCTGGGAAAGACCCCAGCGCGACAATGCGGCCTGATATGTCCCGCCAGCAATCAAGTCGTTGATGGCAACGGCGATCGGTTCCGCCAGACCACTGCCCTTGCGGGTGGTGACACCGACATCTGCCGTCAACGGCCAGCCAGCATTGACGGTACCTACCAGCCGCTTGCGGTGCAGCGTTGCTGCCTGCCAGGCTTGCATGGCATTGGATCCGAAATTGGCGTCGGCCCGGCCCGATTGCAGTGCCAGATCGGCGGCAGCCTCGTCATCGTAATATTGCAGTTCCAGCGGTTTCAAACCGTTTGCCCTGTTCTGCTTGTCCCATTCCAGAAGAATGCGCTCCTGGATCGTGCCGGAGGCGACGATGATCCGCAAACCGGCAACATCCTTCTGCTCCTTCAGCGCTATGATCGGGCTGTCGTTTTTGACGTAAAAGCCATGCAACCCGTACCGGTAGGTGGAGAAGTCGAATTTCTGTTTGCGCTGCTCGGTGACACCGACATTGGAGATAACCGCATCATATTTGCCAGACGCTAGTCCCAGCGGCCAATCCGCCCAGGCAACCGAAACCAGGTCCAGCTTCAGACCAAGGCTTTCCGCCACCAGAAGGGCAAGATCTGGATCGAAACCAACCACCGTGCTGGCATCAGTTGCATAGGCCGCAATCGGCGGAGAACCGACTGCAACGGCAACTGTCAGGGTTCCAGGGGAGACGAATTTATAATTCGACGGAAGAGCGGCTACGGCCTTTGCATCCCGTTCTACATGCAGGCGGCCCGGCTGCTGCGGCGACAGATCGAAGGGTTCGGCCAAGACCGGCGAAACCGCTTGCAGTAAGAGCATCAAGGCGGCAAGAGTCCGGCTTACCCGCCGCATGGCATTGTGCATGGAAACCTCCTGAAAATATGGGGCGGAGCTGATGACCGCCCCAAAGCTGTACAGGTTACGAACCGCTCTTCGGCAGGCCAGGCGGGTTGGTGCGGCTTTCCGGAATGGCTTCCGCCGTCAGGTTCCAGCGCTTCAGCACTTCGCCATATTTGCCGTCTTTGATCAGAGCGTTTGTGGCAATGGTCAAGGCATCGGCAAGTCCCGCATCCTTGCGGGTCACGGTGGCAATGTCTGCCGTCAGCGGCCAGCCGCCATTCACAAGGCCCACAAGCTTTGTATCACCCTTGATCAGTGCGCTATAGGCGCGTGTTGAATTGGGGCCGAAACTCGCATCCGCCCGGCCCGATTGCAGGGCCAGATCAGCGGCAGCATTATCATCATAATATTGTGGTTCAATCGGCTTCAAGCCAGCGGCAACATTTTGACGATCCCACTCCAGAAGGATTTTCTCCTGATTGGTGCCGGAGCCAACAATCACCCGCAGACCTGCCACTTCGGAGGCTTTGGTGATGGATTTGATCGGGCTATCCTTCTTCACGTAAAAAGCAACGACATCCTGACGATAGGTGGAAAAATCAAATTTTTCCTTGCGCTGCTCGGTCACGGTCACATTGGTAATCACCGCATCATATTTACCGGATGTTACGCCGAGCGGCCAATCGGCCCAAGCGACGGGCACCAGTTCCAGCTGAAGCCCAAGCGAATCCGCCAGCAATTGCGCAACATCAGGATCAGCCCCCACAACGGTTTTGGTATCAGAGGCGTAGGTCGCAATCGGCGGATCAAATGGGCTGACGGCCACCGTGAATTTACCGGGTGTGGTGAATTTATAGGTCGGGCTAATCGCCTTGATCGCCGCTTCATTTTTCTCCGCCCGCACCCGGTTTGATATATCGGGGCTGAGATTGAATTTCTCTGCTGCCTGCGCGCCAGAGGCCGCCAGCGCCGTTAATCCCGCAAGCGCAAGGCTTGATATTATGCTCCGAAAGGTCATAGTTTTTCCGATCCAAAAGAGGGGTGATAGGGTTGTATGGTCTTGTCTTCAGCATCTCACAGCACCTTGGCCAAAAACTCATAGGTGCGCGGATGAGATGGCTTCGTGAAGATCCGCTCCGGGGTGTCCACCTCCAGAATGTGGCCGCCTTCCATAAACACCACGGTATCGGCCACTTCGCGGGCAAAGCCGATTTCGTGTGTGACAATGATCAGCGTCGTACCGGTGCGCGCCAGTTCCTTGATCACATCAAGCACTTCCCCCACCAATTCAGGGTCAAGGGCTGAGGTCGGCTCGTCGAACAGCAGAACCTTGGGCTTCAACGCCAGCGCCCGGGCAATCGCCACACGCTGCTGTTGGCCACCGGACAATTGCCGGGGATAGGCATGGATCTTGTCGCTAAGGCCGACACGGGCCAACAGCTCCTGGGCCAGCAGAATGGCCTCGTCGCGTGGCAGGCCAAGCACGGCAATCGGTGCTTCGATCAGGTTTTCAAGCACCGTCAGATGTGGGAAGAGATTAAAGCTCTGGAACACCATGCCGATCTCGACGCGCCGTTTCAGGATGTCCTTCTCCTTCAACTCGTAAAGCACATTGCCGCGCCTGTTATAGCCGACCAGTTCGCCATCGACCGAGATGAAGCCGTGATCGACACGCTCCAGATGGTTGATGCTGCGCAAAAACGTCGATTTGCCAGAGCCTGAAGGGCCAAGAATTGCCGTGACGCTTCCGGCTTTCAGCGTCAGATCGACACCATCCAGAACCTTGAGATGGCCAAAACTTTTCGACACATTCTGGATGCGCACCACACCGCCCTGGCGAAGCGCTGTCAGATCCTTGAGGGCAGACCGGCGATTGGCCGTCACCGCTGGCACCGTCGATACCCTACGCCCGAAAAAAGACCGGAATGGCAGGGGCTTCGGATTGCGCAGGGCGCCCTTGGAAAAATGCCGCTCGATATAGTGCTGGGCGACCGAAAGCACCGTCATGATCACCAGATACCAGGCCGTAGCGACCATCAGCAGCGGAATGACTTCCAGATTGCGGCGATAGATGACCTGCACGGTATAGAACAATTCCGGCAGCGCCAGCACATAGACAATGGAGGTGGCCTTGGCCAGGCCAATGATCTCATTGAAACCGGTCGGCAGGATGGTGCGCATCGCCTGGGGCAACACAATCCTGAAGGCCTGACGACGGCGCGGCAGGCCAAGAGCAGCCGCCGCCTCCAACTGCCCCTGATCGACCGAGAGAATGCCGCCGCGAACGATCTCGGCAAAGAAAGCCGACTGATTGAGCGTCAACCCGATAAAGGCGGCGGCAAATGGCGTCAGCAATTGTACGGTCGGGTAATCCACCAGCACCTGGCCGGTAAAGGGTACGGCAATGAGAATGGTTTCATAGAGATAGCCGAGATTATTGAGCACCAGCAGCAGCACGATCATCGGGATGGAGCGCAACAACCAGATATAGCCCCAGGACAGGCCCGATAGCAGCGGCGAGCGCGATACCCGCGCCAGTGCCAGCGCCGTCCCCAGGACCGAGCCGCTGATGGTCGCCAGCACAGTCAGCAACAGGGTCCGGCCCAGCCCAGCCAGAACCGGCTCAGCAAAGAACCATTGCGCAAAAACGCTCCAGCCCCAGCGTGGATTGGTAAAGGTGGAATAGAGCCCGGCAATGATGACAACAGCCGCAAACACCGTGCCGATGATCCTGGCAGGGTAGCGGGCAGGAACGATCTTCAACCGTGAAAGATCATGGGGTTCATCGCTGGCGACATCCACATGCCGGATGCCTGGAAAGTCCGAAGTGAGAGCCATGACGCCATCCTTTCTGAAGAGGGTGGGCTGAAAGGTTGAGAAGAACTATACGGAGACCGCACGGCGCTCCGGGCGAAGCTGCGGCTTTTCATCGCCTACGGCGAGATGGCGGATGTCCTTCTCGAAGGGCAGTGTCCGATGGATTTCGGGATCGACCGCCGGATCGAACAAGGCGCTATAGCCATTCTTCAGGTAGAGCCCGACCGCCTCCGGCTGGCGAAAACCGGTGGTGAGATAGATCCGCCCATAGCCCTGCCGCGCCGCCTGGGCTTCCAGTTCGGCCAACACGATACGTGCGAGCCCCTGGCGCCGATAATCGGGATGGGTCCAGATGCGTTTAAACTCGGCGGTGGTCTCGTCATAGAACTTGAAAGCACCCCCGCTGATCGGCTGGCCATCGCGCAGCAACAGCAGAAAGTTGCCGAACGGCGGCTGAAAGGCTTCTGCCGGATAGCGGTTAATTTCCGCGACCGCGCCTTCCGCGCTGAAAAACGTTCCGTAGCGACCGTCATATTCACGGATCAGATCGTCGATCAGCGGCTTTGCCAAGGGATCGAGCGGCGAGGTGTAAACGAATGTATCGGTCATGGCGGTGCACATCCTCTAGAGAGTGGCGGTCGAAACCGGGGATGACAGGTAGCTCTCCACCAGCCGCACCCAGTAGTGAGCGGCGGGCAGAATGATCTCGTCGTTGAAGTCATAGGACGCGCTGTGCAGCGGAGCGCTGTCGCCATTGCCGACAAACAGATAGCTGCCGGGCCGCGCCTGCAGCAGAAAAGCAAAGTCCTCGCTTGCGGTGCGCGGTTTGAAATCGGCAATCACCCTGTCATCACCGAAGGTTTGCACCGCCACCTGGCGGGCAACGGCTGTTTCATCGGCATGATTGAGAACGGGCGGAAAACCGAAGCGATAATCGACCTCTGCCCTCGCCCCAAAGCTTTCGGCCTGGGCACGCGCCAGTGCCGGGATGCGTTCGCTGAGCTGTTGCCTGACATCTTCGCTGAACGTGCGCACCGTCAGCTTCAACTCGACACTTTCGGGAATGACATTGGACGCCGAACCGCCATGGATCGAGCCGACGGTAATTACCGCCATTTCACGCGGATCGACATTGCGCGACACAATGCTTTGCAGGGCGGTGATCAAAGAGGCCGACGCCAACACTGGATCGACGCCCCGATGCGGTTCCGCCCCATGGCCGCCCTTGCCGACCACGGTGATATGGGCCTGATCGACGGAGGCCATGGCGGGACCCGGCACGAAGCCGAAATGACCGGCGGGAACATCCGGCCAATTGTGCAGGCCAAACACCGCATCGACGGGAAAGCGCTCGAACAGTCCCTCGGCCAGTAATTTCTTCGCGCCTGCGCCGATCTCTTCGGCGGGCTGAAAAATCAGCCGTACCGTGCCATCAAATTCACTTGTCTCGGCCAGATAGCGGGCCGCCGCAACCAGGATGGCTGTATGCCCGTCATGGCCGCAGGCATGCATCACACCCTTGGTGCGGCTGGCATGGGCAAGCCCTGTCGCTTCGTGAATGGGCAAGGCGTCCATATCGGCGCGAAGACCGATGATACGGCTACCACTCCCCTTTTTCAGACTGGCGACGATACCCGTTCCAGCGATGCCATGTTCCACCTGATAGCCAAAAGAGGCCAGATAGGAGACGACCAGATTGCTGGTGCGCTTTTCCTGAAAGGCCAATTCTGGATTTTGATGGAGTTCCCGCCGAAAGGCGATGATCTCATCCAGATAAGCACGGATTTTCTTTAGCCCCCGGTCTTGCCCCAGGTGGCTGTCAATGGCGATGTTCATGGGTTGCTTTCAGCTGGTGCGCTTAGAGCATTTCCAGCAAAAGTGCGGTGCGGTTTTGCGTCCGGAAATGCGTTAAAAAAGTTAGAGTATTCATGTGTCTCCAGGAAACGTGGAAATTCTCTAGCTGGCCGCCCTTGTTGTGGTCTCGTCAGCTGATGTCGCCGCATAGCGGCTTTCACGGAAAGGCAGGCCGAGATGATCGCGCAACGTGTCACCCTGTAGATTGCGATCAAAATAGCCCCGCGCTTCAAGACGTGGCAGCACATGGGCGACAAAGTCATCCAGTCCTTCCGTGATGACCGGAAAGCCCAGAATGAAGCCATCGGCAGCACCGCCATCGACCCAGCGGATGATCTCATCAGCGATCCGGTCGGGTGTGCCGACAAAGGTGCTGCGGGGTGTTGCAGCTTCCAGCGCCACTTCGCGCAAGGTCTGGCCCTTTTCTCTGGCGTTTTTCTTGATCTTGTCGGTGGTGGAGCGGAAACTGTTCTTGCCGAGATCACCAAGCTCCGGGAAAGGCTCATCCAGCGGATACTGGCGGAAATCATGATGATCGAAGAACCGGCCCAAAAACAGCAATGCTTCTTCAATCGTTACCAAGGCGCTGATTGCCCGATATTTTTCATCCGCTTCTTCCTGCGTTGCACCAATAATCGGTCCGATGCCGGGGAAAATCAGCACATCGCTGGCGCTACGGCCTTGGGCAATGGCGCTCTGCTTGACTTGCTTGGCAAAGGCCTGCCCTTCTTCGAAACTCGCGCCATTGGTAAAGACGGCATCGGCATGTTTGCCCGCGAGATGAATGCCTGAATCCGAAGACCCAGCCTGAAACACCACCGGTTGACCCTGCCGGGAGCGGCCAATATTGAGCGGACCCTCGACGCGGAAGAAGCGGCCCTTATGATCCAGCCGATGCAGCTTTTTCTGGTCAAAGAACGCACCCGTATCGCGGTCGCGCACGAAGGCGTCATCGTCCCAACTGTCCCAGAGGCCCTTGACCACATCCAGATATTCCTCGGCAATCTGGTAGCGCAGCGAGTGCTCGGGATGTTCGCGGCTATAATTGCGGCCGGAGCCTTCCAGCGGCGTGGTCACCGCATTCCATCCGGCCCGTCCGCCGCTGATATGATCAATAGAGGCAAATTGCCGGGCAACGGTAAACGGGTCCGAATAGGAGGTGGAAATCGTCCCGACCAGCCCGATTTTTGAGGTGGATGCGGCCAGTGCCGAGAGAATGGCAATCGGCTCGAACCGGTTGAGAAAATGCGGAATGGAATGCTCGTTGATATACAGTCCGTCGGCGACAAAGGCGAAGGCGAGACCAGCAGCTTCCGCCTTACGGACGGTTTCAACATAGAAGGGAAAGTTGACGCTGGCGTCAGCGGGAACGCTTGGATGTTTCCAGGCATTCATGTGACCGCCCGGACCGTGCAACATCACGCCAAAATTGATGGATTTCTTGCTCATGGGAACATCTTTCTCTAAAATCAGGCGGCAAGAGACAGGCGCGAACCGGCAATCAACTCAATGGCATTCAGCCGAAGAGCCGACTGCGCAACGGGGATGTCGATGATGAATTCGCTCACTCCAAGCGTGGCATGAAGGGTATCGAGCTCCTTGCGGACTTGCTCGCCCGTGCCTGCCAGAACATGCGGGGTCTTTTCTTCAACCCGGTAATCCGAGACGCCGGACTGACGAGCAAACTCGGCGGCCTGTTCGGGATTACCGACATTGACGCTTTGACCATTGGCCAGAATCACCTTGAAGATCTTGATGTCAGCCACGAGGCTTCGGGCAGTCTCTTGCGTGTCGGTCGCCAAAGCGGCCAGAGCCAGAACGGGAACTTTGCCACCGGTTTCACGACGGTAAACATCGAAGGTCTCCTGCAGATTGTGCTGGTCGCCATTCAAATGACCGGCGAAAACCAGCGTCCAACCTTTTGCCGCAGCCAGCTTTGCGCTGGCGACACTGGCGCCAAGCAGAAAACGCTCTGCCGGAACGGGCGGCACCGGCGTTGCCAGCAAGGTATTGGCAGCAGCGGCATCCGCCAGCAGATAGCGGTTCAAATCCTCAAGCTGTTCCTCGAAATCGGCAGGGGCAGCCGCTTTCCGACCGGCTTGCAGGGCATGGGTGGCGTAGGGAAATCCACCCGGTGCCTTGCCGACACCCAGATCAACCCGGCCCTGCGCCAGCGCTGCCAGCAGGTTGAAGGTTTCTGCAACCTTATAGGCGCTGTAATGCTGAAGCATGACGCCGCCGGAACCGATCCTGAGCCGCGACGTCCTGGCCAGGAGATAGGCGATCAGCGCCTCTGGCGCCGAACTGGCAAGCGCCGGCAGGTTGTGATGTTCCGCAAGCCAGAAGCGCCGATAGCCAAGGTCTTCGGCGCGCAAGGCAAGAGCGACCGTGGCTTTCAGGGCATCGGCGGCAACAGCACCCGGTTCGACCGGGCTTTTGTCAAGCAGGCTAAGGGCATAGGTCATAGCAGATCGTCAGCTCCAATTCTTATTTATCCATTAAATAGGTAGATTTAATGTTTTATAAGAAATGGTTTTTCATTTTTTCCCGTGATGGTGGAAAATTGCAAGGGAAAAGGAGGGTGTGGAAACCCGTTCAAGAGAGACGACAGGCGGCATTGAATGTGTTGAGGGCCAGAGCTGTGCCATGGAGTTGCATGGTAGAAGCCGCCGGCAAGTTTCCAAACTCAACAGAGAACCGATCAAGTTGGCTCGCTCGTTACCGATGTGAGCACGAGCGGTGGGCCAAATCACTCGGCATCCGATACTGGCATCGGCTGAAACAGAATTCAATCGGCACACTACAATCGTTATTAGCAATCAGACCGGTCTAAAGGGCAAACAAATTGTCACCCATTCCCATAACGGCAATTCTGCTGCTAGAGTCTGTCAGGTTTAGATTGACCGGCCATTCCTCTTTGTATCGTTGGCCGCTCCAGGCAATCACCATCGATTGGCAAGTCTGTCACCCGGCACGCTGATACAGTCTATCTCGTTGGCGGGGCCGCTGTACTTTCCCGAATATGCAAGCTGACCGATATTTCCCGGGATTGAGGCGAGGCTATCTCGCCTCCAAGACACAGAACGAGTTGTTCTGCGGCAATGCGACCGATTTCCTTATTATCGACAAACATCGTGGTAAGTGCCGGAGACAGTCGGGACGAGAGTTCCAGATCGTCGAAACCCGTCACCGAAAAATCGCCCGGAACGCTTGCTCCCATCTGTGCCAGGCCCATCAGCACGCCGAGTGCCAGAGTATCGTTTCCGCAAATGATCGCAGTCGGACGGATGTCCGTTGGCTCTTGCGCGAGCCGCTTGGCGCTTTCGATGCCAAAATCCAGACTGGCCTTGTCGCTGATCAAATGATCGGGCGAAAGTTCCAATCCTGCTGCGCTAAGAGCGGTTGTGATACCACTGAGGCGCGCTACCACGCGGTCATTATTGTCTTTGGGCTGCATGACGACAGCGATGCGTCGATGGCCAAGGCCGAGAAGATAATCGGTCATCCGGGCAAAGGCTGCGGCATTGTCGAAGCCCACCATGGCATGCGAGGCGCCCTGTCGATAGGCATAGGTCAGCACATAGGGAATGCCGAGATTGTCCAGATTGTCGTAGAGCGCCTGAGGATGGGATTCGCCAGCCAGCGCCAGCGCCTCCACGCCGCGCTCAATCATGGCTTTTGCCTGCTGGAAACCCAGTTCAGGATCGTAATTCGAACAGGCGATCAGCAGGTTCAATCCGTGTTCGGCAAACACCCGCTGCATTGCACCGACCTGATGGGAGAAGATTTCATTGTCCAGCGTTGGAATGATGACACCGGCAATATGGGTGCGGTTCGATGCCAACGCCCGGCCCGCAGCATTGGGAACCCAACCCAGGGCCTTGGCGGTCGAGAAAATGCGCTCGCGTGTTTCAGGAGAAACCCTTTCGGGCGTATTGAACGCACGAGAAACCGTGGCTGTCGAAACGCAAGCCCTTCGCGCAACCTCCTCCAGCCTTGCCCTGCCGCTGCCTTCACGGGTGCGTTTCACAGGCGATCCAGGCTGTTCGGGCGTTCCAGTCATTGCGTCTTCCACTTATACCAAGCGTCGAAGATGCTTCCGCATCCTCGCCTTGAAGGCATTACCGTATATCGTTGCGGGAAAGCCGGATTCCACTTTTCCTTTGGAAACTCTAGCTTGAAAAACATCCGCCTGAAATGCCACCGCATCTGAAGGTGGCACAATACTAACCGATTTAAAGTCGAACGCCGGTCTTTTGGAGCAAAAAGCCCGTTGACAGATTTTTGAAATAATCTCATGTAAGCGCTTACATACAGTCGCGGGGAGGAGCTTGCGATTGCCATGGGGGAGATCTTTCAATCCCCACAGCACGGTAATCCAAAGGCGACGCCGGATACTCCAACCGCAACGGACATCCAAGGAGGAGAGACGTCATGAGCACCATTGTCAGTTCCGAGCCCTCGGCCCCGCTGGGGTCAACCCAAGCCAAGGCACCGCCGCGTGTCCGGCGCATGCAGATCACCTCGCTTTGCCTGCTGGTGGTGGCTGGCGTCATCAATTACATGGATCGTGGGACGCTGGCGGTTGCCAATCATCGGATCACCGAAGACATGGGTTTGACCCTCGGTGAAATGGGCCTGCTACTCTCGGCATTTTCCTGGAGCTATGCGCTGGCGCAGCTTCCGGTTGGAGCAATGGTGGACCGTCTCGGACCGCGTCGCCTTTTGGGTTTCGGTCTGGTGTTCTGGTCGCTGGCCCAGGCCGCCGGAGGTTTTGTCACGTCCTTTACCCAGTTTATCCTGAGCCGCATCGGTCTGGGCATTGGTGAAGCGCCGCAATTTCCGTCGGCTGCCCGGGTTGTCAGCAACTGGTTCCCGGTGAGTAAGCGCGGCGTGCCAACAGGCATCTTCAATTCAGCCTCTCCACTGGGCACAGCTATCGCGCCTCTGCTCCTGACACAGCTTCTGATCGTTCTGGATTGGCGCTGGGTCTTCATCATCACCGGTGCCGCTGGCCTTGTCATGGCCGTGCTCTGGTTCATGCTGTATCGTGACCCAAAGGATATGGGGCTGACCGCTGAGGAACGCTCGTACCTCTCTTCGGAGACGGAAGAAAAGCAGCAGAAGGTGACGCTTGCCGATTGGGGCCAGCTGTTTTCCTATCGCGCAACCTGGGGCATGATCCTTGGCTACTTCGGCAATGTTTACCTTAACTGGGTTTATCTCAGCTGGTTGCCATCCTATCTGGTCAATGAACGGCACATGAGCCTTGCCCGCACCGGTTTCATGGCCTCCGTCCCGTTCTTTTGCGGCTTTATCGGCTGCCTCGTGGCTGGCTGGCTTTCCGACAAGATCATTAAGAAAACGGAGGCTTCACCGGTCCGTGGTCGTCGCATTCCTGTTGTCATCGCCATGCTCGGCATGGCCGCCTTCACCGTGCCTGCGGCGCTGGTTGCCGACAATAACATTGCGATTTTCTGCATTTCCGTGGTGATTTTCCTCACCAATGCCGCCTCTGCCTGCTCTTGGGCGCTGGTGACAGCCGTTGCTCCGAAAAACCGGGTGGCGTCGCTGGGGTCGCTACAAAATTTCGGCGGCTTCCTGGGTGGCTCGCTGGCTCCGATCGCAACGGGTTTCATTGCGGAATACTCGTCTTTCGTGCCTGCCTTGCTGACGGGTGCCGCTATCGCCTTTGTGGGTGCCGCCAGCTACTTCTTCCTGGTTCGTGAACCGATGGACCAGTCATGAGGCCAACCACCTTTTCCTGACATACCGCTTTCCGGGAGATCCCGGAAAGCGCATTCGAAATCCAATAACGGACATTGATGATGACCAGCAAAGCTCAATCTATCCAAGGCATTATTCCCGTCATGCTCACGCCTTTTCTTGAGGATGGGCAGATCGATTACCCCGGTCTGGAACGCCTCATCGAATGGTATGTCGCCAACGGCTCCGGGGCCTTGTTCGCAGTGTGCCAGTCCAGCGAGATGATGTTCTTGTCGCTGGATGAGCGTATGGCGCTGGGTCGTTTCGTGGTGGAAAAGGCAGCGGGTCGCCTTGCAGTCGTTGTGTCCGGCCATATCAGCGACGATCTGGACAAGCAGATTGAGGAATTGCAGGCCATGAGCCGGGTTGGTGCAGATGGGCTAATCCTCGTGACCAACCATCTCGACCCTAAGAAAGAAGGCACAGCTGTCTTCAAGGCAACGCTGGATAAGCTGCTGTCCGTGCTGCCGGAGGACCTGCCGCTTGGTCTTTACGAATGCCCAGCCCCTTATCGCCGTTTGCTGAGCGATGAGGAACTGACCTATTGCGCCCACACCGGTCGTTTTATCATGCTCAAGGATGTGAGCTGTGATCTTGATACGGTCAAGCGTCGCCTCGAACTGACCAAAGGCACACCGCTGAAAATCCTCAATGCCAATGCGGCCATTGCCTGGGATGCGATGAAGGCTGGCGTGCCGGGCTTCAACGGCGTTTTCACCAATTTCCACCCCGATCTTTACAACTGGCTGTGGCGTGAGGGTGAAAAGCATCCACAGCTCGCTGAAGAGCTGGCCACCTTCCTGGTACTGTCGGCTGTTTCGGAAGGTCTCGGCTATCCGGCACTCGCCAAGCTTTACCACCAGCGGATTGGCACCTTTGACAGCATTCGCTGCCGGGTGATCGATTATGACATTCGGGAGCGCTTCTGGGCACTGGATGCCGTGCTGGATAAAATCATCGACGGTACCGAGCATTTCCGCAATCGGATCGCCAAACTCTGAGGCGAGAGCCGTCATCGAGATCAGAAGCGCCAAACGCGTTCTGATCTCGGTTCTGACCCGCATTCCCTATTATTTCAGGAGATTTCCCATGATCACCGGCTCTCTTCATCATTGGCAATTTTACCGCGCCACTTTGCCGGCCTGTATCATCCGCGCCATAGAGGCCGTCACGGCTCTCGATCTGCCCAACCTGCCCACGGGACGACATGAGATCGACGGCGAGGACATTTTCCTGCTGATCCAGGAACTGTCGACCAAACCGGCGGACCAGCTTCGGCCAGAGGCTCATCGCCGCTATATCGATATCCAGATCCTGCTTGAGGGACGGGAAGCCTATGGCGTGGCCTTTCCCGACCCTCACCTTGTTCCGATTGACGACCGCCTGGAGACGCAGGATATCGCCTTTTATCCCGCACGACCCAGTGAGTATTCTGTGGAGCTTAATGCCGACGATTTCATCGTGTTCTTCCCGGGAGAGTTTCACCGTCCCTGCTGCGAGATCGGAGCCCCCTTGGCAATCCGCAAAGCAGTCATCAAGGTCGATGCCAGGCTGCTGGCGTCTCATTAACTTTTTCAATGATCCAAGCGGATGATAGAGCCATAGCGCGCAGGCTATAATTTCGTCGCAAAGGCACCGCTTGTGCGACAGCGTCTTAGACGCCTGTCAGGTTCGCGCTGAACCAGACAGGCTCTACTGGTTAATTAAAGCGGCCTTACCAATTGCTTGCCGGATCAGGAAACGCGATTGGAGTAGTAGAGTCCAAAATTCAAAGCCAGCATGGCCAGCAAAATTCCAATCGCCACCACAATAAAATAGCCGATCCTTTTAAGAGCACTCCACGGTTTGTTCTTTCGGCTGAAAGCTGCAAAGCCAGCAGCGCCGAGTGAGATACCAAGAATGGCGGGGAGTGACAGCATTTTCATCATCTTTCGTCATTTCTAGCACCGATTTGGTTTTATTCAGTGCACAAACCAACTTACTGGCGCATGCTGTCCGCAGCCTGCCGAATGCCGTCTTGCGGAAGCTATCTGTCCATAGGTGTGAAGTCCCCCGATACCCCCTGTCGTGCTCAATAACGCGGTGGGTGGAAAGCGGCAAACGGAAATTTCAGCCGAACGCATCTCGCTACGAACAACCAATTCTGATCACGCTGGTTGCAAAAGAATGGAGCAGTTTTAACATAACGCCGCTGATAGGTTTTGCTTATCGTGCCTATCAATAAATCCAACTTAAATTTAACATCGACCTCCTCTATGAAGAGGCTAGGGATAATTTCCGTCAGGCCCTTTATGCCATTTCCCGGTTAAAATCGGGCGAGCCGTCATACGAGAGCACATTGTCGACACTACGAAATTGAATGGTCGACGGAAGATGCCCCTGATTGAATAAAGTATGAGGATATCAAGGGAGAATCCTATGGATACCAAGGTTGAAACTGGTGGAAAATGTCCGGTTGCGCACGGGCCAGCTGGCGCGAAGGGTCGGGGCAACCGCGATTGGTGGCCTGAACAGCTCGATGTGCAGATCCTTCACCAAAAGAACAAAATCGCCGATCCAATGGGCCCTGACTTCGATTATGCCGAAGAATTCAGGAAGCTCGACTATGAAGCCCTGAAGAGCGATCTTCATGCGCTGATGACCGATTCTCAGGATTGGTGGCCAGCCGACTTCGGCCATTACGGTGGCCTCTTCGTCCGCATGGCATGGCATAGTGCTGGCACCTATCGCATCACCGATGGCCGCGGCGGCGCAGGCGCCGGGCAGCAGCGTTTTGCGCCGCTCAACAGCTGGCCGGACAATGCAAATCTGGACAAGGCACGCCGTCTGCTCTGGCCGATCAAGCAGAAATACGGCAACAAGATTTCCTGGGCTGATCTTTTCGTTCTGACCGGCAATGTCGCCCTGGAATCCATGGGCTTCAAGACCTTCGGTTTCGCTGGCGGACGCGCCGACACATGGGAACCGGAAGAACTGTTCTGGGGTCCAGAAGGCACCTGGTTGGGCGATGAACGCTACAGTGGCGAACGCCAGCTATCCGAGCCGCTCGGCGCCGTGCAGATGGGCCTTATCTACGTCAACCCGGAAGGCCCCAATGGCAATCCGGATCCGATCGCTGCGGCCCGTGACATCCGCGAAACGTTTAGCCGTATGGCAATGAACGACGAGGAAACCGTCGCATTGATCGCCGGCGGCCATACGTTCGGAAAAACGCATGGCGCAGGCGACCCATCCCTGATCGGAGCGGAGCCGGAAGGCGGCGCGCTCGAAGATCAGGGCCTCGGCTGGAAAAGCAAATTCGGCACTGGCTTTGGTGCCGACACGATCACTGGGGGACCGGAAGTCACCTGGACGCAGACCCCGACCCGTTGGAGCAATTTCTTCTTTGAAAACCTCTTCAACTTCGAATGGGAACTGACAAAAAGCCCGGCTGGCGCCCATCAGTGGAAGGCCAAGAACGCCGAACCCTCCATCCCGGATGCCCATGATCCGTCCAAGAAGCATCTTCCAACCATGCTGACGACAGACCTGTCGCTGCGTTTCGATCCGGCTTACGAAAAGATCTCGCGCCGCTTCCTGGAAAACCCCGATCAGTTCGCTGATGCTTTCGCCCGCGCCTGGTTTAAGTTGACCCACCGCGACATGGGGCCAAAGGTTCGTTATGTCGGTCCGGAAGTGCCTTCAGAAGATCTCATCTGGCAGGATGTCATTCCTCCCGTCGATCATCCGCTTGTCGACGATAGGGATGTGGCCGATCTGAAAGCCAAGGTTCTGGCGTCTGGTCTTTCGGTGCAGGAACTGGTTTCGACGGCATGGGCATCGGCTTCGACCTTCCGGGGTTCCGACAAGCGCGGCGGTGCCAATGGCGCCCGCATCCGTCTTGCTCCGCAGAAGGACTGGGACGTCAACCACCCGGCGCAGCTTGCCAAGGTCCTTGGCGTTCTCGAAGGGATCCAGCAGGAATTTAATGCCGCGCAATCCGGGGGTAAAAAGATTTCCCTCGCCGATCTGATCGTGCTTGCCGGTGCAGCAGGCGTTGAGAAAGCAGCCAAGGCTGGCGGTCACGATGTCACCGTTCCGTTTACCCCAGGCCGGACAGATGCGTCGCAGGAACAGACCGATGTCGCCTCCTTCAATGCATTGAAACCACGCGCCGATGCTTTCCGCAACTATCTGAGCGGGCATCAATTCATGAAGCCGGAAGAAGCACTTGTCGACCGTGCTCGGCTTCTGACCCTGACGGCACCTGAAATGACCGTTCTCATCGGTGGTCTGCGCGTGTTGAAGGCTGGCCAGCCGGAACATGGTGTCCTCACCCGCAATCCCGAGACGCTGACGAATGATTTCTTCGTCAACCTGCTCGACATGCGCACGCAGTGGGCGCCAGTTGCAGGCCAGGAGGGCGTCTATGAAGGTCGAGATCGCAAGAGCGGCGAACTGCTTTGGACCGGGACGCGCGTGGATCTGATCTTCGGATCGCACTCGCAGCTTCGCGCCTTGGCGGAAGTCTATGCGCAGTCGGATATCAAGGAAAAGTTCGTCAAAGACTTCGTTGCGGCCTGGACGAAAGTGATGAACGCTGATCGTTTCGATCTGGTCTGATCGATGACATCGATGGGACGCGGCAGATGCCGCGTCCCATCAGATTGCCGGCAGACCTGTCGGACGTCGCGGCAATGCCGCCTTTGAAAAATGCAGCGCCTTATCGCATCCCTCCCCTTTTGCATCCCCACTCACATTCAAAGCCAAGCGCACCGTTTACTGCCGCGCCGAGTGGACGCGTATTGCTGAGCCGGAAAGGTGTTTGCAGCAATTTTCTCCAGTTACCCGCAATTGAGCATCAGCGCTTGAAGACGCACTGGCAAACCGGGCACACCATCCTCGATAAGCTACACTTTAGCGGTACAGCAACGCAGCAGGTTAAGTCGCCATTGAATCCTGATTGCACAAAGGGTTAAACAGGAATAGCGCCATGCCTGTTGGGCAAGAGACGACACCAAAGCGGATATTGCAGAGTCAACCAAACGGAAAAATGATTTGAAATCCAACGGTTTTATTCGGCTTTTCGGCATGCGCAACGATGCTTCATTCGATACCGAGCGGGCGCAGGCAATCATGCGCATTGCCGTTATTTTCATAACCGCCGCCTATGTCATGCCTCTGGTTGCAAATGGTGTGACGCCTCCAGAAGGGCAAAGTTTCTATTGGCTGTTTGCGATCTACATCCCCTACTCCTTCTTGCTGCTCCTGTGGATCGTTCTGCGGCCAGGCGTCAACATGCTGCGGCGAACCCTCGTGACGCTGCTCGACTACACGTTCACGACGTTTGCGATGTCCGTCGGCGGGGCGCCACTTTTCCCGATCGCAGCGCTGGTCGTCTGGCACACGGTTGTCAGCGGCTTACGTTTCGGCCCCAGGCATTTGCTCCCAGCGACGGCATTGGCGCTGAGTTCTTTCGCAATCGCCACTTATTTCAATGTCTATTGGCAGCAGAACCCTTATGTCGTGCTGACATTCATAATGATGGCAATCCTCGCGCCGTCCTACACACTGGCATTCTTGCTGCGACTTCAAAGTGCCTATGCCGCCGAGCAGGAAGCAAATCTGTCGAAATCGCGGTTCCTTGCCCATGCAAGCCATGACCTTCGTCAGCCTATCCATGCCATCAGCCTGTTTACGGCTTGCCTGCGCGACGCAGGGCTGAAACAGGAAGAACTGGCGATGGTCGACAATATCGATCGATCGCTGCAAAGCGTGTCACGGCTCTTCAAATCCTTGCTCGATATTTCCACCCTGGACAGCGGCAAACTGATCCCGCAGATGGAAACGGTGGCAATTGCCGATATCCTCAATGAGGTTGTCGATCAGAATATGGAGGCCGCACAAAAAGCCGGGTCACAGCTACGGCTCGTCAATTGCACGCGTTTTGTTGCGGTTGATCGGTCTCTGCTGAATACGATTCTGCAAAATATCCTGAGCAACGCGATTAAATATGCCGGGGGCCGTAAAATCGTGATCGGCTGCCGCCGCAGTGGCGGCGGCCTGACCATTCAGGTCTATGACCAGGGCCCAGGCATTGCGCCAGAGCATCATCTTCGCATATTCGACGAGTTTTATCAGGTCCGTGAGCGGGGTGACAAGGATGTCGACGGGGTCGGCCTGGGCTTGGCAATCGTCAAGCGCCTCGGCACCCTCATGGGGTTGCAGGTCTCATTGCGGTCGGTCGTCGGAGCGGGAACGGCGATCTCCGTATCGGGATTGAAGATTGCCGTCCCCATGAAGGTTTTGAGCGCGGAGCAGATAGCGCCATCCGCTACCAATCCGGCTCATGGCGTGCGCGTGCTGCTCGTTGAAGACGATGAGGCCGTGCTGCTTGCCACAGCCAGCCTGCTGCGCAAATGGGGCTGTACGGTTCAGGCAGAAACAGCGATACCCTCCGTGCTGCACCATTGCGATCTGCTGATAACGGATTTTGACCTTGGCGGACGCATGACAGGCACGGAATGTATCGCCAAGGTTCGCCAGCTTGCCGGTTGGAAAGTCCCGGCGGTGGTGATGACGGGACACGCTCCCTCAAGAGTGATCGAGGATATCGCCGACAGTGACATACCGATCCTCTCGAAGCCCGTTCGCCCTGCTGAGCTTCGCTCGGCAATCCTGCTACCTGGAATCGGAGTTCCGTTCCGATGAGCCAGGAGAGGTCGGCACCAATCCCATGGCAATCCCCTTGGTCACGGCCCCGGCGCGGGTCGCCACGCCAAGTGAGCGGAAAATAGCCGAGACATGGATGCGAACCGTGAAAGGAGAAATACCAAGAATGATGGCGATCTCCTTATTGGTCCGGCCCTCGGCAAGGAGATGCAAAACGTCGAGCTGGCGCTGGCTTAGCGTCGGGCTGGCATAACTGGCAATGGCGTTCGTCGAGACCGGTACCTGGACAACGACGTCACCTTCGCGAACCGCCCGCAGGATTTCCTTTATCTCATCCGGCAGGGCTGCTTTATTGATGAACCCATTGATCCCGGCATTCATGACAGTATCGACCAAAGCTTTGTCGCTGGCCATAGTGACCACGACGATCGACGCCAGGCGAAACTCTTCGCGAAGCGCACGCAAATTCGATACGATATTGTTTCCCTCAAAAAACAGGTCCAGGATGAACATGCTGGGCGGGAAAGGGTTGGCTCTTGCAATTTCGAGAGCGGCGTCGAGAGTATCGGTGGACGCAATTTTTGAATGCGGCAAAAGCTGCCGAACCAAAGCGAAAATGCCCTCCCGGAATATCGGGTGATCATCAGCGATAATAATGAATTCGTCAGTCATATAAATTTATGATCCGCTTCATCTCCATGTACACCAGGGCTTGAAGATGCTTGCGCATCCTCGCCTTAAAGGCATTGCAAATATCTCAAATGCATCAGGTACTTGAGATATTCGCAAAGAGAATACGAAGTGTGCTTTCAATGACTCTTCGCATTACACAACGCGTATCGCTGAATGTCCATTCCTGTCGGATGAAAACAGCCGGGCATGTCCTTTGTATCATATGCGACACCTTCACTTCGACAGGACAGCGATCCTGTCGAGCCCGCTTGCCAGACCTTTCAAGGAAATCGTGAACGGAACATCTGCACCGCCACCATATGCGTAAGCAATGAGTTTTAGCGATTTACCACTTTTCAATGCGTTAGCCCCCTTATCTGTAAATGTCAGGGATACGAGGCAGCCGGAGGGAAGGCATGTCGAGAACCGCGAGGACTTGCCAGGCGGCGTATCGTCTATCGCAAATGCGACCCCCTTATCCAGGTCCAGCCCAAAAGGCAGAACGAGCGAACCCTTTATACTCTTGTCGGCGGCAGGCGTGAGTTCGATGCCAAGAACCTGCTGGCCATTTTGCTGCACCTGTCGTTGAAATGTCGAGCAGACACGGCTTTCGTTGCGCTTCGAGCAGGCAACCGTCCAGTCCTCATAGGTTTCGGAAAGCGAAGACGGAGCATTGGGGCGACCATTGCTGTCTTGTGAAAAAGCGACGGTGGACGCAACATTCGCGGCCACCATGATCGCAACAATTTTGGCGATCTTCATCAGAAACGCACATCCAGCTTTGCGTTGATGCTGTTTGAGGTTTCATTGCTACCGAATTCACCGGAATAGCCAATGCCGATCGTGGCGGTATCGCTGAGCCCGACATCGAGCCCGAGTTCGACAACGGCCGCATCCTTGGTCAGCGGCGTGCCGGAGACGACGTAACTCTGGCTGCCGACAAATGCCAGGCGTGAGGTTGGGTCGGTATCACCGAAGGCGTGCTGCCAACCAAGCATGCCTCTGGCCTTTGCGATATAGCCGCCCAGCATGAAATCGGAAGAGGCACGCAGGCCAAGGGTCGTCAGTGTCGTGTCCAGGCTGTCGCTCGGGCTCGACAAGGCCGCAATGCCACCACGCTCATTAAAGCCGTCTCTCTGAACATTGACATGGGTAAGGTTGGCAAATGGCTCGAAAGCGACGGTGCTGACATCGATGCGATAACCGAGTTCACCAAAGGCCTGGAAGCTGCCAGCGTCGTAATCAGCCTTCAGATGGTCGTTGAAACCGGAGAATGCCACGGATCGATTGGTCGACACCTGATGCCAGGTATAGGTAAGGCCTGAGCGGAAGGACAATTCACCATATTGCGCTCCGGCATACATGCCGAGATGATAGTTATCGCTATGGCCAAAGGATGAGCGGTCATTGGCATCGAAGCTGGACCGGCTATAGCCGCCAACGGCACCCACTCTCCAATCGGCGGAGACCGGAACGTCGAGACCCGCCACGAAACCACCGGTGGACGAACTCAAATCCGCGGCATTGCCATTGCCATCAATGCTGTTCCATGTGCCGAAGCCCTGGCCCCAAGCCGTAAAGAGCGGCATGTCCTTGTAAGCCGTGTCGAGCTTACTATCACCCTCCGCATAGGCCATGACCGGTGTCGGACGTGCGCCCACCGTGTTGAACGATGCCCGCATCCGGTCATTGACCGAATTGCGCAGCAACGTGCTGCTGGTGACCAGCGTATTCATGGCAGATGCGTGGACCTCGCCGGAAAGCGCTTCGAAGGCATGACGCGCTTCGTCCGCGCTCAACGGCAGCAGGCTGTTGTAGAGTGCAAGCGATTGACCGCTTTGCTGCAACGTATTCAAAGCCAGAGCCACGGTGCGCTGATTTTGGGTCTCGGCGACCCGATCAAACAGACCGGTGGATGGACCAGGGGTCGGCGTTGGGGTCGGCTCGGGCGTTGGCGTTGGCGTTGGCGTAGGCTCCGGTGTCGGTTCCGGGGTAGGAGTTGGTGTCGGTTCCGGGGTGGGCGTTGGGGTTGGTTCAGGAGTAGGTGTCGGCTCTGGTGTCGGTGGAGTCGTGTTTTTGACGGCAATGGTCAGATCGACTTCATTGGTTTTCTGTACCAAACCAACATCCAGAAATGCCGATTTGGAAATCGCCTGGGCAAATTGCCCCTGGATACCGCCAGCCGATGACAGAATCGTATAGGTCTGGCCGTTTTGGTAGCTGGTTGCAGCATCGAGAGCTGTCACCTGCACGGATACATTGTTAGCGATTGAGGTTTTACCCGCGCTATCCACATAGGTCGGATTATTCTGGGCATCGGTTCCGGTCCAGGCCTTCAGGGTTTGAACGACGATTTTGTCGCTGGTGCCATTTCCGGCAATATCGACATCGTAAGCCGAGCCTTCGCCGAAAGAAATGTTGCCGTTCACCGTGAAGGTGCCGATGGCATTGTCGGAATTTCCGGGTGAAATCAGCGCACCCTTTTCCAGCGTGACATTGCCGACGGCTCCAGACCCGATCAGCCGTCCGAATGCCGTACCAGCATTCCGATCGCCCCAGACATCGATATTCGATGAAAAATATTCGCTTCCAAGGAAGTTCTTCCTGATAGCACCCGTGTCGGCTTTGACGTTGAAGGTGCCGTTCTTGACATCAATATTCGTCTGCCATGCGAAGACATTGTCGTAATTGGTAACGGCTGTTCCCATATTGCTGGCCAGAACCAATGTACTGCCACCATCGACAATGATTCCGCCGAGATTATCGGTGGCCTCGAACTTGCTGAGATCCCCCGTCAGGATTGTTTCGCCCGACATGGACTTGATGTTTCCGTCACCGGTCAATGCATTGGCAAAGACATAGCCGGTTTGTGTGTGGTTGAAATTCAGGTATGCCCTCTCGGATGAACCGAATGAAATAACGGCGTCAGGATTGATATAGCCGGCAGCAGCGGCGGCTTGGCCTTTGGGCTCGCCTCCAAGGGCCAGATTTCCCAGATCGATCTTGCCGCCAATGGTCAGGTGACCGCCGGTTGCCATTGTGATGCCGTTCTTGACATTCAAGTTGGCGCTATCGGCGATAGATATATTCGAGTTAGGCGCATACCCACCATTGACCGTCAAAGTCCCATTCACATCCATGCGGGATTGGGCGCCTGTGACCACGAAATTCTGAAAGCTACCGCTTGTGCCGATTCCAACATCCTGGGCGACGATAGCACCGCCGTCTTCGATGCTTGCATTGGCGCCAACCGTCAAAGTTCCCGTGCTCGTCACCTTCGAACCAGCGCCGCGGACAACAAAATTTGCAAGGCTGTTATCCGTGCCGTCCGCCGGGAGGCCACTGAACTCTGCGTCGATCGCATTGATCGAGCCCCCATTCGCGATGAGGACCGTTCCGGAATTGGAAATGCGGTCCGCAGTCAAGGTCGAGCCACTTCCAGTCACATTCAGCTGCGACGTGCTCGCGAACGTAAAATATTTTGCATCAACAGTACCGCCATTCTCGATATTGAGAGTGCCGTTTTGATTGACCGTAATATTATTTGCCAGGACGTAATTGACCCTGGGAATGATCCAGGAAGAACCGGGACCGCTCACAGTGACAGTCCCTGAACTACCAACCCGGTAGCCTACATAACCATTTGTGCTGTACACTTTTGCGCCATTGGCGATCGTCAGGCCAATGTCTTTATTGTTATAGCCGACATAGAGATCACCATCGACCATCGTATCACTCGTCCAGGTCGTGTTACCGCTATCAAGCACGACATCTTGAGCAAGACTGACGCCTGAACAGGAAACCACAGCCGTTACAGTAATAGATGGGAAAACAAGGGATTTTGAGAGGTATTTAACGATACTAGGAAAGATGTTCTTATGTTTTAAGAGTGTATCGCCAAAATTCTTGCTGGATGTCTTGCTCATTACGTCGCCCCGTATTCCAGTGAACATTTGCAAGCAACATTGTTTTCCACAATAACAATATTACCCATATTATTTGTCGACATGTCTATGTCGCATTCAGCACAGAAACGGGACCGAGGCCATTAGTGCAGATGTGCTATACGCGACATCGAACTTCGCAGAGCGATCAACCTCTCCACCTTCGCTCCCGCGTCAGAGCCGTATTCTTGAAGTTTGGAGCCGGTGGGAACGGGTCGGTTTTAGACCTTAAAGCGAACCTGAAAGACCCCGGCACGCCTTGGGCCACGCATTGATAAACTGGTCATCGCAGGCGCGTGACGAGATTTATTGAGCGCCCTCATTTCTCTTCACCACATTGAGAGAGGAAAAAAACCAAGCTACAGGCGCATCAATTGAATAATTAAAATCTATAAAATCGATAGATTAAGAATGATAAATCTTTCCCTGATTTCCATGCTCGTCTAGCTTGTTGTTACAGCTTCTCACCAATCAAGGCAGGAACGCACCGTGACCATCGCAGCGACAAAGCGCGCCACCTGTTTGCGCTCAAAATCAAAATAACCTCCGCAAACGGGGCTGTCCGTCCGTCCCGACATAAGACGCCACCCGACCAGGACCTAATTCATGATCAAACATTCCGATTCTCTGGCTGTTTCCCGACGCAGGTTGCTGCTTGCCGGTTCTGCAATCCTCTCTGTCGCTCTTGTCACATCAACTGGCTTGAAGCCCGCTCATAGCGCGGACAATGCGAAAGACGGCGGCGATATTACGTTCCTGATCGACTCGTTGGGCAATACCTGGATACCCAACAACAGCGCGATCTCCAGCTTTCAGGGGCATGTCTGGGGCCACGTGGCCGACAAGCTCGTCTATGTAGATGCCGATGGCAAAGTGAGCCCGTGGATTGCTGAGCGCTGGGACCAGAATGAAGGTGCCACCGAGTTCACCCTTCACCTTAAAACGGGCGTGACCTTTTCCGATGGCACGCCACTTGATGCGGCTGCTGTCGTTGCAAATCTCGACATCTGGTATGCAGGCCGCAAGAGCGAAGGCATCAACCCGATCGGCCTTTTTCCCAAGACCTACGATCACGCAGAGGCGATTAATCCCTCCACGGTGAAAGTCGTCTTCAAAAAGCCGACACTCGGCTTCATTCCAACCCTCGGCTATCACGGCTCGATCCTGATTTCCCCCAAGACCATCACCCAGCCAGCGACACAGCAGGCTGACCTCGGCAAGACCTCTGGCAGCGGCCCTTACGTGGTTGAAGCCTGGAAGGAAGGCGATTTCGTCAAACTGGTGAAGCGCAAGGATTACAATTGGGGACCAGCAGCTGTTGGCCATACCGGACCAGCATTTCTGGATAGCATCACCTATAAACTGGTCTCCGAACCATCGCTTCGGGTTGCGGCGGTTCAATCCGGGCAGGCCGACATTGCCTATAATGCCTCGCCCCAGGAGTTGAAGTCGCTCAAGGACGATGGCTTCACCGTTGCCACGCCGCGCTATCTCGGTTTCGTCAATGGCTGGGCGGTGAATACCAAGCTCGAGCCCTATAACGATGTCAGGGTGCGCCAAGCCCTTCAGTCTGGCATCGATCGCCAGGAAATCATCGATACGGTCTATACATCGGATTGGAAGCTGGCGACCTCGTTTATCCAGAGCAACGTGCCGGGCGCAACCGACCAGAGCACACTTTTGGCCTACGACTCCGCCAGGGCGGAAAAGCTGCTGGATGACGCAGGCTGGACGAAAGGCACAGATGGTATCCGCGCCAAGGATGGAAAGCCGCTTTTGCTGACGCTTTACTCCAACCCCTATCTTGCCACGTCGAAGGCGGTGGACGAACTCATTGCCCAACAGCTCGGCAAGATCGGCTGGAAGGTCAATATCCGCACCTATGACGTGGTGACCTTCACCGAAAAGGTCAAGTTCGCAGGCCCAGCCGTACCAGCCTATGAAGTCACCCGCAGCTTTATCGATGCCGGGACCGTGGCCAGCATTCTGACCGATGCCAATAATGGCGAAAACTGGTTCGCGCTGGACCAGAGCGACCAGAAGATCAATGAGCTACGCGATAGAATTGCAGGTGCCCCTTCGTTAGAGGTGCGTGATCCGCTGCTGAACGAACTACAGAAATACGTCATCGAGCAAGGGTATTTCATCCCTCGCACCCAGATCGTTCAGCGCATTTATGTCCAGTCCCCGAAGCTTTCAGGCGAAGTCTATAACGGCATTGCCTATGCCAGCTACTACACCGCAAAAATCAGCCAATAACCAGCAATGTAAGGAGGCCTCGGTATGCGCAACGCCTACTTGACATATGCTGCAAAACGACTGGCCCAAGCTTTTGTGGTCATCCTGATGGCCTATGTCTTTACATTCGTGGTGGTCAGCATTCTGCCGGGCGACCCGGTCACCTCCGTCCTGCGTGATCCGCAAAACGGCTTCACCGAGGCGGAGATTGCCGAGATCATCGCCGCCCAGGGATTGGACAAGCCGATTTCGGTCCAATTGTGGACGTCACTCTCTCACTTCGTCACCGGCGATTTCGGCCTGTCGATGCGCTCCAGCCGCCCGGTGGCGGCGCTGATTGCCGAAGTCCTGCCCTCAACGCTGATCCTTGCATCGACGGCCCTTGCCTTCGCGCTTGCCCTGGCGCTGGTGATTGCCTACGGCACGCAGTTTCTGCCAAAACGGTTCGGACAGGGCCTGCTGCGGGGGTTTCCCTCCCTGTTCCTATCGGTCCCGAATTTCGTCATCGGGCTGGCCCTGATCCATATTTTCGGCTTCCAGCTGGGCATTTTCCGGGTCATTGAACCGGATAGTGTCTGGGCAACCCTGTTTGCGTCAATTGCACTCGGCATTCCCGTCTCCGCACAGATAGCGGAAGTTCTGATTGCCAACCTCGACCATGAAGCAAGCCAGGACTATGCCACTGTGGCGCGGGGTCGAGGTCTTTCCCAGGCGCAGATGTTTTTCAAACACCTGTTGAAGCCCTCATCATTGCCGGTGGTCACCGTGATTGCCCTGACCGTCGGCGAGTTGCTGGGTGGTTCGCTGATAACCGAAACGGTTTTTGGGCGAACGGGCATCGGCAGCCTGGTGCAGCGCTCGGTCACAACACAGGATCTGCCTGTTCTTCAGGCGGTCGTCTCGCTGGCAGCAGTGGCCTTCGTTCTCGTCAACCTGATCGCAGACCTCGTCTATCCCCTGCTTGACCCGCGAGTGAAACTCCTCGGCGTCCAACGGCCTCGCACGTCCGCTGAGGACACAAGCTCTACCGAAACCTCCCGTGCGGTGACGATATGACGATCGCTTTTTCCTCCTCGAATGGTGGTGTGCAGGCAGCCAAAAAATGGTCGGCAGTCCACATGCCGCCAACGGTGTTCATCTCGTTCGCCATCATTGCCCTGGTGATCGCCTGGGCGCTCGCCCCCGGCTTGTTCACAAGCCATAGCCCCGTCGTCGGCGTTCCCGCTCAAAAACTGCTGGCACCCAGCGCACAGCATTGGTTCGGCACAGACCAGCTCGGGCGCGACCTTTACGCGCGCGTCGTCTATGGCACTGCGTCTTCGGTGACCAGTGCGCTGATCGCGGTTGTCATTGGCGTTGTCGTCGGTGGCCTCATTGGCCTTCTGGCCGGCTTTCTCGGTGGCTGGGTCGATATCGTGCTGGCGCGCCTGGTCGATATGCTGCTGGCGATCCCCAGCTTCCTGCTGGCGATTATCGTCGTCACCGCACTCGGCTTCACCACCACCAATGCCGCCATCGCGACCGGCGTCTCCGCCGTGGCGGTCTTTGCCCGGGTGATGCGGGCAGAGGTGATCAAAACCCGGCAAGCGACCTTCGTCGAGGCATCGTTTCTGCTGGGAGGGTCACGTTGGTATATCCTTCTGCGCCACGTGTTTCCAAATGCGTCACGCTCGCTTCTGACGCTTGCCGTCCTGCAATTTGGCCTTTCCATTCTGGTGATCGCCGGTCTTGCCTTCCTCGGCTATGGCGATCCGCCACCCGCCTCGGATTGGGGCCTGCTGATTTCAATCGGCAAGGATTACCTCAAATGGCCGTGGCTGGTTTACGCGCCTGCGTTCGCCGTGATCGCAACCGTCCTCTCCGTCAACAGGATCAGCCGATGGCTCCGCAAGACAGACTGACCTCCACACTCCCCTGGTTTGCAACCGCTGCTCCATCGCTCCAGCCATCCGCTCCGCTGCTGAGAGTTGAAGACCTGTCGGTATTCTATGGGGCTCGCCAAGTCGTGAAGACTGCCGGGTTTGAGCTGGACCGAGGCAAGAGCCTGGCGTTGATTGGAGAATCCGGCTCGGGCAAATCAACCATCGCGCGGGCCATTCTGAGGCTATTACCCCAAGGCGGACATGCGACGGGAAAAATCGAGTTCAACGATCAGAACATCTTGAGCCTTGCCGAACGTAAGTTCCGGCCTCTGCGGGGGCGCGCTATCGGCTTTGTTCCGCAAGATCCCGGCAACGCGCTCAACCCGGTGCGCACCATCGGCGCGCAAGCCATGGAAGCGGCAGCCCTTCTCGGTGAACAAGACAAAGCCATCCGCAAAGCGCTGATCCTGGACACATTCGCGGAGGTCGGCCTCGACAAGCCGGGTCGCGTCTACGATTCCTATCCGCATCAACTGTCAGGCGGCATGCTTCAACGGGTGCTGATCGGCCTTGCCGTACTGCCGCGCCCGGCCCTTCTGGTGGCGGACGAGCCGACCTCCGCACTGGATGTGACGATCCAGAAGCGCATCCTCGACCTTCTGACACGACTTCAGCAGGATCTGGATATCAGCCTCCTGCTGATCACCCACGACCTCGCAATCGCTTCCGAGCGGGCAGATCAACTGGTCGTGCTGAAGGATGGCGTTGTGCAGGAGGCGGGCAATACCCAGGCTGTCTTTGCCGCACCGGCTTCGGCCTATGCCAGAAAGCTGCATGCCAATGTTCCCGCCCTCAATCCTGATCGTTATGCCAAGCTGCGCGATGGCGGGTTTCATAGGCTAAACAATGCTGCGGGTACTGACACCAAAATCGAGGTCAAAGGTGTGACGAAGACCTTCACGGTCGATGGCAAATCCCTGACAGCTGTCGATAATGTGACATTCTCCGTACCATCAGGCAATACACACGCTCTGGTTGGTGAATCCGGCTCTGGCAAGACAACGACGATCCGGCTGCTTCTGGGCCTTGAGGAACCCGATACCGGCCAGATCTCGGTCGCCGGTGAGCAGTTTTCAAGCCGTAATCCCCAGTCCAGACGAGCCGTTTGGCGCCATCTTCAACTCGTCTACCAGAACCCTTTCACCTCACTCGATCCCACCTGGAAAATCGAGAATCTGGTACGCGAGCCGCTGGACCGGTTCAAGATTGGCACTGCAAAGGAGCGAAGCGAGCGGGTGCGCGAAGCCCTGTCCAATGTCGGGCTGGGCGAGCATTTGCTTGGCCGCAAGCCGGGCGCACTGTCCGGTGGCCAGCGTCAGCGCGTCGCCATCGCCCGATCGCTGGTTTTAAAGCCGGATGTTATCGTGCTGGATGAGCCGACTTCAGCGCTCGACGTCAGTGTCCAGGCCGATATTGTTGACGTGCTTTTGACGCTACAGGCCAATCTGGGCCTGACCTATGTGTTCGTTTCCCACGATCTCGCCCTGGTGCGCCAGTTGGCCCATACCGTCTCGGTCATGCATCGCGGACGCATCGTCGAGCACGGCACCGTCAAAGCCGTCTTCGACACTCCCCGCCAATCCTATACCCGGTCGCTGCTGGCCTCGATCCCCTCAGGTAGCACCCACGCGACGCGCTCGGGTGCCCGCGCTGTTTTCAAACAGGACGAACTCGCGTGATCGCAACCGCGCAGGACAAGACCTCAGCATAGCGTTCACCAAAGACTCAAAACCAAATGGAGTATGCACAGAATGGCTGCCGAATTCATTAGCGCAAGTTTCGCCAACGGATCGAATGATCTTCGCCCCATCCCCGATGCGCCGGTGGACCCCGATTTCCTGCAACGCTACGCACGTGCGCTGGACGATTACGGTTTCAACTACACACTGATCCCCTATTCTTCCGCTTCCTTTGATCCTTTCACGCTGGGTGCGACCATTCTGGCCCATACCAAGCAAATCAAGATCATTGTCGCCCTGCGCCCGAACACCATCTACCCGACCGTTGCGGCGAAATCGCTGGCAACACTGGACCAGTTGAGCGGCGGCCGTGTTGTCGTCCATTTCATCGCCGGCGGCAGTGATGAGGAGCAGGCCCGCGAGGGTGATTTTCTGACCAAGGAGCAACGCTACGAGCGTCAGGAAGAATATATCCGCATTCTGCGTCTGGCCTGGACCTCGACAGAACCCTTCGATTTCGATGGGAAATACTACCAGTTCAAACAGTTCCGCAGTGCCGTGCGCCCGACCAACGGCCTGATCCCGATCTCGCTCGGCGGCTCGTCGGATGCTGCCTATCGGATTGGCGGCTCGTTATGCGATATTTTTGGCCTTTGGGGCGAGCCTTTGGCAGAAACCAAACAACAAATCGACCGCATCTATGCCGAGGCGGCCAAGGCCGGACGCAAGGATCGCCCGCGCATCTGGGTCACCTTCCGTCCGATCATTGCCGAGACTGACGAATTGGCCTGGCAGAAAGCCCACCGCATTCTCGACACGCTGAACGAAAATCGCGAGAAAGGCCTCAGCAGGACACCCTTGTCCGCGCCGCCTCCAGCCAATGTCGGCTCACAGCGTCTTCTGGATATCGCCAAACGCGGCGATGTTCACGACCGGGCTCTCTGGTATCCGACAGTGACGGCCACAAACGCTAGCGGCGCAACCACCGCCTTGGTCGGTTCTCCTCGCACCATCGCCGATTCCATATTGGACTATATCGACCTCGGCGCCGACCTGATCTCGATCCGTGGTTATGACAACTACAATGATGCCGTGGATTATGGTCGCTATGTCCTGCCGCTGGTCCGCGAAGGCATCCGTGAACGCGAAGAGGCCAGGAAGAAGGCCGCCGCGTGATGAGCGTCACCCGGCGGCTTTATAGACAGACATTCAAAAGGCTTCAAAACCATGGCCCATGATCAAACCCTGCTTGACGCAACCGTGCGGATCGTTGCAAAGGCCGCGCCGGATGCTGACCGCAGCGGACAGTTTCCGTGGGCGGGCATTCGTGCCGTTCACGACAGTGGACTTCTCGAAAGCACCGTTGCGACGCGATATGGCGGCCAGGGTGGGACGCTCTACGATGCCGCACATATTCTGGCGGCTCTTGGCCGTGGCGATCCATCGGTTGCTCTGATCAGCGCCATGACAATCTTCAATCACCTCGGCCAAGCCTCAAGAAACCATTGGCCTGAAGATCTCTATCAACGGCTCCTTGCCGAGGCAAAACAGCGCCCCTTGCTGCTAAACGCTGCCCGGGTCGAGCCGGAGCTTGGATCGCCAGCCCGTGGCGGCCTGCCGGCAACACGTGCCCGCCGCACCTCGACAGGCTGGTCGATCACTGGTCGTAAGCGTTTCGTAACGGGTGCGCATGGCCTTACGCATTTCCTGGTCTGGGCGCATACGGACGAAACGCCAACCCGCGTCGGAACCTTTATTGTGCAGAATGGACTGCCCGGCATAAGCGTCATCGAAAACTGGAACAGCCTCGGCATGCGGGCGACAGGCTCGCATGATGTTGACTATGCCGATGTCGAAATCCCTCTCGAAAATGTACTGGATCTGACCGGTACAGAAATCGCCCAGCAGGACAATCGCGGCCATGCGCCGATTACACTTGCGCTGACGGCGATCTATCTTGGGGTTGCTGAAGCGGCACAAGCCGCCTTCAACCATTTCGCCCATGACCGTGTTCCAACCAATCTGGGCCATCCCATCGCCCTTACCGAACGGTTCATAACGCTATCAGGCGAAATCGACCTGCTGGTCGGCGGCGCGCGCCAGATTATCTTCGATGCGCTTTTGTCCGGTCAAGGCGATGCGGAACGACTGATGCGTGCCAGACTTATCGCTGGCCGCCAGTTGCGGAGCGCCGTGGAAATCGCCGTGCGCGGCATCGGCAATCCGGGCCTTAACGCCGATATCGGGCTTGAACGCCACTTCCGTGACATTCAGGCCGTGCTTGTTCATGCTCCGCAGGAAGATACATCCCTGTCGATCCTCGGCCGTGCGGCGTTTGACCGCTGGCAGCGCCAGGAAACGGCACAGCTAAATCCGGTCGCAAAACACTCCGCGCTGAAAACCGCCTGATGGCATGGTGGTGTTTGGAAATGCCGTCAAAACGAGGATACGTAAGCATCCTCGTCTTGGTATAAGCCTTACCTCATCAAGAGGACAGGTTTGGCCGGGATACGCCCAGATGATCGCGTAATGTCACACCACTATAGTCTGTCCGGAACAGGCCACGTTCCTGAAGGATTGGCACCACCAGACGAGTGAAATCCTCCAGGCCCTCCGGGAAGAAAGGCGGCATGATGTTGAAGCCATCGGCGGCGCGTGTTTCAAACCATTGCTGCATACGGTCGGCGATATCTTCGGGCGTGCCGAGCACGATATGATGTCCCCGCCCGGCGGCAACCCGTAGGGCCAATTGCCGAATGGTCAGATTCTCCCGGCGAGCCAACGCGGTTAGCAGTTCGGCGCGGCTGCGCAGCTGGTCGGAAATCGGCAGGTCCGGCAGCGGGCCGTCAGGATCGTAATCGGCAAGACTATGGCCTATCCGCTCTTCGAGCAGCGGCATGGCACTTTTCAGCTCGGTCCATTGGTCGAGTTCGGCCAGCTTGTCGGCAGCCTCCCGTGCCGTGCGGCCGATGACCGGCAGAAAGCCCGGCATGACCGCGACATCATCGGGATGCCTGCCAAAACCGGTGACACGATCCTTGAGGCTTTTGTAGAAAGCCTGTGCTTCATCAAGGCTTTGCTGAGCCGTGAACACCACATCGGCGGTCCGGGCCGCGAGGTCTTGCCCCGGACCGGATGAGCCGGCTTGAATCAGAATTGGATGGCCCTGCGGAGACCGTGGAATATTCAGCGGACCTTTGACCGAGAAATATTTGCCCGCGTGGTCGAGGAGATGCACCTTATTGGGATCGGCATAGATGCCGTTCTGCTTGTCCTTGATGAAGGCATCGTCATCCCAGCTATCCCAAAGACCGCGCACCACATCGACAAATTCTTCGGCGACGGCGTAGCGTTCGTCATGGCCTGGATGGGATTTGGAAAAATTATTGGCGGTCCGGGCATAGGATGTGGTGACGATATTCCAAGCGGCACGCCCATGGCTCAAGTGGTCAATGGAGGAAAAGGCGCGGGCCACATGGTAGGGCTCGCCATAGGTGGTCGAGGCGGTTGCGGCAAGGCCGATCTTTTCGGTCACCATGGCAAGTGCCGCCAACAGGGTCAGCGGTTCGAACCGGGCAATGGTCGAGGGATGCGCATCGACGCCGCTCGTCAGCCCGTCGGCCAGGAACACCATGTCGAATTTCGCCTGCTCGGCGAGCTGCGAGACGCGACGCAGCAGGTCGAAATTTTCGCTACCGGCTTCCGCATTCGGATGCCGCCAGCCGGAGACATGGTGGCCAGCCCCTTGCAGGAACAGGCCGAGGTGAATTTCTCTCTTGCGGGTCATGGCACAGTCTTTCGTCACGTTTGGGTATGGCGTCATTTACGGGTATTGGAGGCGTCCTGGTTAAGAAGGGCAAGCAGGTGGCGCAGATCGGCACTGCTGCGCATATCCCGGACGAGCGAAGGGATTTCGGCAAAGGAGGCATCCGCCGCGGTCGCCTCGCGGAATTTGTCGGCTGGATCGGCAAGCCCAGGCAGGCCGTCGAACCGGCGCTGGATGGTCCCGCCGTCTCTCAGCACGATATCGAGGATGACAAACCGCGTCTTCGGATCGCTCGACATCCGGGGAGCATTCTCCTGATGCCGCCGACCAGCGCGGGCAGCGAGTGCCATCAACCTTGGCTCCACAGGCCGCTCATCGAAATGGTCCAGCCGCAAGGCTCCGTCGATCAGGCTGGCGGCAAAGACATATTCCGGGCTGAAGCGCGCCTCGATCCCATTTGTCGGCTTGGTGACGACGAGTGCAGCATCGGCACCGGGCGGATAGGTGAAGGTGATCGTGTCGATGGCGTCAGCGGCAAGGCCCTCGCGATGCAGGTCTATGCCGAGGGAGGCGACCGGATGGCTGGCCGTGCAGCAGGGATAGGCTTTCAGCGTCAGGCCGGGCGACACGATCTGCCAGGGCGTACCCCAGTTCTCAACGATTGATTCAGGATGCCCGGCTCCAAAAGCATAGGCGGAATGAAAGCCAACCGGATTATCGAGGAAATCCGGCGCGCCTCCGAAACCTGCCGAGGCCAGCCGCGCCGCCAACAGGCCGGAGCGCGCCGCCATGCCCGCATGATAGGGCTTGGCATCGAAACCAAACTGCAACCTGAGGCCGGAGGATTGCGTGGCGGCAAGGCCAAGCGCCACCGCCGTTTCTTCCGGTGATGCCTGCGTCACATGGCAGATCGCTGCCGCAGCACCCACAGTGCCAAGGGTCGCCGTGGCGTGAAAACCGTTTTCGTAATGCCGGGAACCGAGCGACAGGCCAAGCCGGGCCATGGCCTCCAGCCCGACAACGTAGGATGCGATCATTGCATCTGCGGTAAATTCGCGCTCCGCAGCCAGGGCAAGCAATGCCGGAATGATCACGGTCGTCGGATGGCCGCGCACGCTGGAATGCACATCGTCATAGTCAAGCACATGACCCGCATAGGCGTTGACGACAGCCGCAACCAACGGATCGGCGCGGCGCGCGCTGCCGATCAGGATGGCGTCGCCGCCGATACTCCCGCCGAGTGCGGTTGCGACGATAGCCGTTGTCCGCTCGCCCGCTCCAGCGATCGCGCAGGCCAGAAAATCAATGATCGCGGTACGCGCTGCTGCCATCGCCGCATTGTCGCGGCCCGGCTCAGACTGCACAATTGCCCCTGCGAAAGCGCTGGTCAGTGGCGCGGCTATGGTCGTCGTCATGGCGGCTCCTATATGCCTTCGCCTTCGCGCACCGTACCCCGGCCCGACAACCCGCCAACGAACTGGCGGATACGCGGATTGTCGCTCTTATGGAAGATCTGCTCCGGCGAGCCTTGGCCAACGATGCGGCCATTCTCGGTAAACACCACCGTGTCGCTGATCTCTTCGGCAAAGCGCATTTCATGGGTGACGAGAATGCTGGTCATGCCCTCGCGGATCAGGTCACGGATCACCCACAAGACCTCGCCGACGGTTTCGGGATCGAGCGCCGATGTGACCTCGTCGAACAGCACGAGATCGGGTTTCATCGCCAGCGCCCGGGCAATCGCCACGCGCTGCTGCTGCCCACCGGAGAGCTGGCCCGGATAAGCATCAGCCTTTTCGCCAAGCCGCACCTTGTCCAGCAATTCACGCGCGACCTTTTCCGCTTCGCGTCTTGCCGTCCCCAGAATGCGGGTCGGGGCAAGCATGATATTGTCGAGCACCGTCAGGTGCGGAAAGAGATTATATTGCTGGAAGACGATGCCGACCCGCTTGCGCAGCGCAATGCGTTCGCTTTCCTTGGTCAATTGGTCCACGCGGGTCCCCGCCACGGTGATGCGACCGCTTTGGGCCGTCACCAGCGCGTTGATGCAGCGCAGGATGGTGGATTTGCCCGAGCCGGAGGGACCGATGATCGACACGGCATCGCCCTTGTTGACCGTCAGGTCGATGCCCTTCAGCACCTGCGTCTGGCCGAAGGACAGGTGCACGTCTTCCAAGCGGACGATGGCATTGTCGGTATTTGCAATCATTCTCTCAAATCCTCAGGCCGCCTTGAAACGGCGCTCCAGGCGGCGGGTCAGGCGGGCGATCGGGTAGCAAAGCGCGAAGAAGGCGGCCATTACCACAACATAGGCAATGACGGTAAAATCAAGCCGGCGCACGGATGTGCTGGCATCGGTGGCAGCATGGAGAAGTTCATGGACGCCGACCAGCGAGGCCAGCGAAGTCCCCATGGTGATTGAGGCAAGCACATTCATCCATGGCGGCAGTGATCGGCGCAGGCATTGCGGCAGGATGATCCAGCGCAGCGCCTGCCAGCGTGAAAAGCCAAGGCCTTGCGCCGCCTCCCATTGCGCGGTCGGAATGGACAGAATGGCACCACGGGTGATTTCGGCGATATAGGCGCTTGCCGGGATGGCGAGACCGACCATGGCTTTCACCCAATCGGGAAAGGATAGATAATTGCCAAAGACGATGATCTCGAAGGGAAAGATATAGGTTGTCGCAAAGATCAGCACCAGATGCGGCGCATTGCGAAACACCTGCACATAGACCGCAGCCGGGTAGCGGACCAGCCGGAATGGCACCATTTGCAGCATGCCAAGCAGGATGCCCAGCACGCTTCCCAGCGTCATCGCCGACAGGCTGATGACGATGTTCATCGCAAAGCCGGAGCCGAGATAGGGAAGCCATTGCACCAGTTCACGGCCAAGCGACAGATCGGCCAGCGCCCAGATAAGGATCGCTAGCGGCAATGCGACAAGAGCTATATTGCGCAGCGCGGGGCTGCGGCCCGCATGGTTGTGAAGCATTGGCGACATCATAGCCCATATCCCGGAATGGCGAGCTTGCGCTCCACCCAAAGGCCGACGCGGGCGACGACCAAATTGATGAGGCTGAAGAAGGCCAGGATAACGATCATCAACTCTATGACATTGTCACGCTGGGTCCAGACCATGATCGACGCATAGGTGATTTCGCTGACGGCAATTGCATTGCCGACCGTCGTCAGCTTGACGAGATTGATCAGGTTGTTGACGATGGCCGGTAGCGACGCCCGAAAGGCAAGCGGCACCTCGACGTAACGCAGGATCTGGAACTGGCTGAAGCCAATGCCGCGAGCCGCCTCAATCGTCGAAGCTGGCACGGCTTCGATCCCGGCGCGGATCGCTTCGGAATGCAAGGCCGCCACATGCAGGCCCACCACCGCAACCACCCAAAAAAACGGCGTCAGCGGATTGTTCTGCGTGCCACCGACAAGATTGGACACAACCGTGTTCAACACCAGAAAGCTGAACATCAGCTGTACCAGCGTCGGCGTATTGCGGGTCACCTCCACGAACGCCCGCACCGGCGCGGAAAGCCATGACCTTCCCGATGTCAGGCAGGCCGCAAACAGCAGACCAAACAGCAAACTGACGGGAATGAGCAAAGCCACCAGATAAAGCGTGGTCAAAAAACCATCCCGCCAGATCTGCGCCTCATATCCCGTTGCCAGGAACTCAAAATTAAGACCGATACTGCCCGTCAGACGCACGAACAGATCGGTGAGATTGATATCCTGCATGTGTCTCTACCGTTGCGCCGCTGATACAACGAGTCTTGTACCATAAGTCTTGGAAAATGACGCGCCGTATTTCATTTTCGAATATCCCAAGCCTTTGATGGGTTTGAGATATTCGAAATCCTCTGAAGTCGAAGATGCCTGAGCATCTTCGCGCCTTCGTCTTACTTGGTCGCAGCGAGCGCCTTGTGTTCCTGCTCGAGATAGTCGGTATTCAGCAGGCGGCTGGACTTGGCGAAATCGAGCAGTTTGCCGGAAACATGCAGTTTTTTAACGGCGTTGTCGAGGGCGGCCTGGGTATCCTTCTCGCCCTTGCGCAGCCAGATGACCGAGTCCGAGGGAACCAGTTCGGTTGGGAACGGAATAGCATAGTCCTTCCATTCCTCCGGGCGATCCTGCAACAACAGCCCCACAGTTGCGCCGACATGCACAGCAGCCACGCAATTGCCGCCTTGCAGCGCCAGCAGCGATTCCGGCTGGCTTGGCAGCGCCTTGACGATGGCACCATATTCCTCGATCAGCGGCTGGGTATAGTTGGAACCCTGCGAGACGCAGACCGGCTTGCCCTTCAGGTCCGCCCAATCCTTCAAACCGCTATCCTTACGCACCACGGCAGCACCGCCGCTGCGATCATAAGGCGTCGGCACAAAATCCAGCACCTTGGCACGGTCTTCGGTATACTGCATATTGGCGATCAGGATATCAACTTTGCCCTGCTGGAGAAACTGCACGCGGTTGGGCGGCGTAACCGTCACCGTTTCCAGCTTGACCCCGAGATCATCAGCCAGTGCCTGGGCAATATCGACGTTAAAGCCTTTCTGCTCCTGGCTTTTCGGATCGATATAACCAAAAGGTGCGCCAGACAGGATGACGCCGACAGTGAGCTTGCCACGTCCCTTGATGCGGTCAAGCGTGGCATCGGCCGAGGCATGGGTTGCTGCAAGGGTGGATATCGAAAGAACAAGCCCAAAGATTGTCTTGGTCATGGTGGCGGACAGCATGGAGAGGCTCCTTATTTTTGGCGACACCGTATTGAAGAGCCGCACCGATCACGAGCAATGGCGTTCCTCCATACGCAGCCATCAAGGATCGGTCTACCGGAGATTACGACTAAAGTAGAATTTTCTTCATTCCTCCCTGGCTTCGCCTGTTTGGCAGACGCACGATCCTGGTAAGTTTGAGACTGCACCAACAAGGCAACACTTGTTTCCCCTATAGGCTCCGAGACCTGTCTTTACCGATCACGACGGGCGCGCCGTTTTGAAGCTCAGGGCTAGCACGGAGAAAATCAGCAGGCCCGTTGCAACCTGTTGCCAATAGAAATTCAAACCGGACAGCAGCAACCCGTTCGAGACGAGGCCAAGCAGCAGAACGCCAAGCACGGTGCCAACCACATTGGGACGGCGCAGCGGATGGAGTGTCGTGCCGATAAAGGTCGCGCCAATGGCATTCAGCAGGAAGGCATTCCCGGATGATGGAATGTAGACATTGACCGTTGCCGTCAAAAGGATGCCAGCAATCGCGGCAATCAGGCCGGCCAGAATATAGGCGCTTGCAACAACTGAGGCGACAGACAGGCCGGAATAGCGCGCCACGCTGGCTTGGGTGCCGATGGCCGTCAGGACCCGCCCGAAACGGGTCATTGACAATAGCACACCAGTCAAAACAATCAGCGACAGCGTGACGACCAGCGGCACGGGTACGCCAAGCAGCTGCCCATGACCGATAAACGAAAAGCCTGGCGGAATGGCGACTTGGGACAGATAGACCGGATTGCCGCCATTGGTTAGCAATTGCTGCACGCTGCGGCCGATGAACAGCGTTCCAAGCGTCGCCAGAAACGGTGAGATGCCGATTGCCGAAATCAACAGACCATTCAAGGCACCGACCAGTCCGCCGACAAAGATTGCCGCCAGCACCGCGAAGCCGACGGGCACACCACCCAGCACCAGCGAGACAAAGGTGAAACTGGCAAAATCCACCGCCGTCGCAACCGAAAGATCGATGCCGCCGGAGGCAACGGCAAAGGTCATCGCAATCGACACGATGGCGAGCAATGCAACATTGTTGACCAGCACACTCAACAGGTTGGCGCCCGTCAGAAAGCTTGGCGCCACCGTTGAAAATATCGCGATGACCGCGAGGATGGCAAGGATTAGCGCATAGCGCACCAGATATCCGATCCGCAGGTAACCGGACGCCAAGGCCCCAGCCGTCTGCGTTTTGGTGTCAACCGTTGACATGATGACTCTACCTCCTGCGTAGCAAAGTGGTGGCCGAGACGACCAGAAGGATCAGCGCGCCCTGGACGCCAGCCACCAATGTGCTCGACAGATTGAGCAGTTGAAACCCATTGATCAGCACACCGACAAAGATCGCCGAAACCAGCGTACCGGGAATGGTCGGCACCAGCCGCCGTGAAAACACCGAGCCCAGCAGCGTGGTCACCACGACGGTCAGCAAGATATCGCCAGCGCCGGTGGAACTGCCGCTGAGATAGGACGTATTGAGGATACCGGCGATACCGCCCAGCAGACCCGCCGCGATGAAGGCACCTGCCGTCAGGGTTTTGACCCTGAGGCCCGCCGCCCTTGCTGCTTCCGGAAATTCACCGACCGCGTAAAGCCTCAATCCCAGCGGGGTATATTGGACGACAGCTCCGACCAGCAAGGCTGCCCCCAGCAGAACATAGGCCAGCACCGGCAGACCGAATGGCCCTGTGGCTGAAAGCAGTGAGAGAAAATCGGTGGAGGCAGGAATGACGGTGTTTTGGGTCAACACCAGTTCGAGACCGGCCACCACATTCATCACCGCAAGCGTTGCCAGAAGCGGCACGATACCGACAATGACAACAGCCAATGCATTGACGAGACCGATGACCAATCCGGTGGCCAACGCCCCCAAAACAGCAATGCCATCGCTCCATCCCAGTTGCACAAGGCTGGCATAGACCGCTGCGCTGAGGCCCATATTGGCGGCCAGCGACAGATCGATCCCGCCCGTCACAACATTCGACCCGCCCGCGATGATCACAAGAGTCAGCCCGAAGGCCAGCACTCCGAGAATGGCCGACTGCGCCAGCACATTGCCCAGATTGCCGAGGCTAAAAAAGAAGGGCGCCGCCAGCGAAAAGAACAGGAAGACGCCGAGGATTCCGAGTATGGACCCGGTCCGTAGCAGCCAGGCCGCGCCCCAGGGTGCACCCTTGCGGGGCTGGGCAAGCTCACCTCCCTGGGACGAGCCGTGATGACGTGTGCGGGTGGCTGTTGGCGACCTCACGCCAATCGAAACGGAATTGACCTCAGTCGACATGGCGCAATCCTTCCTTCGACCCCGTCACGGCATCCGAGCCGGTCGCGCTCGCAAAGACTGCGTCCGCCGTCGTCTGGCTCGATGTGAGTTCCGCCGTGATCCGGCCCCGGAAAAACACCAGAATCCGGTCGGTTATGCCAACCAGTTCCGGCAGGTCGGACGACAAGATGATGACGCCAGCACCCTTTTCGATGAGTTCACCGATAAGCTGGTAAATTTCGACTTTCGCGCCGATATCGACGCCAACAGTCGGCTCATCCAGAAGATAGATTTCCGATTGACGGCTCAGCCATTTTGCAATCGCCACCTTCTGTTGATTACCACCGGACAGGGTTCGGACCGGCGCTTCGCCGCCTGCCGTCTTGATCTGCAATTGCCCGATCAGCTGGTCCACAGCAGTCTTTTCGAGACCGGTCTTCAGAAAACCCGCCCTCGAAAAACGGTCGAGACTGGCAAGCGTGGTGTTTTCCGCCACCGTGAGGTCCAGGGCCACGCCATTACCGCGCCGGTCTTCCGGAACAAGCGCCAGATTGCGCAACACGGCTTGGCGAGGATTTGCAAATGACACCACCGTCTCGCTCGTTTGAATCTCACCAGCACTTGCTGTTTCCAAACCAAACAGCGTTTGCAACAATTCCTTGGCACCGGAGCCTAAAAGACCGGTAATGCCGAGCACTTCGCCCCGGTGCAGGCTGAAGGACACGTCCTCATACCGGCCTTCGGCTGTCAAACCACGAACGTCCAGCAGACGCTCACCCATGGCAACGACCGGTTTTGGAAACATCTCGGCAATGTCGCGCTCCACCATCAGGGTTGCGATCTGTTTTGCCGAAAGACCGGCAAGCGCGCGGCTAGCAACCACCTCACCATTGCGCAGCACGGTTACGTCGTCGCAAAGCGCTTCGATTTCGGCCAGGTAATGCGAGATATAAACGATCGTCACCCCCTCGTCCCGCAGCCGCCGGATCAGGGAAAACAGCATATCGGCCTCGCGCCGCACCAGCGCCGCCGTCGGCTCATCGAACACCAGCACCGTGGGCTTTGCCAGCAGCGCGCGTGTGATCTGGACGATCTGCTTTTGCGCGGTGGTCAGCTCGCCGACCAATGCATTGGTCGGCAGGCTCAGGCCGAAATAGTCCTGCAAAATCGCCTGCGCCTGGCGTTTCATGGCCCGCCGATCCAGAAATGGCGTGCCAGCAATCTTCGGTTCGCGCCCCAGAAACAAGGCCTCGCCAACCGTGAAGGACGGGACCAGAAGGCGATCCTGATGAATGAAATGGATGCCCAGTTTTTCGACCAGCGGCGGCGTCAGATCCGGTCTTCCAACCCCGTCGATCTCGATCGTTCCGTCATCCTGCCGGTGAAGACCGGCAAGAATTTTGATCAGGGTCGATTTTCCCGCACCATTCTGGCCGACAAGCCCATGGATCGTTCCAGCGCGGACGCCAAAGGACACGTCGGCAAGCGCTCTTGCTCCACCAAACCGTTTGGAAATGCCATGGAAGCGGATTGCATCGCCATCCGCAGGCTGTCTGTCACGCATGAAAATGTCCTTCGCAAAGCCACTTATACCAAGTCTCGAAGATGCTGACGCATCCTCGCCTTGAATGAATTTCGAATATCTCAAATGCGTCAAGGGCTTGAGATATTCGAAAACGGCATACGAAGAATCATTTTCAATGATTCTTCGTATTAGCGCCCTGGCATAAGCTGTGGCGTTCCAACAGCTGCCTTGGCGATCAGCCGATCCCGAGCTTCTTGGTGACCTCGTTGACAGTCTGCTTATTGGCCAGCAGGGCTGGCACATAGCTCTCACGCGGCAAGGTCTTGCCGGACAGCAGCAGCGCCACATTCTGAATGGCCTGGCGACCGAGTTCGGCGGGCTGTTGGGCAACATCTGCGGCGGCAGGCGAGGCCGGATCCGCCACCAGTTGCAACACTTCAGGGCTACCATCGACGCCATAGGTCTTGATTTCCGTGCGCCCGGCTGCCGCCAGCGCCTGGGTTGCCCCCAATTGCGGAATATCCCAGGCGGACCAGATGGCTTTGATCGAGCCTTTTTCCGGATATTTGTTCAGAATGGCGGTGACCTGGGCGAATGCGTCCTGCACGGTATTGGGGATGACGTCGCGCAGTTCCGGCTGGATAATCTTGACCTTCGGGAAATATTTGATGACGTTGACAAGCTGGTCATAGCGGATGGCGCAGGGCGTCACGCCATAAAAGCCATTGAAAACCACGACATTGCCTTCACCACCGATGTCAGAGACCAGTTGCAGGGCCAGATCCTTGCCGATACCCCAATTGTCGGAGGTCGAATTGTTCAGCGAATGGCTGGAGCCGACATCGATGGTCAGAACCGGAATGCCTGCGTCACGTGCCCGTTTTAGCCAGGGGTCGATAACCGTCAAGGTGCCGAGCAATTGCACGATGGCATCCGGCTTTTGGGCGATCAGGGTTTGGAGTTGCGCCACCAGCTTGCCATCGCTACGGCCCGCATCGACGGCAAGTGGTTCGCCGCCTAAGCGCTTCACTTCAGCGATCTGGGCGTTATAGGCCTGGAGGTCGAAGAAATGGTCGGTCCCTGCCGTGCTGATGCCGATCCGCTTGCCCTTCAGGCTGAGAGCTTCATCTGCTGCATGGGCAGCATTGACACCAAGCAGGCTTGCCCCCGCAACTGCTGCGCCAGCAAAGGCCGAGAGCTTGATGAGCTGACGCCGTCCAATTTCAGTGTTGAATTCGTCGCCCGACATGTCGTCTTCTCCGGTTGTCTAGTTTTTCTATAGAGTAAGATTATTTGCTGTTTGGCCGAGAAAGGATTTTGCGTCTTGATAAACCAAGTGGAAAAAACAGACCCAATCAGCACCGAAATGGCGCAGCGATCATCCCAGCCAGCTTTTCGCTGAGACGTTAAGAGGCAGCAGACGACCGGCTCTTCCCTCAGGCGCAATTTCTAAGCGGTGTCGAAAGAAGGGAAGAATATTTCTCTACTTAATCGGTGGATTATTCCATCATGCAACCGTCACAGAGGCCAAAGGCATAGCAAAAATCCAGGGCGGTGACTGGCGGAAATTCAACACAGGACGGGAGTTATAGATGAGCAGCAAACCATTGCATCCAGAAACGCTGGCCCTTCATGCCGGCTGGCGCGCCGACCCGACGACGGGGGCTGTCGCCGTTCCGATCTATCAGACCACGTCTTTTCAGTTCCGAGATACGGAGCATGCGGCCAATCTGTTTGCCCTGAAAGAGCTGGGTAATATCTATAGCCGCATCGGCAACCCAACGGTGGATGTGCTTGAGCAGCGCATTGCAGCCATCGAAGGCGGCGTTGCGGCATTGGCGCTTGCCTCCGGTCAGGCGGCGTCTGCCTTTGCGATCCAGAACCTTGCCAAAGTCGGCGACAATATCGTCAGCTCCACCGATCTCTATGGCGGCACATGGAACCTGTTTGCCAACACGCTGAAAGATCAGGGTATTGAGGTTCGTTTTGTTGATCCGACAGACCCGGAAAACTTCCGCCGCGCCACAGATGAGCGCACCCGCGCCTATTATGCCGAAACCTTGCCCAATCCGAAACTGACCGTTTTCCCGATTGCCGAAGTGGCAAGCATTGGCCGCGAATTCGGCATTCCGCTGATTGTTGACAACACCGCAGCCCCCTTGCTGGCGCGGCCTTTTGATCATGGCGCTGCTGTGGTTGTTTATTCCTCCACCAAATATCTTGGCGGCCACGGCACGTCCATTGGCGGTTTGATCGTTGATGGCGGCAATTTCGACTGGGAAGCCCACAAAGAGCGCCAGCCAGCCTTGAACACACCAGACCCAAGCTACCACGGCGCAGTCTGGACGGAAGCCACCAAGCCGCTTGGTCCTATTGCCTATATCATCAAGGCGCGTGTGACCCTGCTGCGTGACCTTGGAGCCGCACTCTCACCCTTCAACGCCTTCCAGCTTTTGCAAGGCATTGAAACCCTGCCGCTTCGCATTGAGCGCCACGTTAAAAACGCCGCAGCCGTTGCGGAGTATCTGGCCAAGCGGCCGGAAATCGCCAAGGTGATCTATCCATCTCAGCAGAGCGGCGTATGGCGCGAGCGGGCCGATAAATATCTCAAGGGTGGTTATGGCGGTCTTGTCGGCTTTGAGCTGAAAGACGGGCTGGACGCTGGACGCCAGTTCATCGACGGGCTCGAATTACTCTATCACGTTGCGAATATTGGTGATGCCCGCAGCCTCGCCATTCATCCGGCCTCGACCACCCACTCCCAGCTGACCGCCGAAGAACAGGCCGCAAGTGGCGTTTCGCCGGGCTATGTGCGCCTTTCCATCGGCATTGAGCATATCGATGACATCATCGCCGATATCCAACGTGGTCTCGATGCGGCATCTTCTGGCGTGCAGAACAGCAAGGCAGCCTGATCAAACATGGAAAACGGAAGCACCGCTAGGTGCTTCCGTTTTTGTCTGCGCAGAGCCTGCTTGGGAGGGAGGTGCTCAAAAAGCAGCAGACGGAATCCAGCTTGCCGTGACAGCAGAGCTTGTCGAGAAGCTTGGAATTTTCTTGGCCAAATCTTCGATGGTCTTGACGTTGGCATCCCGCAATTGCTTTTGCGTCACCAGAACCGGATCGACAATAATCTGATGCGGCACCGTTTCGCCGGCAATCTGCAAGGCGGCAGCGCGGATGGAAACGGCACCCACGACTGCCGGATTGGTGGCAGCGGTTGCCACCCACGGGCTGCCATCCTCAACAATTTCCTGAATGTCAGCGGTGGAAATATCCGCCGAATAGATTTTCAGCTTGGCGCTGATGCCCAGATCGGCGGCAGCGAGTTTGACACCACGGGCGAATTCATCATAGGGCGCAAACACCACGGAAATATCCGGGTTGGCACGAAACACCGCTTTGGCCTGATCGGCGGTAGAAGTGGCTGTGGTATCGCTCACCGTGCCGAACCGCGCCTTTTCAACAATGCCGCTGTTGGCCGCTTTGACCTTGTCCCAGATTTCATTGCGGCGATCCAAGGGTGCAAAACCAGCGACATAGGCATATCCAGCATTGAAACTCTTGCCATTGTCCTTGATCGCCTGATCCAGCGCCAACTCGGCCAGTTTGTGGTCGGATTGTTCCACCTGCGGAATTTTCGGGTTGTTCAGGTTCACATCGAAAGCCACGACCTTGACGCCCTTGTCGAGGGCCTGCTGCACCACATCACCAAGCGATTCCGGCAGGCCGTGGTCAATGACAATCCCTTGCACGCCAAGATTAATGGCCTGCAAAATCTGCTCGCGCTGCTCGGCAGCATCCTGACGACCGGGGAAAATCCGCAGATCCACGCCCAGTGCCTTGGCCTGCGCCTGTGCGCCCGCCTGATAAGCCTGAAAGAAATCGCCAGCGGAAATATAACTGATCAGCGCCAGCTTGACGCCGCCTTGGTCAAAGGGCGCAGGTGCGCCAGCAATGCCAGCCGCGACAGCCGATTGCGTTAAAACCAACGGTGAAAGAGCGGTAAATGCCAGAAGGCGCAGGATCGATGTCATCGGGTTCCCCATATTGAACAAAGGCCACCAATCGGGCCGCATGGGGATTATTATCAATAAAATCTACCATATTTATAGATTTTTGATATGTGAAATTCCGGTCAAGAATAGATTTCTTTGCCCTTTGTGCCGCATTCTCCGGTTATTTTATCCGGGGAGTTTGCGATGACGGCTACTCCAGCAATCGTTGATAAATGCCAGTTCTGATCGCGCTATGCGACAGTATAATGATCAGCACACCACAGCAGTCATCGTTCAGTCCATCTCTTATGCAAATTTATTCTATATATTAAATGATGTTTGAAACCGCCATTCTTGCTGGCGGTCACCAAGGGTTTATCACCTGATCAACACAATTGGTGAGCCCGCAATGCCCCTTCTTGACGTCAAAGATATTTCCCGTTCCTTCGGCTCGACCAAGGCCTTGATCGACGCATCGCTGGTCATTGAACCCGGCGAGATTGTTGCCCTGATGGGCGCAAACGGGGCCGGAAAATCTACGCTGGTGAAAATCCTCTCCGGCGTGCAATCTGCTGATTCTGGCAGTATTTTGCTAAAAGGTCAGCCTTTTGCGCCACAAAGCCCGGCAGAAGCCGCCAAATTTGGTGTGGTGACTGTTCACCAGTCCACGGATGTGGTGGGCATTCCCGGTTTGAGCGTGGCCGATGCGCTGCTGCTCAATCACTATGTCGATGGTCGTCAGCCGTTTTTTCTCTCAACCAAAAGCGTGCGGCGTGAGGCAGCTCGCGTTTTACGTGAAGCGGGTTTCGACCTGCCTCTGGATCGCGATTTTGCCGATCTTGGCGCGGCTGATCGGCAAATGGTGGCCATTGCCCGTGCCCTTGCCAACAAGGCGGAATTGTTGATTTTGGATGAGCCAACAGCCAGCCTCTCAACGCAGGAAGCAGCGCGCCTCTATGCCATTCTGCTGGGTTTGAAAGCCCGTGGCATCGCCATTCTCTATATCTCGCATCGCACGGCTGATCTGGCCGCTCTTGCCGACCGCGTGGTTATTCTTCGAGGCGGGCGCAATGTCGGCACCTTCAGCCGCCCGATTGATTTTGATGCAGCGCTTGAGACCATGATTGGCCGGTCATTAAACACGGCGCGCCCGGATCGGCGTACAGAATTCGGCAAAACCGTGCTGGATCTGCGCGGCATTCGGCTGCTGAACAGCAGCAAGCCCTTTGATCTCTCCGTGCGCGAAGGCGAAGTGGTTGCCATCACAGGCGTGCTTGGTGCGGGCAAAAGCAGGTTGCTGTCTGCACTGTTTGGAGCGGGGCAAATTGCTGCGGGAGAAGCCGTACTCGATGGCAAGCCCTATGCCCCCAAAAGTCCGGCGGAGGCCATTGCTACGGGAGTGGCACTTGTGGCGGAAGATCGTCATCGTTCAGCCTTGATGCCCGCCGATTGGCCGGGCGAAAGCGTGGCGGCCACCATCAGCCTGCCGCATCTCAAACGCTGGTATCCTTCGGGTTTTCTGTTGGCGGATGCGGAGAGGATGAAAGCAAAGGCTGCCATTTCCCGGCTCGGCATCAAGGCATCGAGTCCAGACGCTTCCGTCTGGTCGTTGTCGGGCGGCAATCAGCAAAAGACTGTGATTGCTCGCTGGGAAGTCGAGCAAAGCCGCTTGCTGTTGCTGGATGAACCGTTTCAGGGCGTCGATGTTGGCGCCCGGCAAGACATTATCGCCACCATTCGCAGCCACGCGGATCGTGCAACCCTGATTGCGACATCGGATTTCGAGGAAGCACAGGAAGTGGCCGACCGTATTTTGCTGATTGATCAACATACCCTGATTGAGCTGACGCCCATGGCTGCATCAGTCAATCACCACAAGGAAATCGCCTGATGACGACGGTGAACGAAATTCCCAAAGACGCGCTCTCAAAAACGCATGACCGCCAAAGCGTCGCAAGCCTTGTGCGTGAAACAATCCGGCGCGGTGCTGTCTTCATTCTGCTGGCAGGTCTGATTGTTACCTTCAGCCTTGCCCAGCCCGCCTTCATCAACATCAACAACCTGATGAGCATTTTGCAAGCGGTTGCCGTGGTGGCCATCATTGGGGCAGGCGTTACGGTGACACTAGCGATTGGCGGTTTTGATCTTTCGGTGGGTGCGGTTGCCGCCTCCAGCGTGATGGCATCCAGCTATGCCATGATTGTCCTGGGCCTGAACGCTTATCAAACCGTGCCGCTGGTGCTGGCCTTTGGCGCATTGATTGGCTTTGCCAATGCCTTTTTGATTGTGAAGCTCAAAGTGCCCGATCTTCTCGCCACGTTGGCGATGATGTTTCTGCTCTCGGGTCTGCAATTGATACCGACAGCCGGACGCTCCATTTCGGTCGGTCTCATTCTGCCCAATGGAACAACAGCGACTGGCAAATATGATCCGCAGTTTCTGACCATCGGGCGCTCCAGCCTGTTTGGCCTGATCCCCTTCCCGGTCATTCTGCTTGTCATTGTGGCTGTGACGCTGTTTGTTCTGACAGAGCGCACCCGTCTTGGTCGGCTGCTATTTGCCACCGGCGGCAATGAAGTAGCAACCCGTCTGGCCGGGGCCAATACGGCAAAGATCAAGACCTTCGCCTATGTCCTCTCCGGCACGCTAGCGGCCTTTGGCGGCATTATCGTGGCGGCGCGCGTCGGTCGTGGCGATGTCTCTTCGGGTGCCTCTCTGCTGATGGACTCCGTTGCTGCCTCATTGATCGGCTTTGCCGTGCTGGGTCTGCGTCGTCCCAATGTGCTGGGCACCATCATTGGCGCGGTCTTTGTTGGCATTTTGCTCAATGGTCTGACCATGCTCAACGCCCCCTATTACACACAGGATTTCGTCAAGGGTTTCGTGCTGGTTGGCGCGCTTGCCCTGACCTATGGCGTCAGCCGCGCCCGCACCTGAACATCCAAACACATCACTTGAATGGAACCAACATGATCAAGACTCTTCGTACCCTTGGCGCAGTTCTTCTGGCCGGATCGATTTTTGCCACCCAAGCCTCTGCCGCAGGCATCGCTGGCGCGCCCGCCCCATTCGACAAGAAAACCGTCAACATCGCCGTTGTCAGCTATCTCGGCGGTGGTGACTGGCTGCAAGCCTTTGAAGCAGGCGTCAAGCGGCAGGCCGATGCGCTTGGCATTAACCTCACCGTTTCGCAGGCCCGCAATGACAATGATGCAGAACGCGCGCTGATTGAACAGGCCATCAACCTGAAGGTCGATGGCATCATCATCAACAATGGCCGCCCGGAAGTGTTGCAGGATGTGGCGCAAAAGGCGTTGGATGCGGGCATCAAGGTGGTGGCCTATGATGTGAACCTTGATAATCCCAACATTCCGCAAATCGAGCAAAGCGATGCCGATATGGCCAAGCTGGTGCTGGATCAGGCCATCAAGGACAAGGGCGATGGCTTCAACGGTGGTGCGATTTATGTGGCCGGTTTTGCGCCGCTGGATCGCCGCTATGCCGTGTGGAAAGACTATGTTGCAAAACATAATTTGAAGGAAAAGGCTGTCTGGGGCGTGGTCAATGACACGGTTCCGGCCACCGTCGCCGACCAAACCAAGGCCGTGCTGCGCGCCAACCCCGATATTTCGGTGATTTTCACCCCATGGGATGAATTCGCCAAGGGCGCGAAATTGGCGATTGATGAGCTTGGCCTGTCCAGCAAGGTCAAAATCTATGGTGTCGATATTTCCACGGCCGATATTCAGTTGATGATTGAGCCAGACAGCGCCTGGGTGGCAACCGCCGCCACCAATGCAGCCGTGGTTGGCGAGGTTTCGGTGCGGGCAGTTTCGCTTGCTGTTGCCGGGCAAAATCCCGGCCATTCCGTGTTGCTCAAACCCACGCAGATCACCCGCGATGATCTGGTCAACAACAAGATCGGCTCGATTGAGGAATTGCAGCAGAAATTCCCAGCCTTCTTGAAGAGCGATGCTGCCACGGCTGCGTGGATTCCATCGGTTGCCAAGTAATCGAAGGCAGAGAAAGCTGAAAACCATGACAGACCTTCTGAAGCCAGACTTTGCCCGCAATATGAAACTGATAGGCCATAGCGATATTGGCGGACGCGGCGATGGGCTACAATTGATGGTGCATCACGGCCATGCCTATGTGGCGCATCCGTGGTCGCAGGGCTTCTCCATCATCGATGTGCGTGATCCGAAACATCCGAAAACTGTCAACTATGTGCAGGCCCCCGCCAACACATGGAACATCCATCTGCAAACCCATGGTGATCTGCTGTTGGTGATCAACGCCCTTGATCTGTTTGCCGATGTGGACAGCTTCACCGATGAAAAGGCCTATTACACCCAATCAGTCGGCGATACAGTCGCTGCCAGCAAGCGCGAACGGGCGTGGACGGCGGGCATGACCGTCTATGACATTTCCACGCCTGCCACCCCGCGCAAGATCGGCCAATTGGATGTGGAAGGCGTGGGCTTTCACCGGCTCTGGTATGTTGGCGGGCGCTATGCCTATGCATCGGCGCTGCTCGATGGCTTTTCCGATTATATTTTCGTCACCATCGACATGGCAGATCCGACCAAGCCAGAGCTGGTGGGCCGCTGGTGGTTGCCGGGCATGAACACGGCCGATGGCGAAAGCCGCACATGGGCAGATGGCAAGCGTTATGCCCTCCACCACGCACTGGTGCATGGCGACACGGCCTATGCCTGCTGGCGCGATGGTGGGCTGACGCTTCTTGACATCAAGGACCATGCAACCCCCAAGCTGATCAAGCACCACAATTGGTCGCCACCCTATGGCGGCGGCACCCATTCGCCTTTGCCGCTACCGGGGCGTGATCTGCTGGTGGTGGCCGATGAAGCGGTGTTGGACAATGAGGAAGATGGCCGCAAGCACACATGGGTGTTTGATATTCGCGTGCCGGAAAACCCGATCAGCATTTCCACCTTCCCAATTCCGAATGAGATCGATTACACTCAGAAAGGCGGCCATTTCGGCCCCCATAACCTGCATGAAAACCGCCCCGGCTCATTTGTGTCAGAGACGCTGATTTTCGCCACCTGGCAAAATGCGGGCATTCGCGCTTTTGATATTTCTGATCCCTACCATCCGGTGGAAACTGGCGCTCTGGTCCCTGCCGCCCCAACCTCAATGACCGATCGCAGAGCCGGTCGCCCCAAGGTTATCCAATCAGCGGATGTGTTTGTGGACGCCAATGGCTTGATTTACGCCACCGATTACAATGCAGGGCTGGAGATTATTGAATACGGCGGCTGATTTTCGCGCCACCTGAAATGAAAAAAAACGGCCTGAACATTTCTATTCAGGCCATTTTTGTTTGTCCTTACACCACTTGATCGTGGGAAGGTTTTTCCCAAAGGTTGATGCCGCCTTCGACGGCGTAGCGATCAATCTCGGCCAGCTCTTCGGCTGTGAAGGAGAGATTGTTGAGCGCATCAACATTTTCCTGAATCTGCCGGGCAGAGCTGGCTCCAATCAGGGCGGATGTCACGCGCGGATCGCGCAGCACCCAGGCAATCGCCAACTGCGCCAGCGATTGACCACGCCGAGCGGCAATCTCATTCAGAGCGCGGGCGCGAACAATGTTTTCTTCCTTCAAATGCTCGGGCCGCAGGAAATCCCCGCCGGGGCGGTTGACGCGGGCGTCCTCTGGAATGCCGTTGAGATATTTGTTGGTCAGCAGGCCTTGCGCCAGTGGCGTGAAGGCAATGATGCCAGCGCCAACCTCATCGGCGGCATCAATCAGATCTTTTTCGATCCAGCGGTTGAAGAGGTTATAGGCGGGCTGATTGATCAACAGTGGCACCTGCCGCTCTTTCAACAGCGCTGCAATCTCGCGAGTCTTGGTGCCGGAATAGGATGAAATGCCGACATACAGCGCCTTGCCCTGCCGCACGGCCTGCGCCAAGGCATCGGCGGTTTCTTCCAAGGGCGTTTCAGCATCATAGCGGTGGGAATAGAAAATATCGACATAATCCACACCCAGCCGTGTCAGGCTCTGGTCGAGGCTGGAAAGCAGTGCCTTTTTCGAGCCGCCGCCGCGACCATAAGGACCGGGCCACATATCCCAACCTGCCTTGGTGGAAATAATCAGCTCATCGCGCAAACCTGCAAAATCTTCGCGCAGGATGCGGCCGAAATTAATCTCGGCACTGCCCGCTGGTGGGCCGTAATTGTTGGCCAGATCGAAATGGGTAATGCCAAGATCGAAGGCCTGGAACAGAATGGAGCGCTGGGTTTCCATCGGGGTGGTATCGCCAAAATTATGCCAGAGGCCAAAGGATAGCGCGGGGAGTTTCAACCCACTTCGGCCTGTACGGCGAAAATGGGCGTTATCATAGCGCTTGGGATCGGGCAGGTATGTCATGTCATGGTTTCCTATGGTCAAGAAAAGGCCGGGTGCAGAGGTATGCACCCGGCGGATAGAAAATCTGAACGTCAGATGGCCCCGTGGCGTGGGGGCAGCTGATCATTCAGGTAGAAATTGCCGATATGGTGATATTTCCAGCGCACTGGATCATGCAGCGAGTGGGTGCGGGCATTGCGCCAATAGCGATCCAGCCCATAAGCTTCCAAAGTGGAGCGGGCGCCGCCCAGTTCAATGAGCTTGGTGGATGCCAGTTGCGCCACTTCGGTTCCCAATGCTTTCACTTCGGCAACCGCAATCGAGGCTTCCGCCACTGTTTGCGCATTGGGATCGGCGGTGGCAATATCCAGAATGCGCCCTGCCCGCGCTAGAAGCGCATCGGCGGCATGCACGCGGATTGAAACATCTCCCACGGCATGGATGGTGTGCGGGTCTTCATAGCCATGCTCAACGGTCAGCTCGAAAAACGGCCTTGCATGGGCTCGGACATAGGAGATGGTTTCCGCCAAAGCACCCCGCGCAATGCCCACTTGCACTGCCGAATGGATGATTTGCGCAAACGGCCCCATCGGCGTTGGCTTATCGAAATTCTCATCATGATCCACCACCTGAAACGAGGTGATCTCGACATCATCAAAGGTCACGGTGCCGCTGCCGGTGGAGCGCTGACCAAAGGAGGTCCAGTCATCCACGAGATCAAGGCCGGGCGTGGCACGATCAATAAACACCAGATGCACACGTCCATTCGGACCTTTGGCAACGGCCACAATGATGTGGGCAAACAGCGATCCGGTGGCGTAGAATTTCTGCCCGTTTAACAGCAGCTTACCATCACGCTCCGCGAAATGGGTCTTGTAATCCACCGGGGTTTTGGTGCCGATTTCGGTAAAGGCATTGCCCAACCGATCCCCATCAAGAACCTGCTGGAAATAATGGGCCTTCTGTTCATCGGAACCAGAGAGCCGCAGCGCTTCCACCATATAGAAATGGTTTTGCGGAATCTGCCCAATGGAGGAATCTGCTGCCGAGATGATTGCCGTCACCTCCGCCAGCGTCACCGTCGATACGCCAGCGCCGCCGTAAGCCTTTGGCACCGTAATGGCCCAAAGGCCGCTTTGCGAAAAGCGCTCAATCTCGGCCACCGGCAAACGCCGCTGCCGATCACGCTCCGCAGCGCCCACCGCAAAGTCGCGCGCCAATTCCTTGGCAATTGCGATTGCCTCGGCATCATCCTTGATCACATGCGCCTTGATGCGGCGTGGCGGAATATGGGGTGCCGGGCGGCCAGCCGTGAGGGCTGCCTGACGGTGGAGTGTACGATCTGTCGTGCTCATAAGCCTGCCTCAGTTCCCCACTCAATTCCATGCATGGCGCGGTGGATGCTCGCCATTCAGGTAATAATTGCCGACATGGTAGAATTTCCAACGCACCGGATCATGCAAGGTATGCACCCGCGCATTGCGCCAGTGGCGATCCAGACCATGTTCCGCCAATGTCGAGCGGGTGCCCGCCAGCTCAAATAGCTTGTTGGTGGCGAGAATGGCAATTTCAGTGGTCAGCACCTTGGATTCGCCGGTCTTGATAGTTGCTTCAGAAACCGTGTCCAGCGTTGCATTGGCCCGCGCTGCATCAATGCTGCGGCCAGCAATCTCCAGCAGTGCTTCCGCCGCATGCAGGCGGATTTTCAGATCGCCAATGGCTGCAATGGTAAACAGGTCTTCGCTGGCTTTTTGCTTGCCGCTATCAATCCACGGACGGCTAAGGGTTTTGACAAAGGTGATGGTGTCATCAATTGCGCCACGGGCGATGCCCGCATCAATGGCCGACTGGATGATCTGCGACACCGGACCACCCACCGTGGGATGATCAAACGAGGTGACTTTCAGAGCACGAACCTTCGGCACCCGCACATTCTCGATCTTCACCGAGCCAGAGGCCGTGGTGCGCTGACCAAAGCTGGACCAGTTGTTGGTGACCGTCAGGCCGGGCGTTTCCCGATCTGCAAACACCAGATAGCCTTGGCCGGTTTCATCGACGCTGACAATCGGCACGACATGGGAGAGAAGCGCACCGGTGGTGTAGAATTTCTCGCCATTGACCACCACGTCGTCACCGTCATGGGCCACCTTGGTCTCAAAATCGGCCACAGTTTTGCTTTTCAGCTCGGAAAACGCATTGCCGTAGCGCAGGCCTTGCAATGTCCAACCAAAGAACAGTTTTTTCTGCTCTTCCGTACCATCCAGATCAACGGTTGCGACAATCGCCAGATGGTTCTGGGTAATTTGGGCAATGGCTGGATCAGCAGCTGCAATGGTGGAGATCACCTTGGCAAGCGTGGCATAGGAAACCTCCGGCCCGCCATAGGCTTTTGGCACATTGATGCTCCACAGTCCACTTTGGGAATATTCATCCAGCTCGTCAATCGGCAGCAGTCCTTCCCGGTCACGCAAGGCGGCCCCCACCTTGAAACGCTCGGCAAGCCGCTGCGCAATCTCAATGGCCTCGGCATCGGATTGAACTATATGCGCAGGCGTGGTTGGGCGCGGGCGCGGCGCCACCGGATCGTTGGAATTGACGCGCGGGTGAACGGTGTAGTCGATCTTGGTGTCAGTAACGGTACCCATATCGTGCCTCGTTGCTTGAAATTGGGATAAGAATTTAGCTGGCATTGGCCAGCGGAGCCTTTTGGGCGCGCTTGAACGCTTCAATATCGCGGTATTGCTCGGCGGGATGGTTGGCAGGCAAATATGGCCCTTGGCCGAACAGCTTTTCGCGCAGCGTTCCCGGCTTGTAGGCAGTGGGATAGGCCCCGCGCTTTTGCAGTTCTGGCACAATGTGGTTGACCACATCCTCAAAACTGCCGGGCGTCACCGCATAGGCAATGTTGAAACCATCGACATCGGTGTCCGCCACCCATTCTTGCAAAATATCGGCTACCTGATCGGGCGCGCCAACAAACACCGGACCCAACCCGCCAATGCCGCCGAATTTTGCCAGTTCTTCAATGGTCCAGGATTTATCGCCACCTGCGATATGCTCCACAAATGAATGGATGGCGTTGGTCTCCACCTTCTGGATCACATCGGTTGGCGCATATTGGCCAAAATCAATACCGCTCCAGCCAGACATGAACACCAGAGAGCCATCGTAAGAGACATATTGCTTGTAATCTTCAAACTTGGCCTTGGCTTTCGCCTCACTCTCGTCGGTAATGATGGTGATCAGCGTGTAGATTTTTAAAGAATTCGGATCACGCCCCGCGGCGGCAGCTTGCTGGCGAATCTCGGCAACATAGGCTTTCAGCACCGATTTGGTGGGTGCCGCCACAAACACGCATTCAGCATGTTCAGCGGCAAATTTTTTGCCCGGACCGGAAGCCCCTGCCTGATACAGCACCGGGGTCCGCTGTGGGGAAGGTTCGGTCAAACCATAGCCGGGAACATCGAAATGCTTGCCCTTGTGGCCGATTTCATGAACCTTGGCTGGGTCCGTGAAGACCCGCCCCTTTGGATCCCGGATGACTGCGCCCTCTTCCCAGCTGCCTTCCAGCAGCTTGTAGATCACCTCAAGATATTCATTGGCGATTTCATAGCGATTATCATGGCGCTTCAGGCCGGATTGACCCACGTTTTTCGCACCGCTTTCGAGATAGGACGTGACAATGTTCCACCCTACCCGGCCCTTGGTGTGGTGGTCGGCCGTCGCAAGCCTGCGGGCAAACGTATAGGGATGCTCAAACGAGGTTGATGCAGTAATGCCAATGCCCAGATGCTCGGTGGCCAAAGCAATGGGTGCCGCCAGTTGCAGCGGATCGTTGACTGGTATCTGTGCAGCCTGCTGGATGGCGTGGAAATTGGAGCCTTTATAGACATCGTAATAGCCGATGACATCCGCAATGAAGATGCCATCAAAAATCCCGCGCTCCAGGGTGCGCGCCAAATTCTGCCAATAATCCAGATCTTTATAGGTATAAGACCGATCCTCTGGATGCGCCCACAATCCAGGCGATTGGTGTCCGACACAATTCATATCGAAGGCGTTGAAGTGAATTGTCCGGGTCATCGGCGCCGTCCTTTGCTGCAAACATGCCGAGGTAGCATCGCAGACATTGACGGTTATTGAAGTTAATCTATGTTTTTTATGCACTAAATGAAGGTATGTTTTTCTGTCAGGCTGGGCCATGGAGAAAAACGCACTGCCAATGCGGCGGACTCGTCATGGGCATTAAAGAAGGCTTTCAGATGCAGGGCCTTCAGTCAGGAAACATTGCCAGGCATAAAAGTTCTCGCCGCGATGTCGTGGCGCTACCTTTCCGTGTGGCGATAGAGGCTGCCGGCATGGCGGGCGGGAAGCCGGTTGCCTTCGCTAAACAGCCGATGGCGCAAGGAACCGTCGCCATAGCCTGTCTTGTAAGCGCCCCTGCTTTGCAGTTCCGGCACCACAAACTCGATAAAATCCTCGTAGCTTTCCGGCGTCACGGTGCGGGTGAGATTGAAACCATCGATATCGCCTTCATCGATCCAGGATATCAGTTCCTCTGCCACTTCGCCAGGCGCGCCGGTGATCAGTGGATAGCGCCCGCCGATGGAAAGCTCGTTCAGCAATTGCCGCTTGGTCCAACCCTTCTGTTTGGCAAGCTGCGTGACGGATTGGATGGCGTTGGTGGGGCCGTACTGGATAGGATCATCAAGCTCGTAGCGGGAGAGATCGATACCGCTTCCGGCCGAAAAATGCGCCAGGCCCGCTTCCGGGCTGGCATAGCGGCGATAATCCGCCAGCTTGTCGGCGGCGGCTTCCCGACTTTTGTCGGTCACCACAGTAACACCAAGAAAGATCTTGATATCATCAGGACGGCGACCTGCGGCAACCACCTCTTCCCGCAGAGCCCGGGAGGTTTTACGCGCCGCGGCCTTGTCCGTGGCTCCGATAAACACGCATTCGGCGTGGCGCGCGGCAAATTTCCGCCCCCGGCCCGATGTGCCGGCCTGATAGAGTACCGGCGTACGCTGGATAGAGGGCTCGCTCAGATGGTAGCTCTCGGACTGGTAATAGGGCCCGTTGTGCTGCACCTTGTGAACCTTGGCAGGATCGGCATATATCCGTGCCTGTTTGTCGAGGCGCACGGCCCCCTCCTCCCAGCTGCCTTCCCAAAGCTTATACAGCAGGTCCATATAGTCATCGGCCTGGTCATAGCGGGCGTCATGCTCTGTCATGCCGGTCTTGCCCAATGCCTTGGCGGCGCTGTCGAGATAACCGGTGACGATATTCCAGCCGATCCGGCCTGAGGTGAGATGATCGAGCGTCGAGATTTTCCTGGCAAAGGTATAGGGCGCCTCAACACTGGTATTTACGGTAATACCGAAACCAAGATTGTCGGTCACAGCAGCCATGCCAGATACCAGCAGCATCGGATCGTTGACGGGTAGCTGGATCGATTCGCGCAATGTCAGGTCGACCGAGTTCTGGTAAATATCGTAGACCCCGACAATATCGGCGAGAAACAGCCCATCGAACAGACCACGCTCCAGTGTGCGGGCCATATCAGTCCAGTAGCGCAGAGATTTATAGTCATGCGAACGGTCGCGCGGATGCGCCCAGAGCCCGTGATTGATATGCCCCACGCAATTCATGTTGAAGGCATTGAGGATGATCTGTTTTCTGGGAGACATATTGGACATTCACCCGGATGAATTGAGGTTAAAAATTATCCCGCTCGCAGGCGGCCCGCGATGAAATCGCCAAGAAACTTGTAGCAAGAAGATGGTGCGGGTCACAATGACAATGAGTGAAATCACAACTGCCGATCGAACTGCTGATCAAATGATGAGACACTTTACATACATGCAAAACTCACGCCACTGGCCGCTTTGAGGCCTCTATACCCGAGCGAATGGCGAGACTGTCAATTTTATACAGAAAGACGTCATAAAAAGCCTGATGGCGTTAACCGCAGTTTATCCAAATTGGCTTTCAATGAGTTGAAATTTGCAACCATTGGAACTTACCATGACGCTCTCCATCAGAAATGTGCTCATTAGCGTTTTCGCCCTGCTCAGCCTTATGCTGAATGTGCTGGTTGGAAATTCCATGCTGTCTTCGTACCGGACCTATCAGGTCAATGCCGAAGTTTCGGAACTAACCGGTTTTGACAAGGCTTTGTTCAAGGCGCTTTTGGCATTTCGCAGCGAGCGCGGCGACAGCGCCTCCGCCCTGTCGATCTCCATTGCCGATGGCGCTGGCTCCGTCCAATCGGTGCAGAAAAACCGGGCGGTTGTCGATGCTGGTATGAATGAGGCAAAAGTGATCGCTGGAGGGATCACGGCTACCGACTTATCGCAGCCGATCGCAACGGTGTTGGCCACTTATGAAAAAGTCGCGACCTATCGTAAAACCATCGATGCCGAATTGGCAAAGCCGCTTGAGGCTCGTGACGCAAGCATCACCAAGGCGTCAATGGATCTGGGCGGAACGTTCCTGGCAGATCTTGAAAAGGCGTCCGAGGCCGCGGAAGGCCGCATGCGCACGCTCGACGCGGCGTTGATGCCGATGATCCAGATGCGCGCCTATGCATGGTCGACCCGTGCCCTTGGCGGCGGCAGTGCCTTGATCCTCAACAACGCCGTGACCTCTGGCCAGCAGATTTCGGCTGAGAACCAGGTCAAACTGGCCGCCGGAGACGCCAATGTCGCCTATGCCTGGAAAGCAGTTCGGGTGCTTGTCGATCATAGGGATACGCCCCAGGCCATCAAGGATGGTTTCAAGGTTGCCGATGCAGCGTATTTTACCGGTGACTACGCTAAGATGCGCGCCGACGTCATTGCCAAACTGAGTGCGGGCGAAAAGTCGCCGCTGACAATCGATCAATGGAGAGCGCCGACCACGGCTGCCCTGGGGAAGGTTGCGGATATCGCATCGCTTGCCATGGATACGTTGAACGCCAATGCCGCAACGGCAAAGTCTACAGCGCTGACCCATACATTGTCGTTCCTGGCGCTCTTCCTGTTGGTGTTGGCGCTCGGCATCATCGGCTTGGCCGTCATCGTCCGCAAGGTCATTCGCCCGATCGGCGCGTTGACACGTTGCATGGGCGCATTGGCCGACGGCGACCTGTCGGTTGTCGTTCCCGGCGCCAAACGCCGGGACGAAATGGGCGAAATGGCGCGTTCCGTGGAAGTGTTCCAGATTGCAGCCATCCGCAACAAGGAGCTAGAGGCCAACGCCGAGGAAAACCGCAGGATCGCCGAGCGCGATCGCATCGAGACGCAGCGCCGTATCGAAGAGGAGGCCGAGGAGCGACTGACCCGCGCCACCGGAGCGCTGGCAAGCGGTCTGCAGAAACTTGCCTCCGGTGATATGCTCTGTGAGATTTCCGAGGAGTTTGCGCCGCGCTTCGAGGAACTGCGCCAGGACTTCAACGCCTCCGTCAGCCAGTTGCGCACCACACTTCTGGCCGTCGGTGGCTCTGCCCTGGCCGTGTCGGGTGGCAGCAGCGAAATCTCGCATGCATCGGACGACCTGGCCAAGCGAACCGAGCAGCAGGCTGCTTCGCTCGAAGAGACCGCCGCAGCCCTTGAGGAAATCACCGCCAATGTGAGAGCGACCTCGAAGCGAACCGGCGAGGCCCGCGATCTGGTGCGTGATACCAAAAGCCGTGCCGAGCAATCGGGTGTCGTCGTCAATAATGCTGTCACAGCAATGGAGCGCATTGAACACGCCTCCCGCCAGATCGGCCAGATCATCGGCGTGATTGATGAGATTGCCTTCCAGACCAATCTGCTGGCATTGAATGCCGGGGTGGAAGCCGCCCGCGCCGGTGAAGCAGGTAAGGGCTTTGCCGTCGTCGCCCAGGAAGTCCGTGAACTGGCGCAACGTTCGGCCAATGCCGCCAAGGAAATCAAATCGCTGGTCTCCAATTCGGAAGTCGCCGTCAGCGAAGGCGTCAAACTGGTCAACGATACCGGCGAAGGGTTGACGGCGATCGCCAGCCTCGTCCAATCGATCAATCAGCATATGGATGCAATCGCCACGGCAGCGCAGGAACAGTCCGTGGGGCTTGGGGAAGTCAATACCGCTGTCAACCACATGGACCAGGCGACGCAGAAGAATGCGGCCATGGTCGAGGAAATGAACGCGGCCGGCGCTGGCCTGGCCCAGGAAAGCGGCAAGCTGACCGAATTGCTCGGCCAGTTCCGCACGGGAGATAACCGGCAGGCCGGACACGCGCCCACTGGACGAGCCCCTGCCAGACCTGCAACTCGGCCCGCCGCACCATCACGCCAGACCTATGCCACTCAGGGCAATGCTGCGCTGAAGGGCGAGAGTTGGGAAGAGTTCTGAGGATGGCTCTGTTTACAATGGACGCCGTCCTGATGCTGTCCAGTTGGTGAGCGCGTCACGCCTGACAGAAATGGTATAGATACCCTCTGACACGCGGAAACCGTGTCAGAGGGTATCAACGATACAGCGCAAACGCCTTAAACCCCGCCTGAGCGAAAGCCTCGCTTCGACATTCTGTTTCAGAGGCCTTCGGTTTACGATGCCCGTCAGACGCGCTCATATGACATGGTCATTCGCAAGCTGATTGTTCTGCCCGAGATAAAAGGATTTCACATCATCTCGCTCGCGGATCTCGCGGGCAGTGCCCGTCAACACATCCTTTCCATTTTCGAGAATGGTGGCGCGATGGGCATAGGTGAGAGCAATCGCCGAATTTTGTTCGGCGACGAGAATGGATAGCCCCTCCTCCCGGTTCAATCGGCGCAGGGTGCGAAATATGTCCTGCACCACGATGGGGGCAAGACCCATGGACGGTTCGTCAAGAACAAGCAGACGGGGACGCGACATCAGAGCCCGGCCAACTGCCGTCATTTGTTGCTCGCCACCGGAGGTGAGGCCCGACAGTGTCCGGCGCTTTTCTTTCAGTCGGGGAAAGAGCCCATAGATACGCTCGAGATCATTGGCGATTTCCGCGCGCGAACTGCTACGTCCCAGACCGCCACATGTCAGATTTTCCTCGACGGAAAGGCTATGGAAGCAATGGCGCCCTTCCAATACCTGTACAAGGCCGGCGCGCACCAGCGCCGCCGGGCTTGTTTTGGTGACATCTACGCCATCAAAGTGGATAGACCCGGCATTGATCTGTCCGCGCTCTGCCGAAAGAAGGTTTGACACCGCCTTCAGCGCCGTCGTCTTGCCCGCTCCATTGGCGCCCAAAAGGGCTAGAATCTCGCCCCGCGCAAGCGAAAAGCTGACGCCATGCAAAGCGGTGATGGCATGATTGTAGGTGGCCTCCAGCCCGTCCACTTGCAACAATCTGGCGTCTTTCATGAGATCGATTCCTCGTTGGTCTGGCAAAAAATTGCCCCGTCGCGGCGTCACTTCAATTGAGCGCTGAACCGCAAAATCAGCCCATCTCGTTGTCGATGGGCTGATTTTCCAAGGCAAACATCTCAAATCCATCAGATGCTTGAACTATTTGCAAAAGGACTAGGAACTGACATCTTCAGTCCCTACTGGCGTTAATTGGTAACGCCATCCGCATCGGCAGCCGTGCGGATCTTGATGCCTTTATCCTTGGCATAAGCCTCGGAGGACTTTTCAATGATCGGCCGCAGCAACGCCCAATCCGGTGCGATCCAATCAGACACGACGTTCCATTTCTTGCCGTCCCATTGCTGGAAGGTCACATAACCATTGCCCTCGTGATTGTCCCAGGTGACATTGATGGAGTGAAACAGGTCTTTGGCGCCAAGTTCCTCAACGCGCTTCTGGTCCAGTTGCAAATGCTCGAAGCCCCAGCGTACTTCGTCGCCGGTCAGCGTGCGCTTGCCGAATTTTGCCTGCGCGATGCGGATCGCCTCGACATTCAGGATACCATTGACGATACCCAGGTTGTGATAGACGGAGCCGATGCGTTTTTTGTCTTCCAGGTTGCCCTTGCCACTATCATAAAGCGTCTTGACGATTTCCTTGACGACTGGATACTCGGCACCGGACGCCTGGGTGGTGATGGCGGTATAGCCTTTGGCGGCATCGCCTGCCGGGATCACATCTTCTTCAGAATTGGACCAGACATTGCCAATGATATGGTCCACCGGAAAGCCGGTCTTGGCCGCTGTTTTCAGGGCCACCGGGTTCATCACGCCCCAGCCGCGCAACACGACATAATCAGGTTTGGCGCGACGAATGGTGAGCCATTGGGCCTGTTGTTCGTTACCGGGATGCGGCACCTCGATCTGCTGGACATCAAAACCATATTTCTTGGCCAGCAATTCATAGATCGGAATGGTTTCCTTGCCATAAGGCGAGCCGTGATAGAGAACCACGATCTTCTTGCCCTTCAGGTTTTCGATCCCGCCGAGCTTGGAGCCAATATAGTTCACGATACCGGAGGTTTCGCTGTAGGGATTGAGCAACAAGGGGAAAACATAGGGAAATACGCGGCCATCGGTGGAATCCGTACGACCGTGGTTGATGGTGATCAACGGTGTCTTGTCGGCGGTAATGCGGTCGATCATCGCATAGGCGATGCCCACGGATAACGGGTTCCAGGCGGCGACGTTCGGATTGCTTTTCAGCCGCTCATAGGCTTCGACGCCACGCTCGACCTCGTATTGGGTTTCGGCCTCCGACCAGGTGAGCTTGACGCCATTGACGCCGCCATCACGGGTGTTGATCAGGTTGAGATAATCGATAAACCCGCCAAAGAAACCGGTTCCACCTGCGGCATAGGGACCGACGCGGTAGCTCTGCAAGGGAAAATACTGCTCATCGGCATGCGCTGCGGGAAGCGCGACACTCAACGAGATGCCGATCACCAATGCTGTGGCCTTGAATTTCGAAAGAATGCTCATGCTTGGATACACTCCTGGTATTGCCCGGTGCGATGCGCATCGGACGTGTTCATGGATGATGGATGGATTGCGGATAAACGGCGTGCTGCGAGGGAGCCGGATCAGGCTGGCCAAACCGGCACGCCGAAGCGTTTTCGGATCCTGTCGATAAGGGCGGCAAGCCCATCAGGCTCAAGGATCAGGAAAAGAATGATGAGTGCGCCGAGCACGATACGCTGCGTCATATCGAGCACGCCGCTATCGAACAGGTCACCAAAGACGAAGGCCCCAAACCGCGACAGCACCACCGGAAACACCACGATCAGGGCCGCCCCGAAAAAGGCACCGCGCAGCGAGGCCAGACCGCCAATGATAATGATGAACAGCACCTGGAACGAACGATCCAGGTTGAAACCCGCCGGTTCGACGGTGCGCAGATAGGCAAAGGCCCAGAGCACACCGGCGATACTAATGATGAAAGACGACACGGCAAAGGCCAGAAGCTTGGTGCGTAACACCGGAACGCCGATAATGCGCGCCGCCGTTTCGTTATCTCGCACCGCGATGAAATTGCGACCCGTTTGAGAAATCACCAGCCGATGAGCGAGAAAGGTGACGAGTGTAACGATGATCAGCGCAAAATAGTAGCGCCCGACCGGCCCTTCAAAGGTAAAACCGGCAAGCGTCAGCGGCGGCGCATCGATGACACCCGAAGAGCTATCGTTGGAAAACCAGCTGAATTTCGTCAACGCCCACTGAACGAAGAACTGTGCAGCGAGGGTGGAAACCGCGAGATAGAAGCCGCGCAGCCTAAGGCTTGGCAAGCCGAAGACAATGCCAATGGCCGCAGCGGATAGACCCGCGAGCAGGATGCTGACAATAAGCGGCAGGGAACCGGCCCGCAGGTCAAAATTGAAGCAGGCAAACGCGCCAACCGCCATGAAGGCCGCGCTGCCAAGCGACACCTGGCCTGCATAACCGGTCAGCAGATTGAGCCCGACCCCTGCGAGGCTAAGGGCCAGAAAGGGCAGCAGGATACCATCGAACAGGTAGCTCGTGCCAATCACGGGAAGAATGCCATAGGCCACCAAAAGCACCAGCAGGGTGGCGACGGAGATCGGCATCGCTTTTGCTGGCGTGATCCTCGCAGGCGTCACGTTGGGCGAAACAGCAGACATGGATCAAACCCTTTCCACGAGCTTTTGGCCGAAAAGACCGGAGGGGCGCACAAGTAAAAACAGCAGGGCAATCACATAGGCGAACCACCCTTCGATCCCCCCGCCAAAATAGGCGCCGATATAGACTTCGGCCAATTTCTCCGAAGCGCCAATCAGCAGCCCACCGATAATCGCCCCCAGGATGGAATCAAAACCGCCCAGCACCAGCACAGGCAGTGCTTTCAGCACGATCAAGGACAAGGAAAACTGCACGCCGGAGCGCGCGCCCCACAAGAGCCCGGCAACCAGCGCCACAAGCCCGGCGGCGGCCCACACACTTGCCCAGATCCAGGGAAGTTTCAGGCCCACGGCGAGAGCCGCAAACGGATCATCGGCCACCGCACGAAAACCAAGCCCAATGCGGGTATAGCGAAAGAACACGGACAGGGCGACAACAAGCCCAAAGGCGACGACCGCTGCGAAAATATCGAACTTGCTGATAAACACACCCGCGATATCGAAAGGAACATCCTCAATGCCCAGATCAAGCCCATGCACCTGCGTGCCCCAGAGCAGTTGGGCTGCTCCTTCAATCATGTAGGACAGGCCAAGCGTGGCCATGAACATGGTAATCGGCGGCTTGTTGGTGAGCGGACGAAGGACCGTCCGCTCAATGCCAATGCCGAGCAGGATCATGATGGCGAAGGTAACCAGGAAGGCGAGCGGAAAACCAAACCCGCGCTCTGTGAGACTGACGAAGGTCAGCGCTGCAAACAGCAGCATGGCACCCTGCGCAAAGTTCAAAACACCCGATGTCTTGTAAATCAGCACGAAACCGATTGCCACGAGCGAATACATCACGCCGGACAGCAATCCGCCGACAAGCACTTCGGTAAAAAACAACCCGTCAAAATCGGCCATCAAATGCCGTCTCCGTCTTCATTCTCTGGTGCAACACCGAGATAAGCATCAATGACTTTTTGGTCAGCGGAAATTTCCGCTGGTGTGCCATCGGCAATTTTACGCCCGTAATCCAGCACCGCCACATGGTCGGAAAGGCCCATAACGACGCCAATATCGTGCTCGATCAACACCACAGTGGTGCCAAATTCATCCCGTGCGGCGCGCACATAATGCGCCATTTCGTTCTTTTCGGTGGCTGTCATGCCTGCCATTGGTTCGTCCAGCAGCAAGATGTCGGGCTCTGCAACCAGGGCACGGGCAAGCTCCACCCGCTTTTGAAGACCGTAAGGCAAAGTACCCGCAAGGCGATCCCTGAGGTCGGTGAGATGCAGAAAATCGAGAATTGCCACCGATCTGTCGCGGGCATCCTTATGCTCGCGGGCAGCCCTTCCATAGCCGATGATCTGCTCCACAAAACTGGATCTATTGCGGTAAACGCGGCCCGCAATGACATTGTCCAGAACACTCAACCCCTTGAACAGGGCGAGGTTTTGAAAGGTTCGGGCAATACCAAGCTGCGCTAGCCTCTGGGTCGGCACGCGGCTGAAATGGAGTTCGCCGATGGAAACGCGGCCGTGATCCGGCTGATAGAGACCGCTGATCACGTTGATGATGGAGCTCTTACCAGCACCGTTCGGGCCTATAATTGCGCGGATTTCACCTTTGCTCACCTTAAGATCAATGTCGCTGAGCGCTATAACGCCTCCAAAAGACAGAGTGACCCCAGAGAGGGCCAAGGCATTTGAGGAAGCCTTTGCACTGTTGACCGCAGGCACATCATCCACCGATGCGCTCAGATCAGCCAAGAAAATGGCACCAGATCTGGCCGCCAGCATAGCAATCGTCATGTTGTAAGCCCTCCTCATCTCCAGAGCGCTGCGCCCAAAGAGCGATTTACTGTGCTTGTCTGGTCTTAGAGACTGTCTGGTTCATATTGAACCAGACAGTCTCTCAGTTCTCTTGTTTTCGTTTGTCTTTTCGGGAAAACCAGGTTCCACTTTCCCCTGACAAACTCTGGCGCACAGCAAACGTTTCCGTGCCGTCCGATGTCTCCAGATCTTATGGAGGCGGCATTTGGCCCGTTTGATAAAGTCCCTTCAGAACGCACCCGTGCAGGATGTACACTTGGCGAAATGACAGACGTTTCCTTCTGCTGTCTGCGAGCGGCATAAACCGACATGATGCAAGCCGAACAACCGCGTTGATCCGATTTTCACCACTCAATAGAACCGCAATAGATACATCCGCACATCAATCAAAAGCCTGTTTCGCACCCAGAAAGAAACCGGTCTTTATTTAAGATCAAAACCGACCCTTATTGAGATTAATTAGAAACACAGCATACGAAGCGCGTGGAAAACAAAATATATTTTCATTTTCCTATACTTTTGACTGCCGACGCCCCCTTTTCAATTCCGTACTTGTTCAGTGCGATTATTTATCTATAATTTCCATAGATTTTAAAGGTTTTATTTTCTAATTTTTGCGCTTAGTGAAGAATGACCGTTGGGCTGAACGCGCCACCAAACGCGCTATAATCTAAGCTGGAAACCGATGCGCCTTGTCACGAGATTTCGCAAAATCCACTGAAGGCGTTGAGATCAAATCCATACATATCAACGCGAATGGCAAGATGCCCGTTGATCGCACAGCCCAAATCGCCTGTATCCCGGTTTTTTTAAGAAAGGCACATCATCGGGATGATCGGCGAAAGTGGCTTGATCCGCGCAATATCAAATTGCAATCGAGAGTGCGCGTGCGTATGTCCGGAACATTGTCTTGTGTTAATCGCGACAAAACATAAGCGCTGATCGATTGCGCTATTTTTTCAATAGGTTGGGCGATGGCTGTCACGCCATCATCATAGAGGCGAAACAGTTCCACATCATCGAAACTGACGATGGCGATGTCTTCCGGCACCCTTGCCCGGTGTTCCCGGACCCATTCCAGAATGCCGTAGGTCATTTTATAATTGGCTGAGAAGACCGCTGTTGGCGGCTCAGCCAGCGCCATGAATTTCTGAATGGCAGAATATCCGCCTTCTTCGGTCCAGTCGCCGGAATGCAGGTAGGACGGGTTGAAAGGAATCCTGCCCTCTTCCAGGGCCTGCTGATAGCCATTCAGGCGCTGCAATCCCGAGGACGTATCCAATGTGCCAAAGGCGGTGGCGATCCGTGTATGTCCAAGATCGATCAGATGGCGGACAGCACGGTAGGATGCCTTGGCATTTTCAACGAACACGCGGTCAACGCGCAACCCCATGATATCATTGTTGTAGACGGTTACGGGAATACCGCGTTCCACAAATCTCTCGACTTCATTGGGAATGTCTCCATGTCCCGCAAGAATGAGCGCATCGACGTTCTGCCCGGCGAAATAGGAGAGGGATTCACTCAGCAGCCTGATGTCACCATCATGGCAATAGGTCAGCAGCGTCCTGCCACTCTGGCGAAACAATCGGGCCAGATGATTGAGGAGTTGGGCATGAAATTCGTCGAGCTCCGGTGTCAAAAAGCCGATTACATCGGTCTTGTCACTTTTCATCGCCCGTGCAGCGGCGCTACGCTGAAAAGACAGGGCCTCGATGGCCCGCTCAATTTCGGCGCGGTTGCCATTGCGCACCGTTTGCCCATTGAGATAGCGGGACACTGTGCCGATGGCGACGCCTGCCGCCTCGGCCACATCGTGGATGGTGGCCTGTTTTCGCTTGCCGGTTATTTCCACAGGTCCTCTCCCAGGTCCATTGGTAGCTTCAGCAAGGACAACCAACCCATGGCCTCACATCATCCGGGTGCCATTCCGTCGATAACAATCGCACGGTGAATGGAAATACCTGGCAGATCAACCGTGATTGCGCCATCTGCTTGTTTTTTCCAAGCAAATGTCTCACCCGAAATCGCATCGTAGACGGATGATGGCGTTCCAGGCAGCCGTATCGTGAAGGATACCGGTCCGATGGAGGGAATATCCTCGATCATTTCCATGGGTCTTGCTGTCGGCTGCCAATTGATCCGCACCGACTGACCGCGGATTTGCGGAAAACCGCAGAGAAGATGAACGATGCTGCGATTTTCATGGGCCTGTACCGTCAGCGTCGCGCGGCCTGCGGAGGGCAAAGTGGTTTCAAGCGTCCGCCCCGGCATTAGCCGTTCGATCAGCGCATCGACCAGATATTTGTAGAGAGGCTGTCCCATGGCGCGGTAAAGTGCAAAGACCGGATAGGCGATGGTGCCCACCTTGCCATGCATGGCGCATGCCACGCCAATAGAATCGGCCTCAGGATCGTCAGGCGTATGCTGATGCGAGCAGAAATGGTTGAAGGCACGATTGAAATAGGGCGGCCTTATGCTTGCCAGAATAGTGGCGCCCGCCGCTTGCAGTTTTTCGGCCTCGGCATAGACCACGAAGGGGCTTGCCGGCAGGCGCGCATCGCTTAATGCTTCGGTGATCTGGGCATAGGATGGCTCGAACGCAATGTTTTCGCCTGTGAGTGTTAGGCCCGTCTCAAAGGCAAAAGCGCCGCTGTTCGGTATGCGGCCGGATTGACCGGAAATGAGGACGGCGCCACCCGAAGCGAGATAGGCATCGAATTTTGCCTTTAATGCAGCATCCACCGGAATCGTATCTGGCAAGATAATCAGGCGATGGCGGGAAAAATCCATCTCCGGGTCAATCACATCGAAACATCTGTGCAATTCCAGCAGCATCTGCACCGCGCCGTCATCGCTATCGCGCACACGCTCCACACCGTCCCGATGGAAATATTCGGTGGCGAGAATAGCAATGTCTGAAACCTGTTCCGCACCGTCCAGAAAGGGTTCAAGAGCAGCGATCCGGCGAAAGGCCGGGGCGATGCTGCGATAGGTATCACCATTGATCCGGCCATTGGGATGGAGCTGATCACCAACCAGGCATTTGGAGCCAAGCGCCACCATCATCGCACATTCGTATTCCAGCGCATCGGGGTGTTTGAAGCCGCCAAACTCACCCCAACTGGTGTGGAATTTGCCGGTGTGACTGACAAAATCCAGGCCAAGCCGCGCAGCATAGCGGGCGCTGGAGGGAAAGTGATTATAGCCCCAGCCACCCGTGGGCAGGCTTTCCAGCTCAAGATGGGTGTAGGGCGCGAAACGGTCCTTGCCATATTTGTTGATATGGCCGCTGTTGTAAAAAATGCGCGCCTGCGGAAATTCGCGCCGCAAAACGGTGCTCATCCCCTCGCGGAACTGTGCATTGACGGCCTCGTCATTGGCCAGCCGATCCGCCTTGTTCAATGGGTCGAGATTGAGGCGTGCCATGCGGGAAAGGCAGGCATTGCAGACACAATCCGGTGTCTGGATAATGTCGAAGAACAGCCCGGCAGTTGGGTAAAGCGTCAGAACCTCCCGCGCCTCAGTGATCAGGTGGGTACGAAACTCGTCGTGGTTGAGGCACAGGGTGTGCCAAGCGGCGCTTAACTGGTTCTGGGCCGAACGATCATGGTCATCGGCATGGTCAAGATGATTGTTGGCCTTCATCACCCGCCATTCAGGATGCAGGCGGGCGGTGCGCTCATCCCATTGCACCGAGAGATAGATCGGCGTTTCAATATCAGCAGCGTTGCAGGCGGCAATCATCTCCCCCAGCAGATCGGGGCGAGACAGATTGGGATGCGGCGCACCCACCTTGGTCGGATAATAAGACCAGCCATGGTGGCATTTGGCAAACAGCGTGATGGAATTGACATGCGACTGCTTCAACGTGTCAACGAACGCTTCAGCGTCAAACTCACTGCCAATGCCCGGAATATGCTCGGATGTGTGAAAATCGAGATGAATTTGACGATACCGCAAGGGGCGCAATGAATTCTGCGACATGATGGCTCCTTTTCTCCGGCACGAAAGCCGCGAAAATCCTGTTAGAACACCAGAAAATGCATGTTGAAATATCGGCTATCGACCTTCCCAAACCTCGCCTTCCCTCAGTTGAACCTCAAGGACACCAGCAGGTTGGCGGATGGTCAAAGGCCCGGAATGACCAGCCGTGATGCGGAGTGAAGACAATTTTCCTGCTTGCCAGCTGAGATCAACCGTGTGACCGCCACGGATGCGCACCCCCTTCAGGCTGCCGCTTGACCATTGTTCCGGCAAGGCGGGCAGGAGGCGAAGCTCGCCGGGGCGCGATTGCACCAGCATTTCGACAATCCCAGCCGCTCCCCCAAAATTTCCGTCGATCTGGAAAGGCGGATGGGCGTCCATGAGGTTTGGATAGGTGCGCTCCGGTGTCAAAAGCTTGGCCAGAACCTCTGCGGCCCGATGGCCATTACCCAGTCTGGCCCAAAGATTAAGCCGCCAGCCAATGCCCCAGCCCGTTGCATCATCGCCGCGCCGCTCCAGAACAATCTGTGCGGCCTTGGCCAGTTCAGGCGTTTCCAATGGGTCGATTTGCAAGCTCGGATAAAGCCCATAGAGATGAGAGACATGGCGATGCTGCTGCTCTGGCGCGTCCAGATCCCAGTCGTCCATCCACTCCTGTAATTGACCGCCTTTGCCGATACGGTCTTCCGGCAAACGAGCGCGGGTGGCGGCGGCCTCTGTGCGAAGCTCGCCGTCCCGGCCAAGCGTGGCGCTGGCATCCGCGAAGGCCTCAAACAAATCGCGGAGAATCTGGTTGTCCATGGCCGGTGCGGCGCAGAGTGAAGAACCAAAAGGATGGGAGTTTTCCGGCGACAGTGATGGGCAAGTGCCGAGGTAATTGCTATCAGGCAAAGCAACCAGCGTATCCAGCGCAAATTCCACCGCCCCCTTGATCAAAGGATAGATGCGCTCCAGCACGGCACGATCAGGATTGAAGCGATAGTGATCATAAAGCTGGGCGCAGAGCCAGGCACCGCCCATCGGCCACAGCCCCCAATGAGGGCCGTCAATCGGGCCTGTGGCACGCCAGATATCGGTGTTATGGTGCAGAACCCAGCCGCGTGCGCCGTAATGGGCCTTGGCCATCTCGCGGCCGGTTTCGGCCACATCTTCCACCAGCTCCGCCAGCGGCAGGAAGGTCTCCGACAGATTGGCAACATCGGCCAGCCAGTAATTCATTTCCAGATTGATGTTGACGGTGTATTTGCTGCCCCAGGCAGGAAGGATATCTTCATTCCAAATGCCCTGGAGATTGGCCGCCTGCGTGCCTGGTCTGGAACAGGAAATGGCAAGGTAGCGGCCATATTGCAGGTAGAGCGCTGCCAATGAGGGATCATTGCCTTCGGCATAGGCGGCAATGCGCTTGTCGGTCGGAAGCGTTGGCACGAGCTTGTCACCGAGGGCAATTTGCATCCGGTCAAACAGGCGGCGATGCTCTGTGACATGGGCTTCCAGCAGCGCCTCATAGGACAGCACAGCCGCCGCATCCAGACGTGCTTTGATCTGCGCCTGCGGATCACCATCAATAGTCTTGTAGTTTTGAAAGCTGGTGCCTGCATCGATCAGCAACATGACGCTGGACGCTTCACGCACCCGAATGGTTTCCTCGCCAATATCGACAAAGCCCCCCTCGACAAGCACCCGCACCCGGAAAGCGAAGCGCAACGCGCTATCAATGCCGTTTTGCCGACGATTACGCCCGTCATAGCCAAGGGTGGCATCGGCGATATCAATGGGATCGCCGTTTTGCGGGCTGCTCAGCATCACCGTCATCGACAAGGCACCCGGCTGATCCACGGCAATCCGACAAACGATCACATCCTGAATGGCGCTGGCAAAGACATCGCGGCGAAAATGCACGCCGTTGCAATCATATTGCGTGACAGCAACAGCCGTTTCCAGATCCAGCGAACGGCGATAGTTGGTGACGGTCATATCATGGTGCAAATCAAGCCAGACATCGCCAATCGGCTGATAGGAGGTCTGCCGATCCGGCTTGGCCATGGCCCCTTCATAGGCCTTGCGGTCTGCCTCCTGATACCGTCCGGCAAGGATCAGATTACGCACCTCAGGCAAGGCAGCGCGGGCATCGGGATTGATCGGCTGGTAAGGGCCACCGCTCCAGAATGTGCTCTCATTGATCTGGAGGCGTTCATTCCATGCATCTCCGAACACCATAGCCCCCAACCGACCATTGCCAACGGGAAGGGCCTCGGTCCAGACAGATGCGGCACGGTCGTACCAGAGTTCATTATCGCTCATGAATAAAAATCCTTTTGAAATATCAGCTGAATGACGTGTCACCGAAGGCGCGCACCACTGGCCGGATCAAACAGCAGGGCTTTGGACGGATGAAAGCCGGTGTGGATGGTATCGCCTGCCCGCACGGACCGATCGCCCTTCAGATCAACCGTCAGAGCGTCTTCGCCACGTATATTGCTGTAGCCGTAGGAAACGCCGCCAAGGCTCTCCACCATGTCCACCCGCAGGTCGAACTGGGCTGATCCGTCAGAGGAAAAATTCTCTGGCCGCATGCCAATGGAAACCTTTGCGCCGGGGGCAAGATCCGCACCCAGCGCAAGCTCGAATTCCACGCCCTTGAACTCGCTGAGCTTGACGCGGATTGCCGCTGTGCTGCGCGCCACCACATGACCGGCCAGAAAATTCATGCGCGGTGAGCCGATGAAACCGGCCACAAACATGTTGTCGGGGTCGTCATAAAGGCTGATCGGCGTACCAATCTGCTCGACATTGCCCGCCCGCAACACCACGATCCGATCAGCCAAGGTCATGGCTTCCACCTGATCGTGAGTGACGTAAATCATGGTTGACGCCAATGACCGATGCAGTTCGGCAATCTCAAGCCGCATCTTCACCCGCAATTCGGCATCGAGATTGGAGAGCGGTTCATCGAACAGGAACACATTGGGATCGCGCACGATGGCCCGCCCGATGGCCACCCGCTGGCGCTGGCCACCAGACAAGGCGGCAGGCTTGCGCTCAAGCAGCGGCGTAATGTGCAAACGGTTTGCCGCCTGTTCCACCCGCCGTCCGATGTCGGCGCTTTTCATGCCCGCCATGCGCAGTGGAAAACCGATATTGTTGCGCACCGTCATATGCGGATAGAGGGCGTAATTCTGAAACACCATGGCCACACCGCGCTCGGTGGGCGTGGCATCGTTGATGCGTTGACCATCGATGAGAATGTCGCCGCTAGTGATCGGCTCAAGCCCGGCAATCATCCGCAGCAAGGTGGACTTGCCACAGCCGGATGGACCCACGAAGACAGTCAGGGAGCCATTTTCAAGGTCAAGATCAATGTCATCGATGTCCTTCAAGGCACCGTAGCGCTTGCCGACCCCTTTAAGTTCAACGGTTGCCATATGATTTCTCCTCCCGATGGCCGGGTTTTGGTCGGGGTATGAACACTGTGGATGACGCGATCATTCCTTGCCTCCCGAGCGATTGCGGGCGTCTGCCGCAAAGAAGCGCTGAAACACGATGAAGACCACCAGAGGCACCGCCATAGTGACGATGGCCGCCACCGATTGTTGGTCAAGGTTGGGCTCGAATGAGCCTGCAATGCGGGCCAGAAGCACCGTCAGCGGCACATCGGAGCGCAGATACAGCATGGGCAGCAGCATGGAATTCCAGCACCACAGGAATTGCAGGATGCCAACGGTTGCCATGGGTGTGAGGGAATTGGGCAGAACGACATGAAGAAAGGTTCGGATCGGCGTACAGCCGTCAATTTTCGAAGCCTCGATCAATTCACGTGGAAATTCCGCCAGGAAACTCTGCACCAGAAAGATCGACCAGGCGAAAGACAGCCCGACAAAGGGAATAAGCACGGCCCAGACATTGTCGATCATGTGCAGATCACGCCAGAGCGTGAACAGCGGAATGATCACCACCTGCTGCGGCAACACGAACGAATTGACGATGATGAGCAGCAGAATGCGCCGTCCGGGAAACTTGAGAAACTGAAAGGCATAGGCCGCAGCCGGTGCTAGAATAACAGTCAGCAGCGTCGCAAGCCCGGTCAGTTTCAGGGATGACAAAAAGGCGGGGGCCAGCGGATATTTTGTCCAGACCGTCTGCCAGGCATCCAGCGTGAAGCGCAGGGTGTGCAGTGACCACCAGCCACCAACGGCAATATCGCCAGCGGGCCGGATGGAGGTCAAAACCAGACCGACAACCGGCACAATCCAGAGGATGGCCAGAAGGCCGACAAGAATCGGAATCCAGAGAGGGGCACGGGCGTTCATGTCGCCTCCTTGGTGCGCTGGCGCAGCAAGGGAATCGAGACGAACAGCACAACAACCAGCAACACGACGGTGGCCGCGGCGCCGTAGCCAAGCTTGAACTGCATCATCGATTCCCGAAACATGAAATAGCCAACCGTCTCGGTGGAGCGCACCGGGCCACCGCCCGTCATGACGAAGATCATGTCAAAGGCGCGCAAGCTGCCAAGAAGATTGATGAAAACCGCCACTTTCAACCCCGGCAGCGACAAGGGTAAAATGATATGGCGCATGATGGAAAGCGGCTTGGCCCCATCAATATAGGCCGCTTCCTTGATGCTTTTGGGGATGGTCTGGATCGAGGCAAAGCAGGTCATCAGCGGCAGACCCACTTGGGTCCAGGCATAGGCAATCACCAGACATGCGAGGGCTGTGGACGTATCGCCCAGCCACGCGCGGGTCAGGTTTTCCAGACCGAGCGTATTCAAGACGGCATTCAGTAAGCCGCTGTCTCCCGGCCGGTAGATGCCGAGCCAGATGAAGCCGCTGACGGCCTCAGCAATGCCATAGGCGCAGAAAATCATCACGCGAAACGGCAATGTGGTGCGCGGGGCCAGCGAACACAGCACCGCCAGACCCCAGCCGATGCCCACAGACAGGGCTGTTGTGCCGACCGTCCAGACAATGGTGGTGATCACGGCGACACGAAAACTGGCATCCGCCAACAGGTTTGCGTAGTTGGAAAGCCCCACCCATTTTGCCGGTGCAAGACCGCGAATATCGAAAAACGACAGACGGATCGTATCGATCAACGGATAGACGACCGCGCACAGAAACAATAGCACCATTGGTGCCAGCAGGACGAGAGCCGCTCCCCCGTCCGTCTGGAAGAAGCGCCGGTTGGCGCTCCCTCCCGTCCGTGGCAGATCGGTGATGGCCCGCATCAATACGATCCTTTTGCCTTGGCCTCGATCGCTGCCGTCACCCTGTCGATATTGGCATCGCTAGGATCGCCCAGGAATTTCTGGAGCTGGATGCGGTACTCATCGGCCAGATCGCCGGGCAGGCCATCACCCAGCACGAAGGCCGTATCCGCCCCGGTCACAAAGGTATTGGACGCCTGAATGGCAGGGCTATAAAGCCCAACATCAACCGCTTTGGAGGAGGATGCTAGCCCGCCCTTGGCAATGATGTTGGCACCTTCACGGCTTATGGTGAAATCCATGAAGGCATCCGCAGCCTCGCTATTGCCGCCGGATGCCAATGCGACAAACTCCTTGGCATCGACACTGGCGGCATTGTCATGCCCCTGCCCTGTGGCTGGAAACTGGAACAGGCCGAACTGATCCGGGGCAAGCTTGTAGACGGTCTCGGCGCGGTTGTTGATCCACATTCCCATCTGGACAAAGCCTGCTTTGCGCTCTTTCAATACCCGGTCGGAGGCATTGTCCCACTCTGTTCCAAGCATTGTGGAGGCATCGCCGCAGCAACCGGCGCTCAACAGCTCGCGCCATTTGCGAAGGGCCGCCTTGACGCGATCATCTGTCCACGGAATTTCATGGGCCACGAGTTTGCGTGAAAGATCCGCACCGCCTTCTCGCAAGATCAGCGTTTCAAACACTTCGGCATGCGCCCAGGTCTTGGCAGGGACGGCCATTGGCACCACACCGGCGCTTTTCAGCTTGGCGATAGTGTCGAGAAACTGCGCCCAATCCTTGGGCGGCGTGGCAATTCCTGCCTTTTTGAAGGTTCCGGTGTCATACCAAAGACCGCTACGGTCGCCATAAGTGAAGGTAACGCCGTAGAGTTGGCCGGAGACGGACCCAAGATCCTTCCAGCTGTTGTCGAGACGCTCTCCCCATTTCAGGGCGGAATAGGCATCATCCAGCGGGCGCAAAAGACCGGCGGTGACAAGTTCTGTGCGGAACGCTGGCCAGGTGTTGATCATCAGGTCGGCCTTTTCGCCGCCCATCAACGAGGTGCGAAGCCCACCACGCGGATCGCCGGACCATGTCACCGGCACTTCCTTGATTTTCACATCCGGATATTTGGCCATGAAGGCTTTTTCCAGATTTTGGATCACCTCAAGGTCAGACCCCGCCATCCATTGCAGGATGACCAGATCACCTTTGGGCGCGGCCAGCGCCGAACCGCTTGAGGCCAATGCAAGAGTAAATGCTGCCAAAGTGAGACGCGCACAGCGTGACGCCTCCCCGGCAACAGCCGTGAAACTGGTAGTCATCATAGGGGCTCCTCCTCCCGTTATGACGTTATACTGTCATCTAAAATGAAACGATGTCAACTAAATTGACTCAATCGATGACAACTGGTGAACTCAGGCAACGCTTGAGCAAAGCAAAATCGTCCAGATTCATGGTCATTTGTTTATTTTTCAATATCTTGAAGCAGAACATGCTGGCCGAGAGATCATACGGCCTGTCAATTCTCCAACCACCGCCTTCGCGATGCCGTCAGATGGGCATACATTGCAGCCTGTGCTGCGAGCGGGTCTCGCGCTTCCAGCGCATTCAGAATTGCCTCATGCTCGATCAGCGCCAGTGACCAGGTTTCGGGCGTCTCAAAGCGGCCCCGTATATGGTCCGAGATAGGACTATGGCGTTCGTCAAAGAGATTGGCGACGATCTCCGCCAGCACCGAATTGCCCGATTGTTCGGCGATGGTCAGATGAAACAGCCGATCCTGATCGATCGGCTTACGCCCCTCGGCAATCTCCTGACGCATTGACTCGACAATCCCGACAAGCGCCGCAAAAACCGCATCGCTCATTGCGGCAGCGGCCTTGACGATAACAGCACTTTCAATGACGGCACGCGCCTGCATCAGTTCCGTCGGGCTCTCTCCCAGTGATCGCCCAGAGGCGGCGGACTTGTTGGCGGACAGGACATAAATGCCCGATCCCATGCGAATCTCAATCGTCCCGTCAATTTCCAGCGCAATCAACGCCTCGCGCAAGGAAGGACGCGAGACCCCGAGGGTTTGCGCCAGCTCACGTTCCGGGGGCAGCCTCGACCCTGCCGGATAAGGGCCACTTTGGATCAGATGCCGAACCTGGTCGGCAATCTGTTGGTAAAGACGTTTGGGCAATGTCATTTTGGTCAGTCCAATTTAAAGAATTTCATCAATAACACGATATTTATCCGAGATATTGCAGTGCATGCAAGCGCGAAAGAATAATTGGCTTGACCAATTATCGCGGCATGCCCTATGTCTGTCTATCGAAAGTCTGGGAGGCTTTCACGAATTGGAGGACACCGCGATGGGAGGAGTGTCGCTTGCCGCTGGCGAGTGCAAACCCGCGCCGCTGCTTTTAAAACTGGAGGGCGTCACCAAGGAATTCCCTGGTGTGAAGGCCCTGCAGGACGTCAGCCTTGATGTCAGGGCCGGTGAAGTCCATGCGGTTTGCGGAGAGAATGGAGCCGGAAAATCCACGCTGATGAAGATCATCAGCGGCGTCTACCAGAGAGACGCTGGCAACATGATCTACAAGGGCGAGACGGTTCATTTCACCTCCACATTGCAGTCGGAAGCAGCCGGAATTGCCATCATCCATCAGGAACTCAACCTTGTTCCGCATCTCTCCGTTGCCGAAAACATCTATCTTGCGCGGGAACCACGGCTAAGTTTTATCGGTGGGGACTTCATGGTCAACAGGCGCAAGCTGCGCCAGGACGCCAAGCGATGCCTTGACCGACTGGGGGTCGATATCAATCCCGACGCGCAAGTGCGCACGCTCTCCGTCGCGCAGCGGCAGATGGTCGAGATTGCCAAGGCGCTTTCGCTCAACGCCTCCGTTCTCATCATGGATGAACCGACCTCCTCGCTAACACAACAGGAAGCACAGCTTCTGTTTCGCGTCATCCGCGACCTGAAACGCGAGGGAACCGGTATCATCTACATATCGCACCGGCTCGATGAGATGGCAGAGATCGTCGATCGCGTCACGGTGCTGCGCGATGGGCGCTATATCTCGACCGATGATTTCCATGCGATTACGGTGGACTATATCGTCGCCCGCATGGTGGGCCGCTCTCTTGAAGAGAAATTTCCGGCACCGACCCGTTCACCAACCAAGGACACCATCTTTTCCGTTTCGGGTCTTAGCCGCCATGGCGCTTTCTCCGATATCGGCTTTGAACTTCGCCGCGGCGAAATTCTGGGTTTTGCGGGATTGATGGGCGCCGGTCGGACGGAAGTGGCCCGGGCAATCTTCGGAGCCGATCCGTTCGACAGCGGAACAATCCAGCTCGAAGGACGGCCCCTTTCGATTTCCGACCCACGTTCGGCCATTGACGCAGGGCTTGCCTATCTTTCCGAGGACCGCAAGGCGGGAGGTCTGGCCGTCAAGATGCCGGTCGATGCCAATCTGATGATGGCCAACATGGAGGCCGTCTCCAATCCGTTCGGCGTGATCGACAAGGAACTGCACCGCCAGTCGAGCCAGCACTATGTCGATCTGCTCAATATCAAAACGCCCAGCCTGAACCAACCCGTCCGCCTTCTGTCGGGCGGAAACCAGCAAAAGATCATTATTGGAAAATGGCTGTTCCGGCAGCCAAAGATCATGTTCTTCGACGAGCCGACGCGAGGCATCGACGTGGGTGCCAAGCTCGCCATCTACCGGCTGATGGATGAGCTTGCTGCCAAGGGCATCGGCATCATTCTGATCAGTTCCGAGCTTCCGGAAATCCTCGGACTATCGGACCGCGTTGCGGTTTTCCACGAAGGCCGCATCACCGCAACACTGACGACGCGCGAGACGTCGCAGGAAGAGATCATGCTTTATGCCTCCGGCCGTGTCCGGGAGAACGCGCGAGGAATGACCCATGGCTGAGATCACCACCGACAAGCCACCCCAGGCGGGCCAGGAAAAGGGATCCAAAAGGGGATTAAGCGACCGGCAGAAGGATATCATCCAGAAATTTGCAGCGCTTGGCTGCCTGGTCGTTCTGGCCGCTGTCTTTGCCCTCACTTCCAATGCTTTCCTGAGCGTCAATAACGGCATGACGATCGCGCTACAGGTGACGTCGATTGCCTTTCTCGGCATCGGGGCAACCTATGTCATCATCACCGGGGAATTGATCTCTCGGTCGGCTCGGTGCTGGCTCTGGCCGGGGTGGTCGCCGCCCTTGCCGTCAAGGAACTCGGCGCGCCGGTGTGGATCGGCATGGTACTCGGCGTTCTCACGGGCACGGCCTGCGGGGTCATCAATGGCCTGGTCATTACCAAGCTGAAGCTGCCACCGTTCATTGCCACCCTTGGCATGATGCTGATTGCGCGTGGCGTCGCACTACAAATCACCGGCGCACGCGCCGTCTCGGGCCTTGGCGAATCCTTCGGGGTTTTGGGCAATGGCTCGCTGTTGCGCTTCGAAAGCATCGACGATCAAGGATTTCCGGTGGTCAGCTTTCCGGGCATTCCCTATCCCGTGGTGCTGATGGTCATCATTGCCGTGGCCGCAGCCTTCGTGCTGAACCGAACCGTGCTTGGTCGGCATATCTATGCCACTGGCTCGAATGCGGACGCCGCCCAGCTTTCAGGCGTCAATGTCGCCCGCGTCACCGCCTTCACCTATATCGTTTCCGGCACGCTGGCCGGTCTCACCGGCTGCGTGCTGATGTCTCGTCTCGTCACCGCCCAGCCGAATGAAGGCGTGGCCTATGAGCTGGATGCAATCGCGTCTGCGGTGATTGGCGGAACCTCGCTGATTGGCGGTGTCGGTACGATTTCCGGAACATTCATCGGCGCCTTTGTCATCGGCATCCTGCGCAATGGCCTGAACATGAATGGCGTCTCCGCCTTCACCCAGCAGATCATTATAGGCCTGGTCATTCTCGGCACCGTCTGGATCGACCAGATCCGCAATCGAAAATAATACCCGCCGTCAGGCGGGGGCAGAACGAACATGGGAAGGGAGGAGCCTTCCCCCGCATCGGTCCCCGGCAGGGCCCGTCACACTGAGGAGGAAAACTATGCGTAAACTAGCCCTGGCCCTTGCGGCGTCAGTCTTTACACTGTCGGGCGCGTTCACTGCTTCGGCGGGCGAAATCGCCGTGATCGTCAAGACCGTCAATTCCACCTTCTGGCAGAACGTCCAGAAGGGCGCGGATGCCGCGATTGGCAAGCAGAAGGCCCATACAATAACCTTCCAGGGTCCGGCAGCGGAATCCGCCATTGCCGATCAGGTCAACATGGTCGAAAACGCCGTGAACCGGAAGGTCGATGCCATACTGCTTGCGCCATCCGACCCGGACGCACTGGTTCCGGCGATGAAGAAGGCCTGGGAAGCCCGCATTCCCGTCGTCATCATTGACTCGATGCTCTCGAAGGATGCCGAGAAATATTACCAGGCCTTCCTGGCGACGGACAACAAGGCCGCCGGCGAACTGGCGGCCAAGGCGATGATCCAGAAGGTCGGAACCGAAGGCAAGATCGCCGTGATGTCCTATGTCGCGGGTGCCGGTTCCGAAATCGGCCGCGTTGGCGGCTTTACCGACTATATCAAGGCAAACTCGAAACTCCAGATCGTCGGCCCCTACTATTCGCAGTCGCAGATGGCGACCGCGCTGAACCAGACGACCGACGTTCTTGCTGCCAATGCCGATCTGAAGGGCATATTCGGTGCCAATGAACCGACCGCCATCGGCATGGGCCGGGCGATCAAGCAGGCGGGCAAGGCTGGCAAGCTCGTCGCCATCGGCTTTGACGGCAACCAGGACCTTCAGGAATTCGTCAAGGACGGCACGCTGGAAGCCACCGTCGTCCAGGGTTCCTATCAGATGGGTGAAAAGGGCGTGGATACGCTTTTGAAGCTTCTCTCGAAAGAAAAGGTCGAAAAATTCATCGACACCGGCGTCGTGGTCGTCACCAAGCAAAACATCGCCAAGCCGGAAGCCAAGAACGTTCTTTATTGATGTAATTGCGGCACGCGGGTTCATCTCGCGTGCCGTTTCCCCGGATTTTTTCAGTGTATAGGCAGGACAATGCAGGTCAACGACAGGCGCAAGCTGCGCAATCGCGATGTTTCCTTCACGGTGATGGGTCTGGGCTGTGCGCAGATGGGCAATCTCTATCGCTGGACGAGTTACCAGGAAGCGCTCGGGGCCTTCGATGCCGCCTGGGATGCAGGCATTCGTTACTTCGATACCGCTCCCTTCTATGGCTACACCCGCTCCGAACGCCGTCTCGGGACGATGCTGACCGAGCATGAGCGCGCAGACTACGTGTTCTCCACCAAGGTGGGCCGTGTGATGATTCCCGATGAGACCGTCGGACCAGAGGAAGACACCTATATTCAGCCCCTGCCGTTCCGTCCGGTCTACGACTACACCTATGACGCCATTCTGAAATCCTTTGAGGCAAGCCAGCAGCGCACGGGCGTGCTGAAGCCTGACATTCTCTATGTCCACGACATCGGCCAGATGACGCATGGTGAAAAGCACGGGCATTATTGGGAGCAGTTGACCAAAGGCGGCGGGTTCAAGGCGCTCGGCCAATTGCGCAAGGCCGGCCTCGTCAAGGCCATCGGCCTCGGCGTCAATGAGTGGCAGGCGGTCTGGGATGCCATGGATGCGTTCGATATCGATGTCGCCATGCTGGCCGGGCGCTATACGCTGCTGGAACAGGACAGCCTAAAATTGCTGGACCGGGCCGAAAAAGCCAATGTCGGGATCGTAGTGGCCGGGGTCTTCAATTCGGGCCTGCTGGCGGGAAACCGCAAGTTCAACTATGCCGAGGCACCCGCCAACATTCTTGCCCGCGTCGCCGAAATCGAAGCGGCATGTGCCGCTGAAGGCGTATCGCTCCAGGCAGCGGCCTTGAACTTTCCACTGCTGCATCCCGCCGTCGTCTCCGTGGTATCCGGCGTCCGCAACGCCGAGCAGATCCGCGCCAACGTGGCCTGGATGCAGGAAGACGTCCCCTCCTCCGTGTGGCGATCCCTGAAGGACAAGGGCATCATCGCCGATGGCGTGCCGATCGGAGCGTGACCATGATCATCGATGCCCATCAGCATTTCTGGCTCATGAAAAACCGGCAAGGCCAATGGCCCCCACCGGAGCTTGCCGCCATCTACCGGGACTTCGGGACCGTAGACTTAGAGCCGCAGCTCGCTGCGACGGGCGTTGGGGGGACGGTCCTGGTTCAATCACTGCCAAACGTCGATGACACGCGCTTCCTGCTGGATCTGGCGCAACGCCATGATTTCATTCTCGGCGTGGTGGGCTGGGTTGACCTGAAGGCGGCGGATGCTGCTACCGTCATCACGGAACTGGCGACCTATCCGAAGCTGAAGGGCCTGCGCCCGATGGTGCAGGATATTGCCGAGGATGACTGGATTGATGACCCTACACTCGACCCGGCCATCGGGGCGATGCTGGCGTCGGGTCTCACCTTCGATGCGCTGGTTCTGCCCCGCCACCTCGCGCCATTGGAGAGGTTTGCGCGCCGTCATCCCGCTCTGCCTGTCGTCGTCGATCACGGTGCAAAACCCGTTATCGCGCAAGGGCTCTATCGCGACTGGCGCAAGGCGATGACGCGACTTGCCGACCTTGAAAACGTCTCCTGCAAGCTATCAGGCCTGCTGACCGAAGCCGGTTCGCAACAGCCCGAAGCCATTCGTCCCTATGCCGAGACGATCCTCGAACTCTTAGGACCGGAACGGGTAATGTGGGGCAGCGACTGGCCGGTACTGACCCTCGCCAGCGATTACCAAAGCTGGTTTGCCCAGGCCCGGGCCATCGTGCCGGAAGCCGCCCATGATCGGGTGTTTTGTGAAAACGCCCGCCGCTTTTATGGCCTTTGAGGGACGAATATTGACCCGTTTTTAAGTGAGCAGAAGAAGGCACCCATGCTTGTTTCAATTCGCAGATCCGACGCAAATGCGCATCACCGCTTTGCGGATCTGCCCGAGAGGCTGATATGACCCGCATTACCAATCTCAATGTTTTCGACCTGCGCTTTCCGACATCCGCAAGCCTCGATGGCTCCGATGCCATGAACCCGGACCCGGATTATTCGGCAGCCTATGTGGTCCTCGAAACGGATGTCCCGGGCCTGGAAGGCCATGGCCTGACCTTCACCATTGGCCGTGGCAACGATATTTGCTGCATGGCAATCAAGGCCATGCGCCATCTGGTGGTGGGCGTGGATCTGGACGAGGTGCGGGCTGCGCCTGGCCAGTTCTGGCGAAAGCTGACCGGCGATAGCCAGCTGCGCTGGATTGGACCTGATAAGGGCGCCATGCATCTGGCCACCGGCGCTGTCGTCAATGCCTTCTGGGATGCCATGGCAAAGCAGGCCGGTCTGCCGGTGTGGCAGTTCGTATCGACCATGTCGCCGGAAGAGATCGCCGACATCGTCGATTATCGCTATCTCACCGATGCGCTGACCCGCGAAGAGGCTGTTGCTATCCTGCGCAAGGCGGAAGACGGCAAGGCCGACAGGATCGCGCTTCTCGAACGGGAAGGCTATCCCTGCTACACGACCTCGGCCGGATGGCTGGGATATGACGATGACAAGCTGCGTCGTCTGGCGCAGGACGCCATCGACCAGGGCTTTGATCATATCAAGATGAAGGTTGGACGTGATCTTGAGGATGACATTCGTCGCCTGACGATTGCCCGCGAGGTGATCGGGCCGGATCGTTACCTTATGGTCGATGCCAATCAGGTCTGGGAAGTGGGCCAGGCGATCGACTGGATGAAAAAGCTCGCCTTTGCCAAACCCTTCTTCATCGAGGAGCCAACCAGCCCGGACGATGTGGCAGGCCACCGCAAGATCCGCGATGCTATTGCGCCGATCAAGGTCGCGACCGGCGAGATGTGCCAGAACCGTATCATGTTCAAGCAGTTCATCACCGAGGGGGCGATTGACATCGTCCAGATCGATTCCTGCCGGATGGGCGGGCTCAATGAAGTTCTGGCCGTGCTGCTGCTGGCGGCAAAATATGAAAAGCCGGTCTGGCCACATGCTGGCGGCGTCGGGCTCTGTGAATATGTCCAGCATCTTTCGATGATCGATTACATCGCGGTCTCCGGCACCAGAGAGGGCCGCGTGATCGAATATGTAGACCATCTGCACGAACACTTCATCGATCCCTGCGTCATCCAAAATGCTGCTTACATGCCGCCATCCCGTCCTGGCTTCTCCATTGAGATGAAGCCGGAATCGATTGCCGCCTATACGTTTCCCACGTCAAAGACGGTCTGATGCGTCAGTTTCCAATCACGCGACCCGTCATCCACTGAATAAAGGACATCCTGATGAAAGCGCTCATCTGCGAAGAACCCGGCCGCCTCTCCCTTATCGAGCGCGCGCCGCCACCGCGTGCAGAAAATGAGGTTCTCGTGCGCATCCGCCATGTCGGTATCTGCGGCACGGATTTTCACATCTATGCGGGCAAGCATCCCTTCCTGGAATATCCTCGGGTCATGGGACATGAATTGTCGGGAACGGTTGCGGAGGCGCCCGCAGGCAGCCGGTTGAAGACCGGCGATGCCGTCTATATTGTCCCATACCTGTCCTGCGGCGCCTGCCATGCCTGCCGCAAGGGGCTGTCAAATGCCTGCCAGAACATCCGGGTTCTTGGCGTTCACTGTGATGGTGGTATGGCCGAATATGTGAGCGTGCCGGAAGAAAACGTCGTACCGACCGGTGGCATTTCACTCGCTGACGCGGCGATGATCGAGTTTCTGGCCATCGGCGCTCATGGCGTGAAACGCGGCAACATCCAACAGCAGGATCGTGTTCTCGTCACCGGCTCCGGGCCGATCGGCATGTCGGCAATCATCTTTGCCAAGGCAAGAGGCGCGCATGTGACTGTTATGGATACCCGCGAGGATCGCCTGGCCTTCGCCGTGGATCGCCTCATGGCCGATCAATCGCTGTTTGCCGATGCGTCGGCTGAGGCCGAAGTTGAGAGGATGACGGGTGGCGATGGTTTCGACGTGGTGATCGATGCCACCGGCAATGCCATTCCGATGCAGCGCGGTTTCAAATTCCTCGCCCATGGCGCACGCTACGTCCTGCTCTCCGTCGTTCGCCAGGACATCACCTTCTCTGATCCGGAATTCCACAAGCGCGAGGCAACGCTGATCGCCAGCCGCAATGCCCAACCGGACGATTTTGCCGAAGTCGTCCGCCAGATCGAGGCTGGCAAGGTGCCGACACGGGCTTTGAACACCCATACCGGCCACCTTGATGATGGCGTCAAGCTTTTTAATGAATGGTCCCAGCCTCAAGCCGGTGTGATCAAGGCCATCCTGGAGGTTGAGTAGGTTCAGAGGTTGGCAATTCAGGAGATAGATCGCACTTGAACCTGCCTGTTCTTTCGTGTCCTACACTCAACAAAATCCGTTGAGCTTAAGGATTTTATGGGCGTCGATCGAAGCCTGAAGCTTATCCTCGGAGTTTCGATCGCCGTTATTTGCATCCGGATGATGCATTTTGAGCTTCTGCTTATAGCGGCTTCTGATCTCTTCCGGCGTTGCATCCGGCGAAAGGCCAAGCGTCTCGAAAGCCTTCGCTTCCAGCACCTTGAGCTTACGGCGCTGAGTATCCAATTTTTCCGCTTGGCGCTGTGCAGCGCTTTTACGTGCGTTTGTGGCCTTTGCAGAGCCGGAGCGGGCCGTGGAAGGCAGCGGAATTTCCGACGGCTTATTGACGCTGGTCCCCCACGTCTGCAGCTTGCCGCTCGCCGCATCCTTCTGATAGCGCGCCGTTACGGGGTCGGACAGATTGGGTGCGAAATTGTAACCTTTGGTGTAGGTTTTCACATGATCGGCACAGAACAGCAGATAGAGACCCTCGGCATTTCGTCCGACAGGAGCACGATGCGTTCCACCCTTGTCGCAGCCATCCCATTGGCATTTCGGACCTGTCGATCCACGGTCTGGAGCAGGCTTTTTACGTGTCGACCGGAGGCCAACAAAAATCTTTGAATCAGAGGTCATGGTGCCTTATATGGCTTTACGGCTGCGGTCGGCAAGGAATTTGGACAAGGGTGCTTTACAGAAAATGCGTCAGCCGTCACGATTGGTTGACCAATCAAGATAAGCAGCACTTCATCAGGTTATTGGACGGAACCTTTGGCGGCTGGAAGTGCAAGCACCGCACGCAAGCCAGTCGGGGCAAGCCGCTCTAGTTCAAACGATCCCCCATAGAGACCAGCCATTTCCGTTACAATCGTCAGACCAAAACCATCGCCAGGAACCCGTTCGTCTTCCCGAACACCGGGCAGTAGAACTGTATGGAGACGCTCCAACGGGATGCCGGGACCATCGTCTTCGACGCTGATCCTCACCATAGGTCCATCCCGCTCAGCAACGACTGAAACACGCTCCGATGCCCATTTAAAGGCATTGTCGATCAGGTTGCCAAACATCTCCTCGACATCCTTGTCGTCGCAGGCGACACACAATCCATCCGCCACTTCCGTTTGAAAGCTAATCCCACGATCCGCATGGATCAGGCTGATCGCGCCATAGACGTCGGCAATTGACTGAGCCACATTGGTGCGCGCAACCTTAGCCGCCGATGCCATCACCCGACGGGCGGCACTGAGATGGTGCTTGATCCTGTTGTCTATTTTAGCGACGAGGTCGCGCAGCGAACCGTCCTGATCGTTGCCGCTATCAAGCGCCAGCAGCAGGCTGGCGACGGGTGTCTTCAATCCGTGCGCCAGATTGGCAAATTGAATGCGTGTTGCGGCCAGTCTCTCGTCATTGGCCTCAATCAACGCATTGGTCTTTGATGCCAGTGGCGCGAGTTCGATGATGGGTATATCGGGAAGCCGAGACCTTTCTCCACGGTTGATGGCGTCGATGTCGGCTGCCATCGATGTGAGGGGGCGAAGGCCAAAGCGGATCTGCCAGAGCGTGCCGATCATCAGCACAGCGCCCAACAGCAGCATACTGGGTGCCAGCCAAAGCAAAGCGCGAACAGCGGGATCGGCGAGCGCTGCTTGAGGCGCGGACACTGTAATCGTCATGATGGCGCCACCGACATCACGGGTGCTCTGACGCAAATAGAGCTTTTGTCCATGGTCATGCCCCTCTCCAGGGGTCGGCGTGGCGGTGATCATCTGGAAGAAATCTTGGCTTAGTGGTGGAGTGTCTATGGTTCCACCCAACAGCGAACGTGAGGTGAGCTGCTGCCCCATGCTCTCGATCTGCCAATACCAGCCTGATCCGGGGCGATCGAACGGCGGCGCGTCCAGCGGTGTGGAAAGCGTGAGCCTACCGCCTTCATCCCGCACCACCGCACTGGCCAGCGCGCTGATCTGCGTGTCAAGGCGCTGATCGATCTGCTCGCGGATGACGGTTTTGAGCGCCAGCCACAGAACGACAGACGCCACCACGAGGGCCAGAGTGACGAAGACGCCGGAGAAAATCAGCAGTCGTCCGGCAATTGATTTGGGGCGGTTGAGCGTAGGAAACGTCATGATTGCACCGGCGCTGTCAGCATATAGCCCCGACCGCGGACGGTCTCGATAATGTCAGAACCAAGCTTTTTGCGCAGCCTTGCGATGATGACTTCGATGGAGTTGGAATCCACCTCAGCGTCTCCGTCGTAAACCCGCTCATTCAGCTCGCGCCGATCAACAACCATCTCCTTCCTGAGCATGAGGCATGACAGGACCCGCCATTCCAGCGCAGTCAGTTTGACTGGAAGTCCATTCAGCTCAAATGTGCCAAGCTGGGCGTCAAACATCAGTGCGCCACATTGAATGCGTGAAGAAGCATGGCCGGTTGCCCGGCGCACCAGGGCCCGCAGCCTCAGCACCAGCTCTTCAATTTTGAACGGCTTTGAAAGGAAGTCGTCCGCGCCAGCCTTGAAGCTCGACACCTTGTCCGGCCAGCCGTCACGCGCCGTCAGGACAAGGACGGGGAGATTGCGTTCGCTTTCGCGCCACCCCTTTAGAACCGTGACGCCATCGATCTTCGGTAACCCGAGATCAAGCACGGCAATGTCGAACAACTCGGTCAGTCCGGCATGGAGCGCGTCCTCGCCATTGCGGGCGATGTCGACCACGAAGTTCTCCGACCTGAGCGCAGTGGCGATCCGGCCACTCAGGTCTTCATCGTCTTCGACGAGCAGTACGCGCATGAGAACTAACTTTCATTTGTAGGAGAAGAGCCAGACTTATCGAAAATGGCTGAACTGAATCTGAACCAGAAGGTTCAGCGGGGTAACGGCAGAGGAAGTGTAGATATCCCTGGAGTTTGTCAGGGGAAATGGAAACCGGTTTTCCTGAAAAGACAAACGAACATGACAGACCCTAGACCATTTCCAACACAGCATGCAGCGGTTTTGCAGTCGGAAATGCTCTGGTCAATCACCAAGGAGAATGAATGATGACGGTCGAACATCCTAGCGACGAGCATCCGGAAAAGGCCGGCAGGCCTGCTCCTCCGCACGAGCGACGAAAACGATACTGGATGGCTCTTCCCGCAATCGCCGTGGCGCTCGCCATCGGCGCGGTTGGGGGTGCCGGTGCCATGAAGCTGGTGCGCCCCGCTCCCGAAATGGCTCCAATGTCTCCTGTTGCGATTTCAATGATGCCGGCATCAAGTCTGGTCACCATCAAGGGAAAAGTCAGCGAGATTTACGGCAACAAGTTCATCCTGCAGGACGACAGCGGCAAGACTCTGGTCGAAACCGGACCGGCTGGAGACGGTGGAGGCCTTGTCAAGAAGGATGACGTCGTGACCATCCAGGGTCGGTTTGACGATGGCGTCGTGCATGCGAGCTACCTTATCGATAGCAGCGGGAAGACAGCGGCTCTTGGTCCGCCAGGTCCGCCGCCGCATAGACCGTTCGGTGACTTCGCCAATAAACCTGCTCCTTGAGCAACCTGAACCAAAAGCAGGCTGCCACGTTAAGTGATGCGCTTTCCATCCCCACCAAAGGAAAAACCTATGAAACGTTACATTCTTTCCGCCGTCGCTCTTGCTGCACTGGCCGGAACCGCATTTGCCCAGCAGCCGCCAGCACCGCCACAGCCGCCAGCACCACCCGTTGCGGGCGGCATGGCCCCCGATGCCGATGTCGGAACCCCACCACCGCCGCCGCCAGGCATGCCCGGCGGACCGGAAGAGCGTGCCGGACCGCCGCCGCGTGGCCCAGAAGGCCCGATGGGTCCGCGTGGCCATCGCCCACCACCACCACCGGCGCCTTCCAAGGCGGCCCATTTCCGGGTTGAGGATGGCGACACCAGAATTGACATCAAATGCGCTGACGATGAGCCGATGAAGGCCTGCGCCGATATCCTGCTTCAGGTTATTGATCGGTTAAATACTCCTGCGCATCCCTAAGCATTATAACCCTCGCTGTCGCACGGATGGCAACCGTGCGACAGCATCACCCAAAGCGGACAGCCACAAGCCCCGACGGCAATGGTGTAAAACGCCTGCACCTCATCACTCGTTCACGTCGGGCCTATGAAATCGAGCCGGTTTTGTCTCGGCCTCAACGCCCCCCTGCAATATACTTGAGTACATTCCGGTCGTTCTGAATTCAGTCGGACTGGCTCCGAAATGACGCCTGAAGACCTTGGAGAAATAGTTCGGCTCTTCGAAGCCGCACATCGTCGATATCTCCTTTACGGAAAGATGCGAGCCCTTTGTCAGCAACTTGACCGCTCTTTTCAGACGTTTGTGCAGCACGAATTCCGCTGGCGGCATGCCTTCGCTCGCAGCAAAGACCCGTGAGAAATGGGCTCGGCTGAGACCAGACACTGCCGCCAGTTGCTCAACGGAAAGAGACTGATCCAGATTGGCCGAAATATGATCGATGACATGCTGCATTGTGCGATATTCCGCGCTCAAGGTCGGATGTGAGCCAAACACATCGTCATAAAGCGCCATGGCGGCCTCATAGGCGATTGCAGAGGCCCGTCCCGGCGTCTCCGCGCCCCCGGCAATGAGGCGTTGGCTGCAATCGGCAAGATGCTCGACGGTCTGCTGGTTCAGATTGAGAATAGGTCCCATGGCGGCGAGGATCGCGTTATGGATTCGCAGCGCTTCCTCGCCATTCATCGAAATCCAGAAGAACTCCCAGCGCCCCCCTGGCTCCAGCCAATATCGATGATTATGCGGCACCAGGACCAGCAATGTCTGGCCCGGCAGGACCCGATAGGTGCTGTTTTCATAGCGCAGGTTTCCAGCACCCGAGATCGTGTATTGAAGAACGGTAAACGGTGTTTGCCCGCGCTTCCTGCCATCCCAGTCATAGGTGGCATCGCTGCGCACTTCATAGCCTGTGCTTGTCGGCATGGTATGCAGGCTATGGCGGCCCCGAGGCAGCGAAACGGTGCGCATGATCGGCCCAGCGTCAATCATCGTCTTTAGCACAGAATTACCCATGAAAGCATAATACCTCTCTGGCGGTCTGAACGATTTTACAGATAATGCCGCCCAAGAGGAAAATATACATTGATCGTAGCAATATTCGTGGGGAATGCGACCGGCATCGACGGGGCGCTTCATTTCGCCTGTGCGAATCAATTTTACCCTCTCCAGACAAAACGGTCTAACATATGTGGAGGAGCATTGTATGAGCAGCTTCAAGATCGCCATCATCGGGGCTGGCAGCGTCGGCTTTACCAAGAAGCTTTTCACCGACCTTTTGAGCGTGCCGGAGTTTCACAATGTGGAATTTGCGCTCACGGATATCAGCCAGCATAATCTTGATATGATCAAGACAATTCTGGACCGGATTGTCGAGGCAAACAGGCTTCCTGCCAAGGTCACGGCGTCTACGGATCGCCGCGACGCCATTGCCGGGGCGCGCTATATTATCAGCTGCGTGCGCGTCGGCGGTCTTGGGGCCTATGCCGATGATATCAGCATTCCGCTGAAATATGGTGTTGATCAATGCGTGGGGGATACGATTTGCGCCGGCGGTATTCTCTATGGCCAGCGCAATATTCCGGTCATTCTGGATTTCTGCAAGGATATCCGCGAACTGGCCGAGCCGGGCGCAAAATTCCTCAACTATGCCAACCCCATGGCGATGAATACCTGGGCGGCGATTGAATATGGCAAGGTCGATACGATCGGCCTTTGCCACGGTGTGCAGCATGGCGCAGAGCAGATAGCCGAGATTTTGGGCGCAGGCCCGGGCGAGCTGGACTATATTTGCTCTGGTATTAATCACCAGACTTGGTTTGTCGATGTGCGCGTCAAGGGCCGCAAGATTGGCAAGCAGGAGCTGATCGACGCCTTTGAGGCCCATCCCGTATTTTCGCAGCAGGAAAAACTGCGTATCGATGTTTTGAAACGCTTCGGGGTGTATTCGACCGAGAGCAACGGCCATTTGTCGGAATATTTGCCATGGTATCGCAAGCGGCCGGAAGAGATTACCCGCTGGATTGACATGTCCGACTGGATTCATGGCGAAACCGGCGGCTATCTGCGCTATTCGACAGAGACCCGCAACTGGTTTGAAACCGAGTTTCCGCAGTTTCTGGAAAGTGCGGGCAAGCCGCTTGATCCGGCCAAACGCTCCAATGAACATGCCAGCCATATTCTCGAAGCGCTGGAAACCGGTCGAGTTTATCGCGGCCATTTCAACGTGAAGAACAATGGCATTATCACCAATCTTCCCTCGGATGCGATTATTGAATCACCCGGATTTGTTGATCGCTTCGGCATCAACATGGTGGCGGGTATCACCCTGCCGGAAGCCTGTGCAGCCACCTGCATTTCCTCCATCAATGTCCAGCGGATGTCAGTGCATGCGGCTATTTCGGGGGATATCGATCTTCTGAAACTCGCGGTGCTGCATGATCCGCTGGTGGGGGCGATCTGCACGCCGGAAGAAGTCTGGCAGATGGTGGATGAAATGGTGGTGGCCCAGGCCGAATGGCTGCCGCAATATGCCCATGCCATTCCGCAGGCCAAGGAGCGCCTGAGCCGCGCCACCGTCAAGACACGCGACTGGAAGGGCGTTGCCCGACGCGATGTGCGCTCCATTGATGAATTGCGGGCCGAAAAACAAGCGACAAAGCTGAAGGCCGCAAGCTGATCCAGACAAAAACATGACATCCGGTTTCTGAGGAGGGACTGGATGCCATGACCCGCAAGGGAGCGCCGCGCATTTTGCGGCACAGCTACAAGAAGTGAGGAGGGAACAACCATCATGAAAAACGTCATCCATACCGGAAAGTCCGCTGCCCTGTTGCTCGGCGTGTCGGTTTTTGCTGTTGCAGCCTTTGCGTCCGAGCCGACTGTGGTGCCCGAGGCTCCGCCCTTTCCGGGGCAAGGCAAGATCACCTATGTGCCGCGTGACTCCATTGAGGAGTTCAAGGCCTTGCCGAATTACAGCGAGCCGGATTGGGTGACGGAGAAATTCGTCAAAACCGGCAAACTGCCGCCGGTGAAGGAGCGGCTGCCGAAAGAGCCTCTGGTGTTCAAAACCGGCAATATGCCCGACGGCATCGGCGTCTATGGCGATACCTTGCGCCACGTGATTGGTGGCAGGCCCGAGGGCTGGAACTATTCGGCGGGCCAGACCCAAGGCTGGGGCGGTATCGATATTGCCATGTCCGAATGCCTGACGCGTACAGCCCCGCTGTTTCAGGTGAAGGCCGATGATGTCGAACCTTTGCCTAATCTCGCCAAGAGCTGGGATTGGTCTGCGGATGGACACAAGCTGACCATGCATCTGATTGAGGGCGCAAAATGGTCGGATGGGGCACCGTTTACCTCTGATGATGTGATGTTCTACTGGAATGACAATGTGCTGGACAGAAATGTCACACCCTTGAACGGCGCAACGCCCGAAACCTTTGGTGAAGGCACGACACTGAAGGCCATTGATGATTATACCGTCGAATGGACCTTCAAGGAGGCGTTTCCGCGACAATATATGTTCGCCATGGCTTACGGAACATTCTGCCCCGGTCCAGCCCATATCCTCAAAACAAAGCACCCGAAATATGCCAAGGACTTCACCTATGATCAGTATAAGAACGGCTTTCCGCCTGAATATATGAACATTCCGGTGATGGGTGCCTGGGTGCCCGTGTCCTATCGTTCTGATGATATGATCGTGCTGCGCCGCAATCCCTATTACTGGAAGGTGGATGAGCAGGGGCATCAACTGCCCTATATCAATGAGATCCACTACAAGCTCTCCACATGGGCCGACCGCGATGTGCAGGCGATTGCCGGCTCCGGCGACCTCTCCAATCTTGAGCAGCCGGAGAATTTTGTCGAAAGCCTGAAGCGGGCAGCGCAGCCATCTGCCCCTTCCCGCCTTGCCTTTGGCGCGCGTCTGATTGGCTATAATCTGCGGCTCAACTATTCGGCCAATGGCTGGGGTGATCCCGATGCGCGTGGCCAGGCCGTGCGCGAGCTGAACCGCAATCCCGATTTCCGCAAAGCCATTACCATGGCACTGGATCGTAAGAAGATCGGGGAATCGCTGGTCAAGGGACCGTTCACCGCCATTTATCCGGGCGGATTGTCGTCAGGAACGAGCTTTTATGATCGCCAGTCAACGATCTATTATCCCTTCGATCTGGCCGGTGCCAAGGCACTTCTGGCCAAGGCCGGGCTGAAGGATACCGATGGCGACGGCTTCGTCAATTTCCCGGCGGGCGTGGCGGGTGGTCAGGATGTGCAGATCGTTCTGCTGTCCACTTCAGACTATGGAACCGATCGCAATCTTGCCGAAGGCGTGATTGGCCAGATGGAAAAGCTCGGCCTGAAAGTGGTGCTGAACTCACTGGATGGTGTCAAACGCGATCAGGCCAATTTTGGCGGCCGGTTCGATTGGATGATCCGCCGCAATGATCCCGACATGACATCCGTGGTGCAAAACACCGCGCAATTGGCACCGACCGGGCCACGCACCAGCGGGCATCACCGCGCGGGGAAGGACGGCACGGTTGATCTGATGCCCTATGAGAAGCAGCTAGTTGCCATCGTCAACAGGTTCATTGCGTCTCAGGACAATGTCGAGCGACGGGATTTAATGAAACAATATCAGAAAATCGCCACTGAAAATGTCGATACCATTGGACTGACGGAATATCCCGGTGCGCTGATCATCAACAAGCGGTTCTCCAACGTTCCGGTCGGCGCTCCGATCTTCATGTTCAACTGGGCGGAAGACACCATCATCCGCGAACGCATGTTTGTCGCCGCAGACAAGCAGGGTGATTTCGAACTGTTCAAAAACCAGCTTCCCGGCAAGCCGGGCGAAAACAAACCTCTCAACTGATCAGCAGCGCTTCAGCCTGTGACTTTTGCGCAGGCTGAAGGCAACTCCCTGAAACACAAGAGAGCACATTCCCATGTTTAGATTTCTGCTTGTGCGCATAGCCTCTGCCATTCCTGTGCTGTTTGTTCTCAGCGTTGTGACCTTTGCCATCATCAAGGCCCCTCCGGGGGATTACAGCGACTACATCCGTTCCCAGATGATCAATCAAGGCGGCGCATCGTTTGAAGCCGCCGATGCGCAGGCGCAGGCCTATAAAATTGCCAATGGGTTGGATAAACCGATCCCCATCCAATACATCAACTGGATTACCGGCATCGTCACCCGGGGCGATTTTGGCCATAGCCTGTTCTACAACAAACCTGTGTCGGAAGTGGTGGGCGAGCGGCTGCCCCGGACATTGGCGCTGGCGCTGGTTTGCCATATCCTTGCCTCCGTCATTGGCATCACCTTCGGCATTCTGGCGGCAACCCGGCAATATACCTGGGTGGATAGTCTGCTGTCCGGCATCTCGTTTCTCGGCATGACCGTGCCACGTTTTTTGATGGCGCTGATCATCGTCTACATCATGGTGTTCCATTTCAATGCTACGGAAATCAACAGCTTCAACTCTGCCAAATATGGTGGAGCGCCATGGTCCTTTGCCAAATTCCTCGACCTCTTGCAGCATGTATGGCCGGTGATTGCCATCGCCACCTTTGGCGGGCTGGCTTATAATATGCGGGTCATGCGCGGCAATCTGCTGGATACGCTGAACGCGCAATATGTCGAAACAGCCCGCGCCAAGGGCCTCAGCGAGCGACAGGTGATCTTGCGCCATGCGGTGCCAAATGCGCTGCATCCGCTGATCATGTATCAGGGCGTCGTGCTGCCCTATATGCTGACCGGCGAGATTGAAACGGCGATTATTTTTGCCCTGCCAACCGTTGGCCCGGCCATTGTTGGCTCCATGTGGGTCGGCGATGTCTATGTCACCGCAACCTTCATGCTGGTCCTCTCCGCCACGCTGATTGTTGGTAATATCATTGCCGACATGCTGCTGGCGCTTCTTGATCCTCGAGTTCGATTGGGCGGAGGGGCGCACGCATGAAAGCCGATGTTCAAACCATAGCCATGTCCTCTCCCGCCAACACACACAGCAACGAAACCTATCTGGCGCTGGTCTGGCGACGCCTGCGGCGCTCCTGGACCGGAATGATGGGCCTTGTGCTGGTCTGCCTGCTGATGCTGATGGTGGTGTTTGCCGAGTTTTTCGCTCCCGTTGATCCGAAGCTGACCGGCACAGCCTTTGCGCCACCGCAGACCATCAGCATCACCGACCAAGAAGGCAATCTCGTATTGCCCCGCACCTATCCACTGGGAGAAAGCACGGCGCTTGACCCTATTACCTTCCAGCCCATTTCTGGGCCAGACTATGATAATCCCGTCAACCTTGGCTTTTTCGTCAAGGGTTTCAGCTACAATCTGTTCGGCCTTTTGCCCACAGATCGGCATTTCTTCGGCGCAACGGATGGCACACCGGTGAATTTTCTTGGCACCGATAAATTTGGCCGCGATGTGCTGTCACGTATCTTTTACGGCTCCCGCGTGTCGTTGATGATTGCCTTGACGGTGGTGTTTATTGTCACCCTGGTGGGTACAACGGTCGGCATGGTCTCCGGCTATTATGGTGGCCAATTCGATACATGGATGCAGCGCTTTGTGGAGCTGGTTCTGGCCTTCCCGCAATTGCCCCTCTATCTGGCGCTGACTTCGCTGATCCCGGTCACAGCTCCCACCAATGTGTTTCTGGGCTTTGTCATCGTTGTCATGTCGGCGCTGGGTTGGGCGCAGATGTCGCGCGAAGTGCGCGGCAAAACACTGGCGCTGGCGCGCATTGATTATGTGCGGGCTGCCATGGCCATTGGGGCCACGGATCGGCGCATCATCCTTCAGCATATTTTTCCCAATGTGATGAGCCATGTCATCGTGTCCGTCACACTGGCCATTCCAAGCGTAGTTCTGCTGGAATCCTTCCTTGGTTTTCTGGGCTTTGCGGTCAAGCCGCCGCTGATTTCCTGGGGCCTGATGTTGCAGGATACCTCGACCTATTCCGTCATTGGATCCTATCCGTGGATCCTGTCTCCCGTGGCTTTCGTGCTGATCACCGTCTTTGCGTTCAATGCGCTGGGCGATGGGTTGCGCGACGCCGTTGACCCTTATTGAGGAGGCCAAGTCATGCCAAACACCACCAATGCATTGGCGCCTGATCAGAGGCACGATCACACCAGCCTTCTCGGCACGCCGATTATCGATGCCCGCCAACTGGCCGTCTCCTTCAAGGTGGAAGGCGGCACAGTCGAGGCAGTCAAGAATGTCTCTTTCCAGCTCTACAGAGGCGAAACCATCGCCGTTGTTGGCGAATCCGGTTCTGGAAAGTCGGTCACAGCCCGCAGCATCATGGGGCTGTTGACCAAGCGCGCCACCTTGTCGGCTCGTTCTAGCATTGCCTACGATGGGCAAAACATCCTGAAATTCTCGGATCGTCAGCGCCGGGCGCTGCGTGGCAATCGGATATCGATGATTTTTCAAGAGCCGATGAGCTCGCTCAATCCAGTCTACACCATCGGCACACAGATCGCGGAAGCCATCCGCGTGCACCATAAAATGAGCGGCAAGCAAGCCATGGCGCGCGCACTGGAGCTGTTACGGCAGGTGCAAATCCCGGAGCCGGAGGCCCGTCTCAACCAATATCCGCATCAATTGTCCGGCGGTCAGCGTCAGCGCATCATGATTGCCATGGCGCTGGCCAACAACCCGGATGTGCTGATTGCCGATGAGCCAACCACGGCGCTGGATGTCACCGTGCAGGCACAGATTCTCAACCTGATCCGCGATTTACAAAAAAAGCTTGGCATGGCGGTGATCCTGATCACCCACGATCTCACCGTTGTTCGGCAGTTTTCAGACTATGTCTATGTGATGCAAAACGGCGAGGTGAAGGAGCATAACACCACAACGGCGCTGTTTGAACATCCGCAGCATCCCTACACCCGCCATCTGCTGGCATCGGAACCCAAGGGCATGGCCAATCCCATGCCGATTGACTCCGCCACCATTCTGGAAGGCCGCGATGTGCGCGTGTCTTTCATGCTCAAACATGGTGGCTTCTTCAAACCGCAGTTGAAAGAACTGGTGGCCGTCAACAGCCTTTCCATCACCCTGCACCGCCATGAAACATTGGGTCTAGTGGGCGAGAGTGGTTCCGGCAAAACCACCTTTGGCCAAGCCCTCGTCAAACTGATGAGTGTTGATAGCGGCAAGATCCTGTTTGACGGCCAAGCCATAGAGAACAACAGCCGCGAACAGATGCGGCCCTTGCGCTCGCGTATGCAGGTGGTGTTTCAAGACCCGTTTTCCTCGCTCAACCCCCGCATGTCGGTGGGCCAGATCATTGAGGAAGGGCTCGTCGTCAACAATATCGGCACAAGCCGCAGTGATCGGCTGGACCGCGTGCGCGAGGCGCTGATCAGCGCCGGCATGCCCGGCAACATCCTGTCACGGTTTCCGCATGAATTTTCCGGCGGCCAACGCCAGCGGATTGCCATCGCCCGAGCGGTCGCACTCGAGCCGGAATTCATTCTGCTGGATGAGCCGACATCGGCGCTCGATTTATCCGTTCAAGCCCAGATCATCGACCTGTTGCGCAAGTTGCAGGACGAAAAGGGCCTGAGCTATCTCTTTATTTCCCATGATCTCAAGGTTGTTCGCGCGCTTTGCCACCGGGTTGCGGTGATGCAGCACGGGCAGATCGTCGAGCAAGGACCTGTTGAGGACATTCTCAGCCATCCCCAAACCGCCTACACCCAGCGGCTCGTCAGAGCTGCTTTCAACGTCGCCACATAATCCCTAAGACAGCGAGACCCCTATCATGACAAAACAGCCCAAAATCACCTTCATTGGTGCCGGTTCCACCGTGTTCATGAAGAATATCATCGGTGACGTTCTGCAACGTCCGGCACTATCAGGTGCGCGGATCGCACTGATGGATATCAATCCGCAGCGTCTGGAAGAAAGCGAAGTTGTTGCCAGGAAGCTGATTTCCACCTTTGGCGCATCCGCCACGGTGGAGACCTTTGCCGATCAGCGTCAAGCGCTGGAGGGAGCCAACTTCGTGGTCGTCGCCTTTCAGATCGGCGGTTATGAGCCTTGCACCGTCACCGATTTCGAGGTGCCAAAGAAATACGGCCTGCGCCAGACCATTGCCGACACATTGGGCGTTGGCGGCATCATGCGCGGTTTGCGCACCGTGCCGCATCTGTGGAGCATTTGCGAGGATATGATGCAGGTCTGCCCGCAAGCGATCATGCTGCAATATGTCAACCCGATGGCCATCAACACCTGGGCGATTGCCGAGAAATATCCGGCTATCAAACAGGTTGGCCTATGCCATTCGGTGCAGGGCACGGCCATGGAACTGGCAGAGGATCTGTCCATTCCCTATGAGGAAATCCGCTACCGCTCTGCTGGCATCAACCACATGGCGTTCTACCTCAATTTTGAGCATCGCCAGCCGGATGGCTCCTATCGTGATCTCTATCCCGATCTGCTGCGAGGCTATCGGGAAGGGCGTGCACCCAAGCCAACATGGAACCCGCGCTGCCCCAACAAGGTGCGCTATGAAATGCTGACCCGTCTGGGCTATTTCGTAACTGAGAGCTCGGAGCATTTTGCCGAATACACGCCCTATTTCATCAAGGAAGGCCGTGAGGATCTGATTGAGAAATTCGGCATTCCGCTGGATGAATATCCCAAGCGCTGCATTGAACAGGTTGCTCGATGGAAAGATCAGGCCGCCGCCTATCGTTCCGCAGACAAGATCGAGGTCAAGCCATCGAAGGAATATGCCTCGTCGATCATCAATTCGGTCTGGACGGGTGAGCCCTCGGTGATTTACGGCAACCTGCGCAACAATGGCTGCATCACCTCGCTACCGGACAATTGCGCCGTGGAAGTGCCCTGCCTTGTCGATGACAACGGCATTCAGCCCACCACCATCGGCGCCCTGCCACCGCAGCTCACAGCCCTGATGCGCACCAACATCAACGTGCAGGAACTGACGGTGGCTGCCTTGATCAACGAAAACCCCGAACACCTCTATCACGCCGCGATGATGGACCCGCATACAGCAGCCGAACTCGACCTCGACCAGATCTGGTCATTGACGACGGACCTGTTGAAGGCTCACGATCAGTGGATTCCGCAATGGGCCCGCATCGGAGGGGTGGCGTAATGACGACAACCTGTCAGGTTCAGATTGAACCTGACAGACTCGAGGGAAAACCAGTGTCCACTTTTCGCTGGTGCGATCGTTCAATTCTGTCTCATCGGTGCGGATACGGGGTAAACAATAACACATCGTTTTGCATCCGCGAAAGGTCACGGCAAAACAGCCGTGATCTCAAGCTCTTGATCACCAAGACTGACGACATCACCGACAGCCTTGCCGATAAGCGCCCTTGCCACCGGGGAGACGTAGGAGATCGATCCTGCCTTCGGATCTGCTTCGTCTTCGCCGACGATACGATAGGTTTGGACGCGTCCATCATCACGGGTGAACGTCACGGTCGTCCCAAAAGAGACGCTATCAGCGGTGATCGGATCGGGCATGACCTGAGCCGTGTGAAGCCTCTCTTCAAGGTAGTTCAAATCCCGAAAAGGGCCGGCCATCTGCCGACGCCGTTCATTGACGTCGTCAATTGCCCGCGCGGCATCATAGGCCTCACGTGCTTGCAAACGTTGCCGTTCCAGAGCTTTTAATCCCGATTCCGTCACAAGATTCGGATGTGGCGAAATCGGGCGCTCGGGCAGTAGTGTTTCAGCTGCCGTTTCCGCACTGTCTTCCTTGGTAAATGCAACACTCATATTCGATCTCTATTCAGACTTTTCGACGCCTACAGTTTAATGTCGCCCTTCAAGGCATTGACAACCAATGCGAACGCCACGGACACCGGCGCTTTGAGCGAACGGCTATCATCGTGCGGGATAGTGTAGCATGAGACACGGTGTGCTCGTAGCGCCCACAGCAGAAAACTATCGCTGTTGCAGGAAACCTTGAAGGCGCGGTGCCATGAAATCGAGAAAGACACGAACGCGATGCGCCAGACGGCGTCCACCGAGCAAGCAGGGCCAGACTCCGTTCGTAATAGATCAGCCCCTCATCGGTCAGTGACAATCGGCGTGTCGACCGCTCCAGCAATCGGACGCCCAATCGCTGTTCGATCCGATTGAGGAGTTTGCTGACCGTTGACGGCGTCATCTGCAGCAGGCATGCCGCCTCGGAAAAACTACCCGCTTCCACCGCCCTCGTGAAAACCTGAATCTCGCCGATCCGGCGACCGAAGCAGGGGCAAACGTGCTGACTGCGGCAGTCCCGAAGATCGACATTCTCATCAACAATCTCGGCATCTACGAATCCAAGGATTTCAGCGATGACGATTGGCGCCGGTTTTTCGAGATCAATGTGCTGAGCGGTGTCAGGCTCTCGCGGCATTACCTGCCGGACATGCTGGCGCGAAATTGGGGAAGAATAATCTTCATCTCCAGCGAAAGTGGCGTGCTGGTTCCGCCCAACATGATCCATTACGGCATGACAAAGACGGCGCAGCTCACCATCTCGCGCGGCCTTGCTGCAACCACCAAGGGCACGCGTGTCACTGTCAATACCGTCATGCCGGGGACCACACGCTCTGCCGGAATTGAGGATTTCATGCGCAGCGTCGCGAGCGATCCAAACCTGTCAGCCGACGCGATGGAAAGCGAATATTTCGCCAAGGAGCGTCCGAGGTTGTTGATCCAGCGAATGATCGAGCCAGAGGAAATTGCCAATCTCGTTGCCTATGTGGCAAGCCCATTGTCCGCTGCAACGAATGGCGCTGCCCTGCGCGTCGATGGCGGCATCACCCCGACGATCGTGTAATACGATGGAAAATTCGCAGCTTGCCAATCTCATTGGGCATTAATCCCAACGGTAGGCGAGTATGCACAACCGGAAAAGTCGCCGCGTTCGCGTTAATCATCGCGACGCGGTTGTCGCCCGACCCTTCGCATTATTTCAATAATCGCAATTAAATCTCAATTAATAATGCAATTGTTGGCAAGGGTGTTTGGCGGCAATATGCCCTCATCAGACGAACAAAGGGGTCTGACGATACAGAAACAAGATCGCAGGACGCGAACATGACCGACACCACTCTTCTTTCCCGGACACGTCGTGGCGTCCTGCTTTCCGGATCGGCCGTCGCCGCGACCGCGCTCACCGCATCATTCAGCTTTGCAGCCAAGCTCGCTGCGTCCACCAACACCTCAACCGAAGGAAACAAGACCATGGGTACTATCACCACCAAGGACGGCGTTGAAATCTTCTACAAGGATTGGGGCTCGAAGGATGCCCAGCCGATTGTTTTTCATCATGGCTGGCCGCTGTCATCGGATGACTGGGACGCACAGATGCTGTTCTTCCTCGCCAACGGTTACCGCGTGATTGCCCATGACCGGCGCGGCCACGGCCGCTCGGCGCAGGTTTCCGATGGTCATGACATGGACCATTATGCAGCTGATGCCTTCGCGGTCGTTGAAGCCCTCGACCTCAAGAACGCCGTCCATATCGGTCACTCCACCGGCGGAGGAGAAGTCGCCCGGTATGTGGCCAAGCATGGCCAGCCAGCCGGTCGCGTCGCCAAGGCGGTTCTGGTGTCTGCCGTCCCGCCGCTGATGCTGAAGACTGACGCCAATCCCGAAGGCCTGCCGATGGAAGTTTTCGACGGTTTCCGCTCAGCACTGGCTGCCAACCGCGCGCAGTTCTTCCGCGACGTTCCCGCCGGTCCATTCTATGGCTTCAACCGCGACGGCGCCAAAGTCCAGGAGGGCGTGATCCAGAATTGGTGGCGGCAGGGTATGATGGGCAGCGCCAAGGCGCATTACGACGGCATCAAGGCTTTCTCTGAAACCGACCAGACCGAGGATCTGAAGACGATAACCGTCCCAACTCTCGTCCTGCATGGCGAGGACGACCAGATCGTGCCCATCGCCGATGCAGCACTGAAAGCTATCAAGCTGCTGAAGAACGGTACGCTCAAGACCTATCCTGGCTTCTCGCACGGTATGCTGACCGTCAATGCCGACGTGCTCAACGCCGACCTGCTGGCTTTCGTGAAGTCCTGATCCAAAGGCATGGCCGCGGTGAAAAGCCGCCGCGGCCTCGCTTCTCTTGTTGTCGATTGTCTTTCGGGAAAACCGGGTTCCACGTTTCCCAAGGCAAACTCTCATCCCTCGTCGGAACGCGGATTGATACGATGATGCAGTTAACGCCCGAGCTTGTTGCCCTGACGATCAGAGGCGTCCGCGATGACGGCCCGGAGCCTAGCTGGACACCCCTTACGGAAGCTGAACTTGATGAACTCGTCGACAGGATTGAAAGTGAGGCAGGCGGCGATCCTCTGCTGGTTTTTGCTTACGGCTCGCTGATCTGGAATCCCGAATTCGAACCAGCCAGTCGCCAACGCGCCACCGCTTACGGATGGCACAGGTCGTTTTCCCTCAAAATCGAGCGCTGGCGCGCCACCAGCACACAGCCCGGATTGATGCTGGCCCTGGAGCGCGGCGGACAGTGCGATGGCATTGTCTTCGAGCTTTCGGCTGAACGATGCCGCCGGGATCTGCGCGCCCTCGTCGCTCGGGAGATCAAGTATCGGGAGGTGAGGAGCATGGTCCGTTGGGTTTACGTGAAGACGGCAAACGGTGTTCAACGCGCCCTGACATTCTGGGCAAGCACCAGCCGGCTTGGACTAACCAAACCCTTGCCGGACGAGCAGTCAGCGTCCTTGATAGCCAGCGCCTGCGGCCAGGGTGGCTCATGCGCCGAGTATCTCCACAAGACCATAGTCGACCTTCAGGCCGAAGGGATCCGTGACCGCAATCTCTGGCGTTTGCAATCGCTGGTCGCTGCGGAAATAACCGCGCGGTACAGTGCCATGGCACAGTAAAGCTTGTCACAGATAAAGCAGGAGATACACCCGCAGATCTTCGACAGGGGATCCCTCAATTGAGCGTAACCATTTGAGCGGCCACCTGCTCCTCGAAAAATTTCGAGAAAGACGCGATCCGAGGCGGTAGAGCCTGATAGGGCGGATAATAAAGTGTCAGCCATAGATCGGGCGGCGACCACCCTCGAAAGACGTGAACCAGGCGCCCTGTTTTCAAATGTTCCGAAACATGAAATCCTGGCAGCATCGCCACCCCGGCGCCATCTGCCGCCATATCAGCCAGAACTTCTCCACTGTTGGCGCTGAACGCCCCTCCGGCTGAAATCGTCATGCTTGATCCGCCGTCCGAAAGGACCCAGTTTTCCCGCCGGCTCTCGCCGCTATAGGCAAGGCAATCGTCGGGTGTCAGTTCGCCAGGATGCCGCATATCGACGAATTTACTTGCCGGTGCTGCAACAAGAATACGCGGCACGATATGGATCTTGCGCCAGATGGTGAACTTATCCGATGGCTGCGAGGAGATGCGGATCGCAAGGTCATAATCGTCGTCAACAATGTTCACCAGGCCATCCGACAAGGAAATCTCAAAGCTCATTTTTGGATAGAGCGTCCTGAAGCCAGACAGGATCGGCGGCAGCATGGCCTTGCCGAACCAGGTTGGAACGCTGATCCGCAGCCGTCCCTCATCACTCTTGTTTGCGTTCCTGATATCGCGCCGCGCACTATCCAAGGCGGCCACCGCTGGCTGGATCTGAGCGGCAAAAATGGCGCCATCTGTCGTCAGGGCAACCTGACGGGTCGTTCGAACGAAGAGCTGGACACCAAGATCCCGCTCCAAGGCGGCGATTGCCCGGCTCACGGCGGCTGGTGTCATGTCGAGTTCGCGGGCGACCTGCGCAAAATTCCGCTTCTCGGCAGCCAGCAGAAACACTTTCAGCGCTTTATAGTCATTCATCTCGATTATTTCAAAATAGACATCTTATTCCGAATAAATATTGTAATTCTGCACATCAATCAATCCACTCGCCACGAAGACTCCGGTGTGACCGAACCGGCTACGAATTCGTCTCTCTCATCCTGCGTGTCTCCAGCGCCGCGACCATGACGACCGAACGAAGCTCTGCCGGTCGCACGGGCTTTGACAGGATTGGAATATCAGCCGATCCCAGGTCCTCTCTGACCCGCCCCTCGTCATGGCCACTCATCACCACTGCGGGCATCTGCCGGCCGATCAGGTCCTGGACGATCTGGATGCATTCCGTGCCGGTGACGCCACCGCCGAGATCAAAATCGGTGATCAACAGGTCAAAATCCCCCACATGCCTGGGTATTGTCGCTTCGGCCTGGACGTGGCATCCCCATTTTCGCAACAGGCTTGCCGTGGCAATCAATACGGCCTCGTCGTCTTCCACCAGCAATATGCGCAGCCCATTGATGGCCGCCGGATAGTGTCCCGCCGCCAAGGGCGATTGCGACCATTCTTGTTTATGCGTGATACGCAAATTGCCGAGCGTGACGCTGGTTCCCTTGCCTGGATCCGACTTCAAATCCACATCAATGTCGAGCAGGCGACCGAGACGCCGCACGATCGGAAGACCAAGGCCGACCCCATCAATGTCCTTGTCGCCCCGCTCACGCACCTGATAGAATTCCTCAAATACCCTGGATTGATGGTCCCGGGGAATGCCGGGTCCTTGATCGCAGATCTGGACGGCCAGCCGGCCACCACGATGCCGGCAGCCAATGACGACATCGCGTCCCGCCGCATATTTGATGGCGTTGTTGACGATGTTTTGCACCATGGTGGTCAAAAGAGCCCTGTCTATCTCCACAACTGCGCTGCAACTGACCGTCCGCAATGTAATGCCGCTCTGCTGCGCCGCTTCCCGGTTCTGGCGCAACACGTCATCGATCACTTCGGCAATCGCGATCCTCTCATATTTCGGAGTGACCCTACCGCTATCCAGGGTCGAAATATCCAGCAGCGACTTGAACAGGCGCGATACGCTCTGGAGCGATCGGTCGATATTTTCAACCATTTGCAGTTCTTTCGGCTGCAGGTTGGCATCGCGCAGACAAGCAGTGAACAAACTGATGGCGTGGATCGGTTGCCGAAGGTCATGGCTCGCTTGCGCCAGGAACCGCGATTTCGACAAGCTGGCCTCCTGGGCAATTTCATAGGCTTTGCGCAATCGTCCAAGCAAAGCATAGATATAGGCGGGTACGAGGACGGTCGTGGCCACCAATGTCAGGACCATGAAGGGATTTTCGCGCCAATAGGCATTGAAGTAGGTGATAATGGCAATCCCGGCGAGCGTGGCTGCCGTTGAAATTTTGAGATATGCTGGTCCAAAGCGCAGACCGTTGCCGACTGTCACCCACAACATGATTGCAAACAGCGGCAGAAACGTTTGACCTCCAACGGCAATGGTAAAGGTCAGAGCACCAAGGTCATGGGTAATGGTAATGGCGCGGCGCACTCTGTTTTCGCCGGGCCAACGTGCTATCCACCAGTATGCCGCAAGAGAAAACAGAAAATAATAGCTGAGAAGAGGCACGACGTTCCATGCCTCGACCGGTGTCGCTCCCATTAATATCGCTGGCAGAATGTAACTGATTGTCCCGGTGACAATAATGATACGAACCAGCGCTTGCGCCTTCTCCGTGTCAAACTCTTCATCCGCACGACCACTACGCACCGGCGCCTTGATACGAAAGGCAGTCTTCATCACGTTGCGAAAGTCGATCATGTCCCGTTACCCGTTCATCGACAAGGCCTTACCCCGGTTCGCACGGAAACGATCATCTGGCTACTAGCACATATGGACTGTGGATCGGAACAAGAGTTGCCCCAAATGCTGCGCACGAGTCTGTCATGCTTTAAAGTAAAGGGGATGAGAAGAGCCATTTTTCAATGGCGCTTCTCATAACAAGCTGCGGTGAGCAAGCTATTCAGCAGGCGAAAATCCAGACTGACACGGAGCGACAATCATGCCTGTCGTGAGACCCTCGCCAAGCCAAACACCAGCGCCAAAACGCTCACAAACCAAAACGCTCACAAACAATGTCGGACAAGCCCAACTCGACATCAGGCAATGTCAGGCAAGCCACCGAGCAGCTTATCGAGGGTAATCGGATAGTGCCGCACCCGAACGCCCGTCGCATTGTAGATGGCATTGGCGATTGCCGCGGAGACACCACAGAGCCCGAGTTCACCGATACCCTTTGCCTTCATCGGCGAGGACATCGGATCGGTTTCGTCCATGAAGATAACCTCCTGATGCGGAATGTCAGCATGAACCGGAACCTCATATCCGGCAAGGTCGTGATTGACGAAAAAGCCCCGCTTTGCATCGACCACCAGTTCTTCCGACAGGGCGCCTCCGGCACCCATGGTCATTGCACCGATCACCTGACTGCGCGCTGTAATCGGATTGAGGATACGACCAGCCGCACACACCGCCAACATGCGCCGGATGCGTGTTTCGCCAGTGGCGACATCGACGCCCACCTCGACGAAATGCGCACCGAAGGTGGATTGCTGATGGGTCTTGGTGAGATCGCCCCACTCCATCGTATCTTCGCCGACGAGCCCATCCGGGCCAGCGGCCTCGGCAAGCAGGACCGACCGGTTTCCAGCTTTGACGACCCCATCCTCAAAGACAATATCATCGGAATTGAACCCAAGTTTTTGGGTGATCGCCTCACGAAGCTTGACGCAAGCCGCATAGACGCCCGATGTCGCCGAATTGGCTCCGAACTGGCCACCGGAACCCGCCGAAATCGGGAAACGAGAGTCTCCGAGATGCACGGCAACCTTATTGATGCCAACGCCCATCATTTCTGCGGCGGTCTGGGCGATGATCGTGTAACTGCCGGTTCCGATATCGGTCATGTCGGTCTCGACTGTAACAACGCCCTGGTTATCGAGTTTGACCCGGGCGCCTGATGGAAGGACCATGTTGTCGCGGAACGCGGCGGCGACGCCCATGCCGATCAACCAATTGCCCTGCCTGCGAGATCCGGCCTTCGGTCGATTATCCCAACCAAAGCGATCGGCACCGCGCTTCAGACAGCCGATCAGGTCCCGATGCGAGAATGGGCGCTCGGGATTTTCCGGGTCGACCTGGGTGTCATTGGCGATGCGAAACGCGATCGGGTCCATGCCAACCTTTTCGGCCATTTCATCCATGGCAATTTCCAGCGCCATCAGGCCGGGCGCCTCGCCCGGAGCGCGCATGGCGTTGCCCTCTGGAAGATCGAGGGTCGCAAGACGCATGGCCGTCATCCGGTTTGCACCGGCATAAAGAAGCCGCGTTTGATTGACCGCCACCTCAGGACCACCTCCGGCAAGATCGCCTGACCAGCTCTCATGCGCGATGGCGGTGATCTTTCCATCCCGCTCAGCGCCGATGCGAATGCGCTGGATCGTTGCCGGACGGTGGGTGGTGTTGTTGATCACCAATGGACGCGGCAAGGCGACTTTCACAGGGCGTTTCGCCGCCCTTGCCGCGAAGGCGGCCAAAACGGCATCAGCCCGGAGAAACAGCTTGCCGCCGAATCCGCCGCCGATAAACGGCGACATCAAGTGGATCTTCTCCTTGTCAACGCCGAGGGTAGTAGCAAGATCGGAGCGCCACCAATCGATCATCTGGCTGGATGTCCACACGGTCACCTCGTCACCATCCCAAGCGGCGATCGAAGCATGCGGTTCCATCATCGCATGAGATTGGTCAGGCGTCGTATAGGATTGCTCGATGGTGACTGGAGCGGATCGGAAGGCTGTTTCAAAATCGCCGACTGCCGTGTCGGGCTTTTGGGACTCATCCGGCTTTTTCGCCGTCTCTCGCGCCGCACTGAGATCAAATGTCCCTTTCTCCTCATCATAGTCCACTTTGACCAGGGCCGCAGCAGCCCGCGCCTGCTCGAAAGTCTCCGCGACCACGACGGCGATTGCCTGATGATAATGCTGAACTTCATCGCCACCGAACAGGTTTGCAGTATTGAACTTGCCCTTCTCGCGCTTACCGACATCCAGAGTTGTCACCACAGAAATCACGCCATCAGCTTTCCTGGCTGCTGTCACATCCATGGCTTTGATCCGGCCTTTGGCAATCGCTGCCCCAACCGGGTAGCCATAGGCATAACGCGTGTTCGGATCACGCCACTCATAGGCATACATCGCCCGGCCGGTTGTCTTCAATTGACCATCGATGCGGTGAATCGGCTGACCGACGACCTTGAGGCGGTCGATTGGATTGGTTGTTGCAGGTGTATCGAACTTCATGGGTCACCCCCTTGCTTCGGAAAGGACGGCGCCAAGCGCACGCTCGACAAGATCGACCTTGAACCGGTTCTGTTCAGTCGGACGGGCATCGGCGAGAATGGCTTTCGCCGCATCGCGAGCGCCTCTTGGCAGTTCCGCTTCCGCGGCTTCAATCCGCCATGGCTTATGGGCGACGCCGCCGACGGCAACACGTCCCGTACCATCCGCTTGAATGACAGCGCCGACTGAAATCAGCGCAAACGCATAGGACGCCCGGTCCCTGACCTTTCGATAGATATGCTTTCCGCCGATCGGTGGTGGAAGCAGGACGGCGGTCACGAATTCGCCGCGCTCCAATACGCTTTCGATATGCGGGGTCTCTCCTGGAAGACGATGGAAATCGGCAATCGGAATAGACCGGCGGCTGCCATCTGCTTTTACTGTTTCGATGGTCGCATCGAGCGCCCGCATGGCGATTGCCATATCGCTGGGATGGGTGGCGATGCAGGCATCACTTACCCCGATAACAGCATGTTGACGGCTGAACCCACCAATGGCCGAGCAGCCGCTGCCCGGCTGACGCTTGTTACACGGCTGGTTCGGATCATAGAAATACGGACAGCGGGTGCGCTGCAACAGGTTACCGGCCGTGGTCGCCTTATTGCGAAGCTGGCCGGAGGCACCGGCAACCAGGGCTCGTGACAACAGACCGTAGTCGCGGCGAACAGTCATGTGTGCGGCAAGATCGGTATTTCGCACGAGAGCACCGATGCGCAGACCGCCGTCATCAGTGGATTCGATTTCATCGAGACCAAGTCCATTCACATCGATAATATGGGTTGGCGTCTCGATTTCGAGTTTCATCAGATCGAGCAGGTTGGTGCCACCGGCGATAAACCTGGCGTCTGGGTTGGCAGCAGCCGTTTTCACTGCGGCCTCGATCGAGGGCGCGCGCTCAAAGGTGAAAGCTCTCATGCCTTGATCCCTCCAACTTCGGAAATGGCGTCGACAATGTTGGAATAGGCGCCGCATCGACAGATGTTTCCGCTCATCCGCTCGCGGATTTCGATGGCTGTCAATTGCGCAGACCCGTTGAGGTCGGACGTCACGTGACTCGGGATATTCGCCTTGATTTCCTCAAGCACCGCTATGGAGGAACAGATTTGGCCGGGCGTACAGTAGCCACACTGAAAACCATCATGCTTGACGAAGGCTGCCTGCATCGGATGAAGGTGGCCAGGCTGACCGAGGCCTTCGATCGTGGTAATCTCGTCGCCATCATGCATGACAGCCAGCGTCAGACAGGCATTGATCCGCCGACCATCGACCATGACGGTGCACGCTCCGCATTGACCATGGTCACAACCCTTTTTCGTGCCCGTAAGATCCAGGTGCTCCCGTAGAGCGTCGAGAAGGGTCGTGCGGTTATCGACCTCAATCTCACGGCGCGCTCCATTGACGTTTAGCGTCACAGGTGTCGTTAATTTCATCTTGTCTCCTGCAGGCTGTGCTGCCACGCTCCTTTCGCCGGCTCCTGTGACCACGGCCGCTACAGCCGATGAGATAAGAAGATCCCGGCGGGAAAGATCCATTTGGTTGCTGTTCGACATGTCCGCTCCCCTTTTCGGCGACGTGGAATGAGGTCAAGACCACAGAACTCTTGCGTCATTTTCTAACGTAGGGTTGCGGACTTTCACGATGAGGTGCTGTTCACTAAATGAACTTGTCGCTCCGTTCCCTAAATGGAGGTCCGGCAGGATAGTTCCCGCGATGGCGATAGGAATGCAACGCAAAGGCGCATGCTACGAATGTGGTCAGGTCGGTTAAACCTTTCGCACAGGTGAACGGAAGGGCTCGATGGTGTCGCGTACCGAAGGCAGAGGTCAGCTGTCGATCAGGGTGTCAGGTTCTTAGCTTCAAGACCGATGGTAATGGCCAGAAAGAACGCCACGACTGTCGCAGCCAGGAAAGCCAGGGTGAAGGCGCCAATCGCCTTCAATCCTCCAATAGCCAAATCCTGCTTAAACCATCGAACCTCGGCTTGCGCGTACCAGAGTGTGGCAGCAGTCAGGGTCAGGAGACCGATCAGGACACCTTGTCCGTCGGGCATGAACATCAAGTCGAACGCCAGCCCGATGATGAATGCGAACGGCGCCGCGACATAACACTGGCTGAAAAAGGGTGGGCGTAGCGAGCTTCTGGTGATCCTTACCGACTTGCGCCGTAAAAGGGTGACTGCCATGCAAAGGGGATAGATCCCGAATAACACACCACGCGCAATGAGCAAGTTGGACACCGATCCCAGTTCCTTGGCGGCAACCGTGGTATCGTAACTGGACGGAAAGGCCGTCGACAGCCCTTGGGACAGAAGCAGCGTGATAAGCAGGAACAAGGGAGGGCTCAGGGTATCGTCGTATTGATCCTCCGGTCTGTCAGCAAGTTCGAGATCGGCGTATCGCATCATGCTGAGAGGTCTCGTCACCGAGCGCCACATGGTAAGAGGATAAAACAGCAGCCAGGACACCAACTCGTAGAGCAATTCCTCAAGCGACTTGAGCAATTTCATGAAATCCAAGGCAGCCTCCCATTTCGCCGCGTTGCCCATTTCACCGCGCTGTATGTCCGATACTCTTTGCTTAACAGCGCCGAGCAATCCCGTCACGAGACGATTGCGAATTCTCAAAGAGGCAGCTTTTGACGGGTGGACTCAATGGCCAATCGATCCGGTTCTAAAGTCCACCGATTACAAAAAACCTCGCCGAAAACTCTAGGCATCATTGATCGGCCTGCGGCAAGCGTGACATGGCAGGGCGCTGAAGACGTCAAGGTAAGACACGAGATCAAACAGCTAGCCTGCCGTTCGATACCACAATCTATAACTCGATGGTTGTCACGTCGAATTGCGTCAAGATGGCGGGGCCGAAGGCAGTTGAAAGCGCCACGTCCGTGGCATCCCGTCCGATCGCCATGAGAATGCGGCCTATCCGGGGCTTGTTGTGTCGGGCATCAACCGTATGCCAGCGACCGCCGAGATAGACTTCAAACCATGCACTGAAATCCATTGGGTTCGGATCATCAGGCACGCCGATATCCCCCAGATACCCGGTGCAATAACGCGCCGGAATATTCATGCAACGGCATAGGGTGATCGCAAGATGCGCAAAATCGCGGCAAACGCCCGTTTGATCGGTAAAACCTCCGAAAGCCGTGCGGAGAAGATCAGCCTTCTGATAGTTGAAGGTGATATGGTTGTGGACGAAATCCAGGATCGCCTTCACCCGCGGCCAACCCAAGGGGGTAAAAGAAAAGGTCTTCCAGGCGAAATCTGAAAGGCGGTCCGTATCGCAATACCGGCTGCCGAGCAGAAAGACGAGCACGTCATCCGGAAGATCCTTGATGTCGTGCTGCCACGCATTCTCAGGCACCGGATCTGGAAGACCGCTATCGTAGATCTCGAATTCCGTAGAAATCGTCGTCAGGCCCGGCGGTGCGACGATGCGGCTACAAGCATTGCCGAAGCCATCGAAATAACCCCAGGCCTCAATCGGCCGGTCGAAACTCAGGACCTGATCCTGCAGAAGATCGGTGCGACGGGATGGATGGATATTGAGCACCAGCAGCATAGCCGTCTCTTGCTGGCATTCGTAACCTATGCGAAATCCCGCGCGTATATTCATGATGAATAGGCATCCTCTGATAAAAAACTTCCGAAATGCGGGCTATGAATGTTCGTTCAGGCGGCAAAACGCTCAGGCGACCGAGCAGTTCCATCTATGCAGCAGTATCGCTCAGCTCATCGGTGGTAACGTTGACCTGGACGGACATCGTGTCGAAATCCGACGCGTCGCCATCGTAGCTTCCGGAAAGCGGCACCGCTTGTTTTGGGTCACGCGCCACACCAACACGGATAAGATCGCGGTTTCCGACAATCCCGTTGGTGGGATCGAATTCCACCCATCCGGCACCGGGAAGATAGACCTGGCACCAGGCATGGGTGGAGCCACCGCCAAGCTTGGTTGAGCCGTCGCGGTCGGGTACATAGATATAGCCCGTAACGAAACGGGCAGCGAGCCCGAGCGACCGGGCCGCTTCCATCATCAGCAGCGCAAAATCCCGGCACGTGCCACGGCGAAGCCGGAGCGTCTCAAGCGGCGTCTGCGTTCCATGCTCCAAGCGCCGGGCGTAGATGAAACTCTCGTGGATCGCATAACAAAGGGTCATCAACAGGCGACCGGTTTCGGTCGGCTGACCGATCCGCACGAACTGCCGTGTCCATCTGCCAACCTCATCGTCTGGATCCGCAAAATGCCGTTTGATTGTCCGTTCCAGGTCGACCACTTCCTCCGGGTCGTATGCGAAAGGGTAGTGGAGAGCTTCTGCATCGATCTGCAGATCCATTTCAACCTGCTGGGTATGGTCCAGGCGGATATTTGTCCCGAAGCAGAGTTCCCGCGCCTTGCCGGTAAACCCCACCAGCGCAACGCAATTGCCAAACACATCATGGATCCACCTGATGTAATCGGGTTTTGGATCAACATCCAGATGAGAACTCAGAAGTGTCTGGTCAAAACTATCCCGCGGCCGGAACATCAATCTGTGCTCGCCGAATTCGACCGGTCTCTTATACCGATATGAGGTAATATGCCGGACAGAAAATATCGTCATTCAATCGCCAAACTGGAGTAGCGGTGGCACAGGATATCGTGGAAAGCAGCACGACTGCTGTAACACGCCCCTCGCCTTATCCAGGCATTAGACTCCACTGACGGCTTTGCCGCAACGGATATTCCTAAAATTCGGAGTGTTTGCGCATCTTTGATGTGTGATGCAAACAGCAGGTGAGCGGCTGACCATCCCTTAAAATCACCTAGGTCGGGCAAGGCTTTCGCTATTGGCAAAAGCCCGGAACGTGATGTCACAGGAATAATTGATCAACGGCTGTCGGCGCGCTTGGCGACCGGAAGGAGATCAGGAGCTGTCTGGATACAGTCCCGCCCCGCCGCCTTGGCTGCATAGAGCGCCGCGTCAGCCTGCAGAAGGAGATCCGTCTTGCGCAGGCCCGGCATCGATTTCAGATTGGCGGCACCGACGCTCACTGTGACGATGCGCTTTTCGCTTCCAACATGCTCGATGGCCAGAGTACGCACGGCTGTACAAACGAGCCGAGCGACTGCCTCGGTTTCGGATATTGATGCGTTCGGCAACACGACGGTCAATTCCTCACCACCATATCGCGCCACAATGCTTCCCGCAAATGACCTAGACGTCGCATGAACCGTGTTGGCGACAAGCTGTAGACATTTATCCCCGGCGGGATGGCCATAGGTGTCGTTATAAGCCTTGAACCAATCGACATCGATAAGGAGAAGGCCAATATTGGCGCCCTGATCCTTGGCTCGGTCAAAAGCTTGATCCATGGACGCTTCCAAACCACGGCGGTTCATCAAACCAGTCAATTCGTCCGTATCCGCCAAGGCCGACAAGCGATCGTTCAACTCGTGCAACCGTGCCTCACGTTGGCAATGAAGAGTGATATCCGCGTAAACGATCATCGCCTCCCCCTCGCCCGTGACACGCGTTCTTGCCTCGATTGAACGCCCGTCGGCCAGTTGGATCAGGCGATCGCTGGGCCGGAACAGGCCTTCCACAACCCGATCGATGATAGGATCGACATCCGATTCCACGCGCGCTTCTTCATTGCGTTCGAAGGATGTCCGCAAGATTTCCCGGATGTTTTTCCCGGGCACCCTGACATCCGCCGTTTCCTTGAAGATATCGAGGTATCTTTGATTGGTGAAAACCAACACCCCATCGCGGTCGAAAAGTGCCAAGCCATCCGCCATTGTCGCGAGCGCATCGGCGAGACGGATCTGTGCCGCGGCCAAATCACTTTCAAGCCTTGTCCGCTTCATCTCCTGCGCCATGGCAACAGCGGATAACAGGGTGGCCCCAAACAAGACCACCATGAATGGACCGACCGTTACGACGATCAGGTTGCCCCAGACCTCAAAGGGACGCACGACAAAGAAGCCGGCTACGCCGCTGACTGCGACGAACAGAGCAAGTGCTGCGATCTGCGGGAAAGTCGGGATCTTGCCACGAAGCAATCGGCTTGCGACGACACCGATGCATGCAGCGGCGATGATTTGCGGGATGCCAACCGTTATCCCCATACCTCCGATCATCAATCGCCTGATAATTCCCACGATAAGCGGTGGAAAGGCCGCAATGGGGCCACCGAAGAAACCCGATATAGCGAGAAATGTATACCGGGTGTCCAGGAAAACACCTTCGGTGAAGCGAAACGGCAAGGCCATGGTCGCGAGCAACCCAACCGCCATAAGGCAGCCAAAAGCCAACGAAAAAGCGCGTGCTCCTTGGCCAGCGAGGTGTGGCCGGACGAATGTCCAGGTCGACGTTGTGATGGCAACAATTGCCAGATTCGCAAGGAGTTCAGACCAGGGATACATTCAGTGCTCGCACGGTGATGCGATATTTATATCGGACTACCCTAAACAAAGCGATAGCGTGAATGGTTAAGAAGCTCTCGACCAGGGATAGCGTTGGCGAGGGGTCCTGAAATCGAACGTTTTCTGGGTGACATCGTTACTGAGGACGGCGAAAATATCGACCTCAAGGAGGCTGTTTCCATCCTATCAAATTCAAATGGAAGTATGATCGGTAATTTTGCCGGTCATTAGAGTTTGTCAGGGAAAAGTGGAACCCGGTTTTCCCGAAACGACAAACGAAAACAAGAGAGCCTCGAGTCTGTCTGGTTCAACCTTAACCTGACAGACTCGAAAGAGTGATCGCATAAAACCCCTGAATGGTACAGTAATCCAATCCTGCGATGCCGCCTTCAGCAACTCACATTCGAACAAAGGATGGCGGTGATCAATCCGGCCAGCGCAGCATGGAATCGAAGCGATGGCGGCCCCATTCTTCATGGGGTGTGTTGATCACTTCATTCGACGCTCTCGCCTTGTCGAGTTCTTCCACCAGACGGTCACGCACGATGACCTCTTGGCCCGGATGCAGATTGCAGGGATCAAGATAGAAATAGTGATGTTCTGCCTCGTGGTCGCGAACGATGATTGGCGGATTGCCACGGGCCAGCGCGCCTGCCAGATCATAGGCGCTGATATGCGCTTCTTGCGGTGAGAGGATCACCCGCAGGCGATCCAGAGGATTGTGGGTTGGGTCTGGCTCAATCAGCGCCGTTACACCGGGGCGGCCATCCAGTGCCTCTTTCCACAGATGCAGATAGCCGGTTTCAGTGGCGCGCACGCTCGCGTGGTCGCGCTTTTCCCACGCTTCCAGCGCTGCCATGACGCCAAAGATGCTTTCCTTGCCCACTTTCATGCCACGGCCAATACCCATGTTTTGCAAATAGGCATTGCGCACCAGATCCTTGCGCCCGGCAACAATGCCCGATGTGGGGCCGCCGAGGAATTTATGGCCGGAATAAAGCGCAATATCGGCTCCCTGATCGAGGAAGATCCGAAGGTCATATTCCGATGCGGCATCGACAATCACGGGCACGCCGCGCGCATGGGCAATTTCGACAAATTCCTTCAAGTGCAGAAGGCCGTAATGCACCACATGGTGAGAAACGACATAGACGGCGGCGGCAGTGTTTTCGGTAATGGCATTTTCCATATGGTAGCGGTGCGCAGATGTTGCCTGCCCCACCAACACCACCTTGCCACCGCCCAGACGGATGGATTGATCCACCGGCGCACCGTAGCTAACGAGGTGGCCCATTTGCAGGAGCACTTCATTCTTCGTCGTGCTGATATCCGGCAGTTTTTCAATGGCCAGCAGATCCGGCCCGGTAATGGTACCTGCCACAGCAAGGCTGATGCCTGCCGAGCAAGACGCGGTGATAAAGCCCGCTTCAGCCCCGGTTAGCCGCCCAATAATAGCGCTGGCCTTGCGCTGAAGATCACTGATTTCCACAAATTGCGGCAGAATCGCTGTCATGGCGGCAATGGCCTCTGGCACCACAATGGATGCGCCAAGGCTGGTCATGGTGCCGGAAACATTGATCACTGGGCGTAGGCCGAGCTGGGTGCGAATATCGTTGGTCATAAGCTTTTCCACTTGTTGTGGGCAAAGGCCCGTCATTTCTACAATCGACAGCTATGCCGTTATAATGTAATAGCCGATCATTCAGGTAAGGATCGCATGATGGATAGCAAGGCACGCACGGTATCGGTTGCCGCAGACAGCCAGCCCGCGGAGGCCCGGGCGGAGCGGCGCTCGCGCGTCAGCGGCATGGATCGCGCCTTGCAGGTGCTGGATCATCTTTATGAAACCGGCGCTCCGGTTGGCCCTTATGCCATTGCCAAGGCGGTCGGCGCGCCTTTGTCTACCATTTACACCATCATCGATGATCTGGTGGACAAGAACATGCTGACCCGCAGTGGTGACGGGGCCATCTGGCTCGGCCCACGTCTTTACCATTATGGCCTTGCCTATTCCCGTTCGCTGGATTTCATCGGCATTGCCACGCAGGAAATGCATGATCTGTGCCGCGAAGCGGGCGAGACCGTGCAGGTGTGCGGGCGCGACAATGACCATATGCTGGTGCTGGCCATGGCCGAGGGGCCAAGCCATTTTCAGGTCGCCTCGCGGGTTGGAACCCGTGTGCCGTTGAACTGGACGGCCTCTGGCCGTCTTCTCGTTGGCCATTTGCCTGCGAGTGAGCGCATTGAGTTGTTTGCCCATTGCGCCCGCTCGTCGCCAACCGGCCGGGCGGAGATTGATGCACAAACGCTCTCCGATGCGGCGGCGCGCGCCTTCCAGCAGCGTCTGTCGATTCAGGCAGGCGAATCCGATTATGCGGTGGCCTGTATTGCCTCGCCGATTTGTGATCGGGATGGTGTGTGCGTCGCCACCATCTCCATCGTCTTGCCAGAGCAAAAGGCGTTTTCTGACGGCAATCCCTATGTGGGCCATGTTCAGGCCTCGGCGGAGCGCATTGAAAAACGCATGGGCTGGCGCGGTCACTGAGAGGGCCTTTTTCATTCGTGCAACGCCACAATCACTTCGATTTCCACGGTGATATTGCCGGGAAGCGAGCCAAACCCAACCGCCGAGCGGGCGTGCTGACCCGCTTGACCAAATACCTCCATGAACAGGTCTGAACAGCCATTGATCACCTGCGGATGATCGCGAAAATCCGGCGCGGCATTGACCATGCCCAGCATTTTAACAATTCTGCGCACGCGGCAGAGATCACCCAAGGCATCATGCATCACGGCAATCAGGTTGATGCCAGTGAGGCGGGCGTGGCGATAGGCATCTTGCGGCGTCACATCATCCCCGACCTTGCCGGAATAGAGAAAGCCATCTGCCTCGCGCGGTCCCTGACCGGATAAAAACAGCAGATTGCCTTCCCGCACATGGGTGACAAAATTGGCGATTGGCGGTGGGGATGGCGGCAGCGCAATGCCCAGAGCGGCAAGGCGCTCATAGGGTGTTGGCAATCCGGCATCGGTAGAGGGTGAAGTCATGCTCACGCGGTTTCCAGTTCTAGAATTATCAAATGTATTTCAACGCCACGAATACCCATGGCTGTGGCGCACCAGTTTGCGGGCGCGCGGAATGTAACGGCTGGCGGCAATGGCCTCACGGCCAATCACGGCATGGCGCGGCTCAAACAACTGGGTGAGACGGGCAACATCGCCATTGGAATCGGTTGCTTCGAGATCGGCATCAATCAGATCGAAAATGGTGAAATCAGCCCGCGCTCCCGGCACCAGCCGATCCTGCATCGACAGGCGGATAACGGAGGCTGGTGCATGGGTCACCGCCTCGACCACCTTCTCAAACGGCATGCCCACCGAGAGCAGTTTGGACATGGTGGTGGCCAGATCCCAGACCGGGAAATTCATCGAATGCCCATGCAGATCGGTGGAGATGGAAAAGGGCAAAAGCCCACGCTTGATCGCCGCCTCTGCCACCTTGAACGAGAAGGATGCACCGCCATGGCCGATATCCAGCCGGATTCCTTCGCCAGCGCAGCGCTCGGCGAGATTATAAAGGTCTTCGTCTTCCATAATGCTAGACCCGGCCTTGCCGTTGAAGCAATGGGTGACGACATCGCCGGGGCCTAGAATTTCCAGCACTTCATCGTAAAGTGCTGGCGGTTCGCCAACATGCACCATCATCGGAATTTTCAGGATTTTGGCGATTTTCTTGCCGAGTTTGACCGGAGTTACACCCCATGAGCCGGTAATGACATGGCTGGCGCGCACTTTCAGGCCCACGATATGCTCGCTGTTGTCCGCATAGCATTCCAGAATGCGGTCTAGATCGATATCCTTGATGTCGCGCAGTTCCGGCACGCGGTTGCAGGCCACCAGACCAATCGAGCCGAGGTTCAAGAAGGCTTTGATCCGCTCTCGTGATGGTTCAATGATATATTCGCGAAAGCCGTGAAAGTTCGCCTCTCCGGCGGAGCCTGCATCCACCAACGTGGTCACGCCGCGCTCGGCCCCGCATTCCGATGGGCGAATGGAAATATCCGTGCCGCCATGCCAGATGTGCACATGCAGATCGACCCAGCCGGGCGAGATCCATGCGCCTTTGCCATCGATGACTTCGGCCTCTTCTGTCAGGGCAATATTTTGCCCGACCTTGATGATCTTGCCATCTGCACCAATCAAAATATCGATGGCCTGCGGGGGTGTTGCCTCGCCAAAGGCCAGAGGGCGTAGGTTTTTCAACAGCAGGAGGCCCAAGCCTTGTTCCTGTGGCAGCATGGTCAAATATCCTTTTGCAGTCTTGGGTCGAGCATGTCGCGCAAACCGTCTCCGACGATCTGAAGCGACATCACAGAGAGAATGATGGCAAAGCCGGGAAACAGCGTCATCCAATCGGCCTGATCGACATATTGCCGACCAGCCGCAATCATCGTGCCCCAGGTGGGGATTTCCGGACTAACGCCAACGCCCAGAAACGACAGGCCCGCTTCGGCCAGCATGGCGCTGGCAAACAAAAATGTAGCCTGCACCAGAATGGGCGACATCAGATTGCGCAGCACATGCCGCACCATGATGTGTGTGGTGGAAATACCAAGCGCGCGGGCTGCTTCGATATAGGGTAGCTCGCGGATCACCAATGTTGAGGCACGCACAATGCGGGCCAAGCGGGGTGCATAAACCACTGAGAGGGCAATGATCACTGTGGTCAGCGATGGCCCAAGGGCCGCTACCAATGCGATGGCCAGCAGAATATCGGGAAAGGCCATCATCGCATCAATTAGCCGGGCAATCGGCGTATCCAGACGATGAAAAAAGCCTGCGAGCAGCCCAAGCGTGACGCCAATCAGCGATGACAGCACCACCACCGACGCCCCAACCAGCAGAGAGAGCCGCCCCGCATAAATCGTGCGCGAAAACACATCGCGTCCAAACTCATCGGTGCCAAACCAATAGGTTCCGCTTGGTGGTTTCAGCCGGTTCATGATCGAGAGTTTATAGGGAGAATAAGGGGCGATCCATGGTGCCAACACCGCCAGAAGCACGAAGATGGCAAGAATGCACAGGCCAATCGCCACCGTCTTGCGGCGTAAAAGGCGTCGCAGAAAACGCATGGTTTCCGATTGCGGTGGGGGCGTGCTCTCTAAGGATATGGGTTGGGTCATCAGTAACGCACCCTCGGATCAATCAGCAGATAGAGCATATCAATGGCGAAATTCACCAGCACATAGAGACCAGCAATCACCAGCAAGGCCCCTTGTATAACCGGATAATCCCGGCGCAACACGGCAGAGACCACGAGGCTGCCAATGCCGGGCAGGCCAAACACCGTCTCGGTGACAACGGCTCCCGAAATCAGCACCGCCGCCGTCAGCCCCACCACGGTGAGGATCGGGATCAAGGCGTTTTTCAGCGCATGGCGCAGCACCACATGCCGCTCCTGAAGCCCCTTGGCGCGGGCCGTGCGCACAAAATCATCGCCCAGCACATCCAGCATGGAGGCGCGGGTAAAGCGCAGGATCAGGGATGATGAGACCAGACCCAGCGCGATGGCTGGCAAGGCCAGATGATACATCCGCTCCAGAAAGCTTGTTCCCGGTCCGCCATAACCGGAGACGGGAAACAGCTGTAGTTTGACCGCAAAGAACTGCATGAGGATCAACCCAAGCCAGAAGCTGGGAATGCTGGCCGCCAGCATAGCAATGGCCGTCACCGCTTGATCGAGCCATGAGCCGCGCCGATAGGCGGCATAAATGCCAATGGGCAGCGCCAGCACGCAGGCAATCAGCAGCGCAAACAGCGTGAGGAAAAAGGTCGGTTCCGCCCGTTGCAACAGGGCTGCCCCCACAGGCATATCCAGAAAGATCGAGCGGCCCAGATCACCCGTCAACAAGGCCCCGATATAAAACACGTATTGCGAGATCAGCGATTGATCCAGCCCCAGTTTGGAGCGCAGATCGGCAACATCTTGCGCTGACGCATCCGGCCCCAGCATGACGGCTGCGGGATCACCGGGGGTGACACGCACGATGATGAACACAATGGTCACCACCAGAAACATCACCACAATCATGCCAAGCAGGCGCTTGACGATATAGCTGATCATGATCTGCCCTCTCGTCGCTTGGGATTATAGGGCATTGGCGGCAATCACATCGCTGAGCCAATGGTAGGACTGTTTGGGAATGCGTTGCAGGGTGGGGTAATCGACGTAAACCAAGCCAAACCGCTTGGAATAACCGCGGCCCCATTCAAAATTGTCCATCAGCGACCAGGCGAAATAGCCTCTGATGTCATGGCCCTCATCCAGCGCGTCCAGCAGCGCATTCAGATAGAGGTTGAAATAGGTGATGCGGTCGTTGTCGATCACCTTACGGTCTGGGCCAAGGGCATCCGGGTAGGAGGCGCCGTTTTCGGTGATGTAAATGGTTGGCTTGCCATAGCGGGCGCTGGTGTCGCGGATCTGTTCCAGAAAGGCCGCCGGATCGACCACCCAGTTGACATCGGTGAGTGGTCCCATGCCCGTGGGCGGTGCTGTTTCCGACACGCCAAAGGTTGTGTTTTTTATTCGGGCCAACAAACACCGGATTATAGTGATTGAGGCCGAAGAAATCCATTTTTTGCGAAATGGCGTCCATGTCACCCGATTGAATGAAGGGCTGCATGGCATCCGCAATCGGCTCCGGGTAGGTGCCGAGCCAGAGCGGATCAACCGTGACCCTGCGCCAGAGGCAATCGCCGAGAATCCGTGCTTCTTCATGGGCGGCATCGTCATAGTGTGGACGTACCGGACCAAGGGAAACAATATTGCCCACCTCAGCTTGTGGTGCTTCTGCCCGCACTGCTGATACCGAATAACCATGGGCAAGATTGAGTGTGTGAATGGCCTGAAGGCTGGAGGGATAGTCCTGTTTGCCGGGCGCATGACGCCCGACATTATAGGCCACCCAAGGAATCACATTCGGTTCATTGATCGGTGCAAAACGCTTGACCCGATCACCAAAATGCCTGGCGACAACGGCGGCGTAATCGGCAAAAATCTTCGCCGTATCGCGATTGCGCCAGCCGCCATTCTCTTCCACAGCGACGGGCATGTCCCAATGATGCAGGCAAATCCACGGCTCGATCCCCTCATGCAAGGCCAGATCGATCACCCGGTCGTAGAAATCCAATCCCCGTTGATTCACCTGCCCGCTGCCCGTTGGGAAAATGCGTGGCCATGCGGTGGAAAGCCGATAGGCCTTCACCCCAAGCCCGCGCATCAGCGCGATGTCTTCCGGGTAGCGGTGGTAATGGTCGCAGGCAATATCAGCGGTATCGCCATTGGTGGTGCGGCCCGGTGTGTGGCTGTAAACATCCCACACGCTGGGTCCGCGCCCATCGGCATGGACAGCACCTTCCGTTTGAAAGGCAGAGGCCGCCACGCCCCAGAGAAAATCAGGAGGAAAGGATCTCGACATGATGTATTGCTTCACTTTGAAGGGTAAGAGCCGGGAAGGGTAAGAACCGGCTTATTTCTTTGAGCTGACATTCCAGAAGTAAGGCCATGGCGATGGATGGAAGCCCTCAAGCGTCTTGGCCTTGGCCGAAAGCGCATTGAAATCACCCACCTTGAACACAGGCGCATCCTCATAGAAGGTCTTCTGAATCTCTTTGAACAGCTTCTGGCGTTTGGCCGGATCAGATTCTGCAATGAATGGCTCAATTGCCTTGGTCTTTTCTGGCGTTGACCACCAGCCGGGGTAACTATCCGACATCCAGCCGTTCAGCACAGGCTCTGGCGGGAAGGGGCCGTGGGTGATGAAAATATCCCAAAGGGCAGGATCAGCACGGCGCGTTGTCAGTGTTGCCCAATCATAGATTTGCAGATCAACCTTGAAGCCTGCGGCTTTCAGATATTCCGCTGCCACCTGCGCCATTTTATAGTGAAACTCATATTGGCGGCTGGTGAGAATGCGCACTGGCTTGCCATCATAGCCCGCCTCTTTCATCAACTTGGCGGCGGCTTCAGGGTCACCACTGCCATAGCGGGCAATGCCTTCCTTGGTGTGCCAAGCATAGCCTTCAGGATAGATCGCGCCATCAACGGCAAAGAATTCCGGGTTGCCAAAAGCGGCCAGCAACATGTCTTGCGGGTTCAATGCTACCTGAACGGCATGGCGCAGGGTCTTGCTGGTCATGATGCCCTGTTTGGTGTTCATCACAAACACAGGCGCACCGTAGGGCTTGAGCACCACGGGATCGGAGGCTTTTGAGCCTTTCAAGCGATCATAGCTCTCCGGTGCGAGAGAATCCGTGTAGTCAAACTGGCCGGAGACAGCGCCTTCAAGCCGTGTATTGGCATCCGGCACGGGAATGAAGCGGATTTCATCCAGAATGGCTTTGCGTGCGCCGCCAAAGCCGTTTGCGGCATCGGTTCTGGACACATAGCCATCAAACCGCACCAGTTGGATATATTGGTCTGGCTTGCGCTCTTTCAGCATATAGGGGCCGGTGCCGATGAATTTTGTCAAAGGATCGGCAATAGTGGATTTTGGAATGATCACCGCTGCGGAATTGTTGAAAGCCAGCAGCGACAACAGCGGCGCATAGGGCTTTTTCAGCGTGATGCGAATGGCATTGTCGCCCTGCGCTGTTACCTTGTCGATATAGGCCACAACCTGTTTGCCGCGCGATGCCGTTGCAAGCCAACGCTCAATCGAGGCCACCACGTCAGTGGAGGTCATCACCGAGCCATCATGAAATTTCACGCCCGAGCGCAAGGTGATGTCATAGGTTTTGCCCTCATCGGTAATCGTGGGCATGGTCTCCGCCAACAGCGGAATGACATTCCATTTATCATCGAAGGTAAACAGCGTTTCAAACATATGCTGTGTGGTCATACCGACCAGATCGGCGGTGGAGGCCATCGGGTCCAGTGTTGGCGGCTCGCCAATGGTGGCAACGTTGATAATCCCCCCTTTGTCCTGCGCGAGACCATGCCCCGGCAGAAGTGCGAGCCCTGGTAAAAGTGCAAATGCCAGCGTTGCCAGCAATCCCAATTTAGATTTCATGACGTTCCCCATTTATTATTCTATAATTACGCAATACAGATCATAATTAAAGACTATCGGAACATCGCGGTCTGTCAATGCCTGTTAGCAGTGATGCACGAACTCAAAACAAAAAGCCGCATTGCCCCAACGGACCGAGCAAACCGGCAAAAAGGCAGAACCGGTCTAGCGAGGAGCTTCAGCGTGTTTGGCTGAGTGTCGTTTCGGTCAGAAACGTGCGGTCAACCAAATTCGTGACAAACAAAAAGATATCTGAATCAGAAAAACCAATGAAGGCCTCCGGATTGTGCGTGCTTTTAGCTCCGTATATACAGAACCTCGAAAAATATATTTTCACGGAAATAAGATAGAAGTGTCGCGATGACAGTACGATCCCGCACCCTCGAAACCTATGAGGTTCTGCGCCACGACTTGCTCAACGGCCGCTTTATCCCTGGGTCGAAGCTCAAGATCGATACTTTGTGCCGGCAACTTGGCGTCAGCCCAGGGGCGGTGCGAGAGGCTTTGGCACGTCTGACATCAGATGGTCTGGTTGTCGCAGAGGCTCAGCGCGGATTTCATGTTACCCCGATCTCGATCGAAGATTTACAGGATTTGACCGAGGTACGGATAGAAATCGAACTTCGCTGCCTTTGCCGATCGATTGCCAAGGGGTCTTTGGCCTGGGAAGGTCATATCAAAGACATCAGCCATCAACTGCACCATACCTCGATGTCTGATCCTGATGGCAGCGATACCGTTAGTCCTGCCTGGACTGAACTTCATGCGGCATTCCATGATGCCTTGGTTCTCGCATGCGATAGTCGCTGGTGGCTGAAGCTTCGCGACTCTATGTTCTGGCAGGTCGAGCGATATAGACGCATGGCGGTCCCATTCATGAAAGAGCCCCGTCACGTTGACATTGAGCATGCTGAAATCGCTGAAGCCGTCCTGGCGCGCGACACAGAACTCGCATGTTCCCGGCTTGAAGCGCATCTACGCAAGACGAGTGATCTCCTTTTGCGTCTAGACGGCCCCTTTGAAGGCCTCTTTTCAAAACCGGGAAGCAACGTCAGTCATTCACTTTCACAAGCCGGATCGCCAGTCCCCACATCAACGTAAACCCCAGACAGTTCCCAACCATCAACGCCAGGCATTGTCATGCAATTTGGCGGCTTCCTCGCTCAGCAAAGGGCCGATAACCTCGACGCGGCGCTGGCCCGCCTCGAAAACCACACGGCATGGCAGGTCGAGTGTCGGATTTTCAGGATGATTGCCTGTCATCGCCTTCAATTGGCTCTCGCTCAAACCAAAAACCACCCGCCCAATCCCAGCCCAATAGGCCGCACCGGCACACATAGCACAAGGCTCGGCTGACGTGTACATGGTGCATTGATTCAGACGTTCGGGCGTGTAGGCTTGCGAGGCGCGGGTCATCAGAACTCGTTCTGCATGCCCCGTCATGTCGCGCGTCGGGTTATAGGCGTTTTCCTGTTCCATCAGCACCTTACCATCCGGCCCAACCAGAATAGCACCGAAAGGATGGTTGCCTGTTTCCTGGGCCCTCAGCGCGACCTTGAAGCTGAGACGAAGGAAGTATTCGTGATCGAGACCGGTCATGGGCGAAAACGTCATTGTCATACTCCTTGCAAAATCGGCTTGAAGGTGCGCGATGAAAAGTCGAATGACAAGCACAGTTTTCCGGCTTTATCGTTCGAGAAAATGAAACGGTGGGCCGCCAAATGCAACTCATCTCCTCTTCCGTAATCCTGCTGGATGCCGTTGCCCGCGCTGGTTCTTTCCGGGGAGCCGCTGAAAAACTGAATATGTCCGCCTCGGCGATCAACCGGCAGATCATCAGTCTGGAGCACGACACAGGACTGCCCTTGCTGGAAAGATTGCCGCATGGTGTGCTGCCCACAGCAACGGGGGAGCGTCGGCTGGCGGTATGTAGTTTTCGCAGGAGGAATTCAGGGCTTGAGGAGAGAGGGCCTGCTTTCTCAGCTGACATAGGGTCGTGGGGTTGCAAGGGTCTGGCCGGTTCAGGTTGAACCAGACAGACCCTAAAAGCAGGAGGAACTCAATCGGCTATCTGCCGATCAACGTTGATGGATTATCGCTCTTCGGCAACGAACCGGTTTTCGATTGAACCCAACCCGTTTACCTCGACGCGAACGACGTCGCCCGGCTTCATGAAGGTATCGGTTGCAATCCCGACATTGGACGGTGTTCCGGTTATGATGATGTCACCCGGTTCGAGAGTCATAACGGTTGAGAGATAGGAAATCTGATCCCAGATATCGTAGATCATGTCGCCCGTAGACGTGCGCTGTCTTTCCTCGCCATTCAGAGAGAGGGACAGCGTTAAATTGTGCGGATCCGGAACTTCATCCGCCGTCGTGATCCAGGGGCCGATGGGGCCGTGGGTATCAAAGCTCTTGCCGAGCGTATAGGTCGGTGAACGGAACTGCCAGTCTCTGGCGGTGACATCATTGGCAACGAAATAGCCGGCGATCACCGATTGCGCGTCTTCGCGCTTCACATGACGGCACCGCTTGCCAATGATGAAACCCAGTTCAGCTTCGTAATCGACCTTTTCGGACACGCTGGGCAGCACCACGTCGTCATAGGGTCCATTGATGCAAGTGACCTGTTTGTTGAACCACAATTGCGACTTTGGCGTCGGTATTCCTGCGGCGGCCGCTTCCTCGGCATGGGCCCTATAATTCATCCCGATGGCGAGAAACTTCCTGGGATCCGTGATTGGTGCAGCAAGCTGAACATCAGCCAGCACAAAAGAAGGGCTATCAAGCGCTTCCAAAGCCGGTCTTAATTCATCCAACCGCTCAATCAGCGCCTTCATTGAGCTTCCGCATTCACGAGCCACGGAACTCAGATCAATGATCTCAGAGCCCACGACTTTACCGAGCCGAGGCTTTCCCTCGACAATAAATCTTGCCAGTTTCATTCTATTATCCTTATTCCTGATCACCCGGCTCTACGGGACGAATGCTATTGACCGAAACGCCAATTCCCGGACCTGAGAAGGCCACCATTTCGGTTTTGACGATTTCAAAACACGGCATATCTGCCACGGCGTTGACGATATGAAAGGTTGTCGGGAGCTGTTCAAACGTTGCCTTGTGCCAGTTGAAGCTGCCCTTGGCCCGCCAGCGCTTGAACTCGTATCCGTCGAAATTGATGGCATCCGGCTTGCCCGCCCCCGGCGGTGGCGCTGGCGTCGTGATATAAGCGACGTCTGCTCCTCCACCCTGAAACGGGTTCGTCCGAGGTACGTATTTATAGTACATGGCCGCGCCACCGCCGGAACCAGGCAGGCTCGGCGGGGCATCGTCCTCTTCCATTTCACCAAGAGCAATGTCGAAAAATTTAAAGCCGAACCAGGATGCTTCGCAGGATGCGGTGGCTTTTTCCTTATCCCAGGTGATTTCCGGCATATCGCAAAACAGTTTCGGAAAGCCCATTTCATCCCGCCCAGTCAGGATCGCATCGGGAGCGCCCTCCCAGATAACCGGGCAGAAAGACCCTTCCAACCGTTCGGTCTTGCCTTGATACGTTACGGGGAAATCAATCGACAAAATGCCGTAGCCACGCCCCGCAAGCCAATAAAGATTCTTGAACCAGGCACAGGAGACACTGATGAGCGGTTCTCCGCGCAAGCTCATCCCGGGAGGCAGAAGCGCCTCTAACTTATCCGCACTGGTGCGATAGGTAATGGCCATCCATTCGGCATTCATCGTACCGGTTTCTTCCAGCGCCCACATGCCGCCGCCCGGCTTTTGCCGGGGACCTACGGCCGGCCCGAATACCGTGGGCATCCGATAGCGGAACTCCTGATTGAATTTGAACCCCATAAATCGATCTCCCATCAAATATGACAGATGCCTCTCAATGGTGACGTCACCATCCAACTGGCCTCTGATAACTGGCTACACGTCTCCGCGATCCGCGCCCGCAAAAGAGAGTCGCCGCAGATGCGCAATGCGGGTGGCATTACGACGTTTAGGGGTAAATCAGACAAGTCATAGGAACCTCCCTTCCCAATTATAAATATTTTACTTTAAAAAATATATTTTTTAAAGCCTCGTCAAGCAAAAAGGTTAAAGACTGTTCCCTGACTTTGCTTAGGGACCTCTCCGGGGAGAAAGCCCAAGGACGGTACTCAAGTCAAATGCGAGCGCCGCATAAATAACGACGCCATCCTTCTGCCTTGCGGTAGAAAAATCAGCGAAAGCAGAGTTCGGATTGATGATATAGGCCGCGCCAAAATCGAGAATGCCATTGCCAAAAACACCCGTGCTTCCATGCACGTCGAACATGAACATGTCTTTTGGCTGCTTCTGATCAACGCCTGAGAAGAATAGACGGGCATTCCGTTCATATTCAGCTCGCTTTTCACTGAGACGAATGTAGTGAAAAGAAGCACCAATTGTCGCCAGCGGATTTGCTTTCCAGAAACCAGAATACTCGATACCCGCATAAGCTTCCCATGGGTAGGAATGACCGTCACCAAAAACATGAAGCACGCCGCCGTAGACCGCCACGTTCTCTGGAAACATGCCGTTGGCAGGATCGCTCCATATGACTTTACGCGTATGTGTATAGATGGCCGCGGTTCCGCCATCGTGGGTGATCGTCTTAGTATTGGCTCCGAATGTCGGGTTTCCCCAACCGCTATTGTAAAGTGCATCTTCGTAAGGGGTTGAGCGGTAATAGACACCAGTCTCAAATTTTAATGGCTTTGCACTTTCCAGAAATGTTTCTTCATGACGAATATTGGCAACTGTTATAGCGCCTTCTGCATCCCCTGCACCCCAATTCCAACCCTCACCATGCTGCCAGTTATCTGGATTATCCTCGATTATACCAAACCCCAGCGTCGTGTTGGGGGCGAGTTTGTAAGCACCCCGCGCACCCCAGACGGAGCGCACATCGTCGGGAAGATTGAGGCTCACTCCCTGCGTCGCGTTTATACAGCTTATGCCACTGCAAAAGCCCTTGATAGAGAAGTCTCGCGCCAATCCAATACGGCCAGCTTCGACTGTCAAGCGGTCGTCCAAAAAGTCGGCCTCAAGAGAAAAACGAGCAAGAGCAGTATCAGTGACACCGACAACTGGAGGAAGAAAAGCTGTTAAATTGCCAGTGACATTGTCGTTTGGCAGATTGACCGTTTCTGCAAACTTAACCCGGAGATCCGGGGTCAGACTTCCCGTTACATCGATGAAGAACGATCCATACCCCACCTTTCGGAAGTCGAAGGAGGGCGCTCTCTGAGCGATATTGATGTAATCCAGTCGCAGATCGATCCCATTGTCATGGAGCCACCTACCAGCCTCGGCAAGCGGACCAGAATAAACAGGCGCTGGTAAAGCATCAAGATTGGGTTGGTCCTGCGCACCAATCTCTGGATCCATGGCTAACACTGAAGTCACTGTTGCAAACAGCAATGGTATAGTGATCATGTATAGAATTCGCATTATTATCCTCCCCTAAGAATCGAACCTGCTCACTCCGTTGCGTTTGGTTTGATTGACTGCTCCTCATTGCGACTGTGCTGCGGTGAAGCCTCTGACAAAGCGGTGACGCAGACTGACAAGTCGATCAGGACCACCTCCCGTATGGTCCTGATGAAGCGAAGACGGCTATGCTGATCCGACGCCGATCGCCCCTAAGTGCCGGGACCGACATCATCGAAACAATGCTCGCAACGCTGCGTATGAAAGATGAGACATAGGATGCCGAAAGATTGGCCGTCCTTTCGACCAACACCAGCGCAGCGGTCTTGGTTATCATGGCTTCGGCTGTTTCATCCGGTGAACGTCTGACAAAAGCGCGGCGCCTTCAGCGCGGCAGCGAATAACGGTCGAACACAAGGTTCCGCCCATTTCTTCAGCATGGCGATTGTTGTCGAAATGACTCTTCGTCCCAGGATTGGCGACGGCATGCGTCATCGTTCCTTGTTTCAAGGCTTTCTCCTCCTCTTCTTTTAAATGTCGCGTGCGGCCTCCCAGCGCACGCTTCTCCTCGATCGGATCAACCAGCTGAGCCGGTTGATCCGCCACCCCTCCCCGAATAGCGGGGAAGAATTTACTCAAAAGCTGCTATCCGAGGTTTCCGGACCAGCATTGTCAGCAGCAATATTAAGTCACAGCATGACGATAGGTCGTCTCCCGGATACCGTGCTCCTCAACACAAGCCCCAAGAAAATCCATCGCCGAGCCGGGTAACGGCAAAATGTATAGGCCTCGTCTTTCCCGACCGCGGCTCTGCCAATCAATCGTCCCTCGCGCTGCCCGGATCAGACCTTAGGATCAAAGGCTATGCCGGGACGCAGGAAACCGGGTGTGGGAGGCGTGCCCCAAAGATTGAGCCAGCGTCCTGCCAGACCCTCCGAGATATCCCAGGTCCGTGGCTCGTAGGTCGCGTCATTGTCAATGCGGTCAAGCTCGATGGAATTTTCCACCAGGCAACCATGCGGGTCGGCGTAATAGGTGAAGATATTGCCTCCGGCTCCGTGACGGCCCGGACCCCAAACCATCGCCCGGTCCTTGAGGGTGAGATTGTCAGCAATGGCTGCGAGATCTTCAAGAGAATGGAGATCAAAGGCATAATGGTGCAGCCCGCTTTCACCCGGCCCCATCGCGATCGTGTGATGGAAACCGTCTTCGGCGCGGTACCACCGCAAACCGTCTTCGCCCGTCATGTCCGAGAGCTTCATACCCAGCACCTTTGCGCAGAACTCGCCGAAAGCATGAGTATCGGGCGCGAATGCGTTGATATGCTCGATGCGGCGGGGTCTGGCGCCGGGCGTCGAGTAGTTATACCGGCGTGGCTGATTACGGGCGATCGGCGTATGCACCTCGAAAATCGCACCCCCAGGGGCGACGATCCGCACGGCCTTGTCGTAGTGCTTTCCAAGCGGCTTATCGTCGAGAACGGTCAGCCCGTCCGACAGGGCGCGACGCTTGACCTCGTCCACGGCGTCGGCGCTGACGGCTTCCAGGCCGCAGGCCACGGCCTTGCCATCGCCCTTGATGTAGGTGAGTTCGTGATGGCGGTCGTTGCTGGAGAGATAGACCGTATCGCCGTCCTGCTCCGTGATACGAAGGCCAACCACATCACAAATATCTTTGGCCGCACCAAGCGGATCAGGCGAGGAGATGACAACATGTCCCATCTGCCGAATTAAATAGGTCATTTTCGTTCCTTCTATTTCACATCAAGTGCCGGGCTTTTCACATCAGGTTCCGGCCGCAAAGCCACCGAAAGCACCACGGCAGAACAGCAAGGGCGGGCGATCCCGGACCACACTCAGTGTGAGCACATTGCCCATGACGAAGAGATGATCTCCCGCCTCATGCGCGCTATGCAGGGTGCAGTCGATCCAGGCGACAACGCCGTCGAAAACCGGCAGGTCAAGGCTGGAACGGCTGTGCGCAATATCCTGAAAGCGATCGGCATCCCGTTTCGCAAATCGCCCCGGAAGGTCGGATTGGTCATCGGCCAGGATATTCACGCAGAATGCGCCAGCTTTCGCGATCAACGGCCAGGTTTGCGAGCTATGCGCAGGCAAGAAACCAACAAGCGGTGGGTCCAGGGACACCGACGTGAATGAGCCAATTGTCATGCCAATCGGCTTATTGTCATGGTGCGCGGTCACAATGCAGACGCCGGTAGGGTAGTGACCCAGCGCGCGGCGAAATTCCGCCTGGTCGTGAGGGCTGAGTTGCTCAGCGGAGGCTCGTGCTTGGTTCAACATAGGATACCTCTCGTTATTGTGTCGCCAATCATGGGAAGGGTTGTTCGGGAGCGCGCCCTGATCCTGCTTTGCTGTGCAATACCGGATCATCACACCCCTTCCCCTGACCCTGGTTTACTTTCCAGAGACTTCCGCCCCGGTCGGCCATTCTGGTGGGTAATTGGGTAAAAGGGCTCCCAGCGCAACGGCAACCACTGTCAGTCCGGTCAGAATGGCAAACGGGACGAAATAGCTACCAGCCGCAGTCGCCATTGCGCTGGTCAGGAATGGCGTCAGACCGAAGGACAGTGAGCAGATTGCCAGCGTCAAACCTTGAATTTGAGCAAAGGCTTTGGGTCCGAAATAACGGGCAACCAGGAACGGGCCGAGCGCAGATTCCGCACCCGTCGCAAATCCAAGAGAGCTCATTGCCACATAGAGCAGGAAAACCGAACCGTGATTGAAATAGGCAATGGTTAAGCCGATCGGAACCATGGCAAGCAAGGGTGCGATCACCCAAGGGCGTCTGCTGCGATCAAGGATCATGCCGCCAAGAAAAAGACCGACGACCGAAGCCACGAACAAAACAGATTGCGAAAATGCGATGTCGTTGAGATCAAAACCACGTTGCTGGAAGAAATCGACGGAGTTCTGTCGGACAGTCATCGGGCCTGCAGCGGTGATCGCCAGAAAAAGCGTGATGAATATCCAGGTCTTGGTCCTGATCGCCATCTTGAGAGGTATTCCGGCTGCATTCTCCATATTCAAGTGGGACCCAGGCATGGGCAGGCGCTTGGCAGCAGACGGCTTGGCAGGTTCCGAGATGAGAAAGAGCGCTGAGGGAATGCCAAGAACAGCGATGGTTGCTGCGACGACGAAGTAGGAACCGCTCCAACCGATGCCGCCCAGTTGATGGAGGCCCGAAGCCGACCCATCACTGTTCGTCGCTCCATAAATCAACCACTGGAACAAGGGAGAAAAGAGCGCATTGGCGAAGCTTGAAAGCACCCCAACCAGTGCAAATCCGATCCCCCGATGCTCCGGAAACCAGCATGTGATGATTTTGAAAATCACGGCTAGGCTGGACATGAAGCCGAATAACGCGGCCAGGATGATCATGGGGGTCAAGATCCAGATCGTTCCGCTGACCAGCGGGATCATCGCGGTTGTCATGGCGTATAAAATGACTGCGGGTATAGCAACTGCTCTTGCCCCCCACCGATCTACCCAGGCGCCAGCAAGCGGCAGGATCAGGGGGGAGAGCAGCAATGGCAGCGCAACAAAAATCAGCAGCGCATCGGACTGCGCCCGATGGGTCTCCGCTGAGAAGGCTGCGATCACAAAAGGTGTCATAGCCGAAAGACCGGCAGGACTGATAACCATCAAGATCAGGCATCCCGCCAAAGCCATCCTGGCTTTCCTGGGCGCACCAACCAAGCTTTTGAAATATGTTCGTAATGTATTTCCCTCGAAAGGTGAAATAGTCGAAATCTGCGCCTGTTCCATGGAACATATGCCCCTTTTTAAATGCAGACGCCTGGCGATCCCTCCTCCAAAGACGGGGCTCGGCGCTGGTTTTATTGTCGATGATTGCGGCTGTCTGTTTCCTATCAATAAGAGATTATCTGCCCACTCCATCGGGCCGCTCAGCTGGCAAGCTCATCCCAGCCAGCGCGGGATGGTGTGTTGGACTTAGCGCCAAATGAGTTCGATCAGACACACTCGCGACATGTGTTCACGGGAGTGTGCAAACCTGCTGATTTCCTTAGTCTAGAGCGCGCCTTGCACGATTGCTGGAACCGAAGCCGTGGTGCAAATTATGCAGGGCTTATGCGTGCTGGAATGAGTTTGCGTGCCTTATCAAACGCAACACCCAACAGTGGTTGCCAATAGAAACTGGCAACCGTCCTCTCTAAAAGGCCATCTCCAACAAAGAGCCCGAACAACTGCCTGGCTCAAATCAACCTGACAGACTTTAGTGTGGGGGCTTTGGCGGTATCATGGGTGCGCCCATCTTCTGGAAGGCACTCCAATGCTCACGCAGCTTTCCATTCCGCACCCGAAAAACGGTGAGAATATACCAATCGTAGGTTTGCCCTGGGGCAGTAGGATCAGGCATCGGATGCTTCATCATCACGCATCCCAACTCCCCCTCGACGACGACGCTGACCACCGGAGGCGCCGGACCTCTATCCACCGGCACTTTTTTGAAATACTCGATCAGATTGGCCAACCCATTACCGTTCGCATTCGGATCATGCTGAATATAGTCGTTGTCGGCATATTTCGTCATGATCTCGACGACATTCTCTTCGACCGCCTTGGCGCGCACCATCTTGGCAAGGTCGACCTGAAAATCGACAAGAAGGCGCTTTTTTGCAGCCACTTCCGGTGACGGCGATGCCGACACGGCCGCAATATAATCCTCCCTGTCCAGCCAGGTTTCATAAAGTTTCGGCTCGTGAATATGAGCGACACCGTCAATAATCGTGAAATCGCTCATATACTTAAGACCCCTTCGCTTCCAGATTAACGCGTTCCGGCACGGCACCGGCAAACATTGGGAAAGGTGTAATGCCCAGGAGACGCCGACCATTCACCTCCGCTTGAGGATCAAGCCGAACGGCACCGTGGGATGCCAGTACACGAACGTCACGGACAAAGCGCTGGATAGGGTTGCTGAGCGACATGGTCGATGACCCAAGCGTCTTCTGCAGCAGGTTAATGGCGTCTTCGCAAAGGCTTGCAACGTAAGCGAGGGTCAAGCTGATCTCGGAGTCCTCGTCATGGGTAAAGTCTTGACCCTCCGCTGTCCGGGCATCGACCTGGTCTGCATAGCTCTCAATTGTCGCCTGGGCGACCTTGATCATGGCAAGAGCCTTGCCAGCAGCAACTTGCGCCGACGCCATGTCCGAGATTGTCGGATACGGAAGTGAAAAAGGCGGACGCTTCTTGGCCTGCTCCGCAAAACACGAAAGTGCTCCACGCGCCATACCGAGCGCAATCGACATATCACACAAGGACACGGTCACCAGATTGGCAAGCCCGCGCTGCTGATATCCAAAGCCCTGGTATCGCGTATGCAATTGCTGGAAACGCAGAGGATATTGGCTCAGATCGAGAAACCGACGATCAGGCACAAAGACTTCTTCCTTGATGGCAAGGCTATTGCTGGCACTGCCAGACAAGCCCATGACGTGCCAGTCGTCCAAAATCTCATATTTCGAACGGTCAACGACAACAACGCCGCGCCCAGTACCACCAGCAACCTTCGGATCATATTCTATGCCCAGCATCGCCCATTTGGCGTGCTTGCACCCGCTACCGAATGCCCAGCGACCCTTGACCATCCAGCCGCCTTCGACTTTGCGACCTTCTCCGACTTTCGTCGCAAAAACGGACGCGCCGACAACGGTAGGGCCAGCCCAACCTCGGGTATCTTCAAGAACTTCTCCAACAACCTCGCCCTCAAGGGCCAGCAGGTTCTTCACTCCAACGGCGACGAAACCAGCCCAGCCAGCCGATCCATCCGCCTCGCCCAGCGTGGCGATAATCTCGACCAGATCCCGCGCACCAAGGGCATATCCGCCCCATTCAGCAGGCATGGCCATCTTGTAGATACCGATATCGCTGAGCGCCTTGAGAACATCCGGCGTCAAGGCGCCAATCTTCTCGCCTTCGCGCGCCTGCTCCCGAATAAGGGGAATAAGCGCCCGGGCCTTATCGCGGATATCACGACCCTTATCGGTCAACCATTTCGACTCGACAGGCGCTGAAGGCACTGCGGGCGACATTGGGGGAAGGCCAGACATGGGCGGCAAACCGGGCATGGGTGGCATGCCTGGAGCGGGCTGCCCACTGGGCGCGGGCGGCAGGCCGGGCATAAGCGACAAGTCACTAGAAAGAGCGGACATCCTTGAATTACCTCCATATTTCCAAGACGTGATGCTGTTCTAAACGGTACAGTACAGTTATGTCAATTGATTTTTTTCAAAGCCTCGGAGATTGCACTTTTGTGAAGGAAGGTTAAGAAACTAAGCCCTTGATTGCCCCTCTTTTTGGACAGAGACCACGCGCCGTGCCTGTGACATGCCTCCCTTGGGGGCCTTGAATGGACTGCTGCGCTCATGTAGGAGCTGAGGTATGCCTCATCCACGAAACAAGAATTCTAGATCAAAACGAGAGTTGATCATGGCCGCTGCCGTCGATCTGCTTTTGGCCAATGGATATGAGAGAACCTCTATGGATGCGGTGGCCGCCAAGGCCGGCGTTTCAAAGACGACTGTCTATGCGCATTTTTCCGACAAGCTTGAATTATTTCATGCCGTCATGACACATGCCGCTTCCGATTTCGCGCTGGACCTCGGCAGCGTTGTGGAAAGTCGATCCGTCGCAGATCCCCTGGAGCAACTGACAAGCGTGCTGCTTGAGGTCGTCAAAGCCGCATCCGCCCCCGAGCTGACCGCCTATTTCCGGGTTCTCATTGCAGAAATTGACAGGCGCAGCGAACTGCAAGCCATGTCTGATCAGGTCCAGTCAGATATGCCTGACGTGATCCGCATCATTGCCTCGCTCATCGTGAAAGTTGCCGCCACCCGCGGCTATGTCGTTGAAGATCCTGAACGCTATGCCACATTGCTGGTGCGCATGACAGCACCGGGAACTCAGTTCGACATCCTCGTCGCAAACTTCCGGCCCTCGGACGAAATCCTCGCAGCCCATATCGGCCTCATCGTCAGCATCTTCTTCGATGGCATCGGACCGAAAGACAGCGACACCAAGGTCGTAAACCTACCCCCGCTCTATCTCTATCCAATCAGACGATAAAATTCAGGCCTGGGTTTTTAACAGCATCAATAATCGACCGGCATCCACAAATCGTGCTTGCTGTCCACCGGGCTTTCCACAAGGCGACAACTGTATTATCAAAAAGATGATCATGTCGTTCTCGTCGAATGGACTTGACATTTGCTAGGCCAACTGTGGCAATCTGGAGTGCGCGCAAACGGAATCAAATGTTGAAGTGGGACCACTGGAGCATTTCGAGGAAAAGTGGCGCGCGGCTTTACATCTAGAAATTTATAAAAACAAAGATTTAGAGAATTTCTGCGTTTCAACCAAATGCAGAAAGTCTGTAGCATCCGACATCAAAGGCCGTGGGAGGTTTAATCAGCCTATCGAATGATTGGGAGCAGTATATTCGCAGACAAGCACGGGGAGGAGACCGGGTGGAAAAGAATACGAGTGCGACTTCGATCATCTGCGTATCATCTCATGACGCTGCGCCAAGTGTGGGCACGGCAGACACAGAATTGGCAAGCCCGACACCGGGACAGATACGCGAGGCGCTGGATCAACTCTGCAACGGCAATACATTCGCAACGGCAAAGCGCTCCCGACAATTGCTACAGTATCTTGTCGAGGAGGCGCTCGCGGGTCGCGCGAATGCCATTGGCGAACATGCAATCGCTCAGGACGTATTCGGCAAAGATGAGCATTTCGATCCGCGGATCGATACATGTGTCCGGACCGAAGCCTGGCGTCTTCGCAACAGATTGCAAAGCTATTACGAACATGAGGGACGCTTCGATGTCGTGAGGGTGGCCTTCATGCCCCGCTCACTCGTGCCAATCTTCTCCTCGCAGCCATCCTTACCCGCGGCGGATATAAAAGATTTTCCGCGCCGGATTGCCATTCATCTGGACAGCGAACCCAATGCGGGCGAGAACGAACAGCGTCTGGCGCGACAGCTATCCGAAGAGATCGCCAGCAGCCTTTTCAAGCTTTCTTCGATAGTCCCGGTCCTTCCCGGTGGAGCGAGTAGATCAGAGCTGGAGTTACGCTGCGCCATTCGCTCAGATGAGCAATGGATCAGGATCGTGACGACAATGGTCGATCTGGATGGCTTGGTTCAGGGAAGCAAAACATTTTCTTTCCCACAAAATTCCGAGAGACCCTCTCCCACCTTGATAGCCAATGCCATCGGCGAAATGGTTTCAGATTCGCTGTCACGCAACATCCTGAGTCAGGCGGTGAACATACCATGCCATTCTGACGAGAACGAGAACCGGTTTCTTGACCAGCTTCTGCGCGGTTCCCACATCAACCGGCGTGAGCGGTTGATCGAGCTGCGCGCCGCCGTCTTGCGCTATGAACAAATCATCTCCGACGACCCCTTGGATCAATTGTCTCACCGGAGGCTTATTGGCGCTTTAGGACAGTTTTTATCGCTTGCGCCGGGCTCAATATCCAGGGTGATGCCCAAGCTGGCCGCTTCTGCCCACAGCGCTTTGTCGCTGAATGGCAACCTCAGCGACGTCTGGCTGATCTTGGGTTGGGCTTCGAGCTACGCCTATGACTGGCCACAGACCGAAGGCGCATGCCGCCAGGCCATTGCCATCACCCCGCTCGACCCTTCGCCCTATATATTGCTTGCATTGACCTATCTGCAAAGTGGACAGATCGTTTCTGCGCTGCAAATAGCGGAGGAAGCGATCAATCTCGATCCTTATTCCCCAATGGTGGCCAATGTCTATGCGCTAACGCTGAATGCAGCCCGCCGTTTCAGGGAGGCAGCGAAAGTCGCACGCGACGCCCTTGATGCCGAACCCGGATTTGTTAAGTTACGGCTTACCTATGGAGAAGCCAAGCTCAACATGGGTCAGATTGATAGCGCTATCGAAGAATTTACCGCCGCCTCACGCATCATGACCGAAGATGCCACGGCCTGTGGGCTGCTGGGACTAGCCTATGGGCTTTCAGGCGAAAGATCAGAGGCGGGTCGTCTTCTTTCCAGGGTGAAGCAGTCACCAAATCTGCGAGGCCAAGCTGTGCATGCGGAGGCGATGATCCATCTCGGATTAGGCGCTCGCGATGAAGCCATTAGCGCTTTGGAGCTGGCGGTGACACGAAGAGGCACACCAGGGCTGTTTCTGGCAAATGCCGTTTTCGATCCCATTCGGGATGACAGCCGCTTTTCCAGAATTCAGCACCAGATGGAGCTGGCACATTAGGCCCAATATGTCGGCAACAAGGCCGTGTGAGCACCCTAAAACACATCGACCGCAGGAAGCAGTCATGCTGCCAATGGGGTAATTGCACTATGCCGATCTCATGGGGCGCTCCACCAAGGTCTTCGCTGACGCAGTGGTCGACGATATAAAAACCCGTTCGATCAGACTTTCACACGCTGCACGCCGATTGCGATAATGGAGGCCAGCACTGTGTATGCACAGCACGCCAGCGCCTGCCATGACAAAGGAAAGCCGGCATCAATCAGCAATCCCATGATCACAGGTGAAGCACCGCTTGCTATAACAGATCCGGCTTCGACCGCAGAGCGCACGCGCGCCAGCTCATTGGCTCCAAAAAGTTCGACCCAAAGCGCGGTGGCAAGCGTGGACCCGAAGGCGGAGGATATGCCCATCAGAACCATATAGACCAGCGCAACCCATGACGAGGAAAGCAATCCCAATGCAAGCATTCCAATGGCTTGTGGCAAGAGAAAATAAGGCAGAATTCGCTTCGTTCCAAAACGGTCGATAACCGGACCAATCACCACGACGGAGACCGCCTGTACAATGGCAAAGACCACAAATCCGGCAGCGAGCCATGTGATGTCCCAGTGCTTCTGCTCCGCCAGGCGGCCTTGATGGAAGAAGAAGCCTGTAACGATGAAGGGGCTTGCCAGAACAGCTGGCAGGGTCATGAGGAGCCGTCGGTCGAGCAACAAGGATGTCCGCCTGGGCTCGGTTGAGGCCTGTCCTTTGGGCCTGCGCTGACGCAAAGGCCGATCGCCCGCCCTTGGCAAGACCGCGAGTGCTACGCCGACAGCGGCGAAGACAAAGAGCGCGTTGATAGCCCAGGATGCACGCCAACCGAACGTGTCGTTCATCGTTACTCCGGCCAGTGGAAAAGTAGCCTGCGCGACAGACATGCCCAGAGCGATAATGCCGAGCGCTTTACCAGCATCTGCTGGAAACGTGCGGGCTGTTGCAGTCAGCGCCGTATGAACCATCAGGCCCTGGCCGCCCAGGCGCAGGAGGTAGAACGCAAGTAGGAGCACATAGACATTGGGGCTGAACGACACCAGTCCACATGCGCAAGCCAGCAGAACGGCCACCGCCCAACTGAACGCTCTTACCGTTGTGTAGTCGATCAGGCGACCGGCCCAGGTGAGTGTCACGGCGCTTAAAAACGTGCCTATTGCATAGACAGTCCCCAAGCCACCGTCGCTTAAACGAAAAGCGTCTCGAAAATGCGCCCCCGAGATCGAAATGAAATAGGTTTGGCCGAAACTCGAAATGGCCAGAAGCATTGCGCCAAATGTCAGATGCTGCCAATTGCGGCTGGAAAATTCCCAATAGTTTTTGATCATTCTGGACTTTCAAACAAGGACAATGGCGCTAGCCAGAGTTCCTGCATGTTACATTACAGCGCTGTGCGTTGTAAAAAACGCACAGAAAAGAGTGTTCGCTTCGAGATCAGCGGAAAATCAACACAGGCACTTTGCAGGCCCGGATCATTTCCGTTGTCGTTGACCCTAGGAAAAGTGCGCGCAGCCTGGAATGGCTATAGGCGCCCATTATGAGCAGGTCGCATTCCTCACGCTCGACAATGTCAGAAATCGCCTTATCCGGTTGCCCTGCAACAATGGCCGTCTCAACCGGCACATCCGCATCCGTAAACCTAAGCTTACCTTCAACAAGGGCTTGACGGGCTTCCGGCGTATCGTCCCCCACCGTTACCAGTTTGATAGAGAGCCCGGCAAACATCGGATTCCCTGATATATAGTCAACCGCCTTCATCGCCATCGCGCCGCCGTCATAGGCGATCAGCACTTTGTGGATCGGCTTGAAGGCACGTGATGCGATGGCGATCATCTTGTGACTGGAGCGGACTACCCGTTCGAGATTTGAGCCAAGGTGCAGTTGCGCAAAATCGGCGCCTTCGCCACGCTTGCCAATCACGATCAGGTCGGCGCTTTCCTCCAGCTCTTGCAGGGTTTCAGCCAGATCGCCATTGCGCAGCATGGTGTTGACGCTATCGATGCCCATGGTTTGAAGGCGCGCCTTTGCGTCTTCCAACAAAAGCCGTCCACGGTGTTGGGCGGTTCTTGCTTTTTGCGCGTCCAGTTCCGCCAGTTCCGCCAGAAGCGCCGTTCGGGCGCCCAAGCCGATATTGCCGCTGAGATTGACCGGCTCCGTGGAAAGGTCTCGACGGCCAATGACATGCAGAATGTCCACGGACACCTCGGAACGGCCGGCAATCCATGCGATATGATCGCAGACGCTCTGGGCATATATCGAACCGTCTATCAGTCCTATGATCTTGATCATGATTGTCTCCCTCAATGGCCCATAAGGCGTTCCATGGCGCCGGGCTTGTCGTGAATTGCGAGCTTGTCAACGATTGTCTCGCTTGCCCGGTTCAGTCCGAGGATAGAAACCTCGGCTCCCTCTCTGCGGAATTTCAGCACGATCATATCCAGTGCCGCGACACTGGATATGTCCCAGATATGGGCGCGGGATACGTCAATGATGACGTTTTCCAACGCTTCCTTGAATTCAAATGCCTGGTTGAAATCCTCGACGGAGGCGAAGAAGATTTGACCTTCGACCTTATAAGTGCGCGTTTTACCATCCGGTGAGAGGGTCGAGGTTATCTGGAATATCTGGGCGATTTTCCAGGCGAAGAAAACCGCCGATAACAGCACGCCAACCAGGACACCGACGGCCAGATTATGGGTGGCGACGACGCCGATCACCGTGGAGATCATCACGAAAGAGGACGAGCGCGGGTGATCCTTCAAATTGCGGATCGATGACCAGGAAAAGGTGCCAATGGAAACCATGATCATGATCGCCACTAGAGCGGCCATGGGAATTTGACGCACCCATTGCCCAAGCACGAGAATCATGAACAGCAGGAAAACACCGGCGCACAAACTCGACAATCTGCCGCGCCCCCCGGATTTCACATTGATCATCGACTGGCCGATCATCGCGCAGCCTGCCATGCCCCCCAAAAACCCGGTTATCGTATTGGCAACTCCCTGGCCGATGCATTCGCGGTTCTTGTTGCTCGGCGTATCCGTCAATTCATCGACAATCGCAGCTGTCATCAGCGTTTCAAGCAGGCCGACAACGGCAACTGCCGCGGAATAGGGCAGAATGATCAGAAACGTTTCAACATTCAGAGGGATATTGGGAAGGAGCAGGACCGGCAACGTCGAGGGCAACTCACCCATGTCGCCGACAGTTCGAATGTCCAATCCGAAATAGATCGAAACCGCCGTCAACACGACAATACAGACGAGAGGCGACGGAATGGCCTTCGTCACATAAGGAAATAGATATATGATCGCCAAACCCGCCGCCACCAGCACATAGGTCAGTGCAGGGACATGGATCAGCTCCGGCAGCTGCGCCATAAAGATCAATATTGCCAATGCATTGACAAAGCCAGTCATGACGGACTTGGACACGAAACGCATCAGGCGGCCGAGTTTCAGCAGACCGGCAACAATCTGGATGATGCCGGCCAATATGGTGGCGGCCAGCAGATATTCCACGCCATGGGTTTTGGCCAGCGTGATCATCAACACGGCGGTGGCGGCGGTGGCGGCAGAAATCATCCCGGGCCTGCCACCCACGAACGCGATCAGCACCGAAATGGAGAAGGATGCATAAAGGCCAACCTTGGGGTCGACGCCAGCGATGATGGAAAAGGCGATGGCTTCTGGAATAAGCGCCAGGGCCACAACGACGCCGGCCAGCGCATCCCCTTTGATATTACCGAACCACTCTGTTCGAGCTTGATGTAAACTATTGCTAGACAATGATATTTCTCCTGACCGCCATATATTTCGGCCAATCTTGAGCAGAGCGCTGAATGCCCTGCAGGTGTAACGATGAATGGATGAATGCCCGCGCCTATTCGGCGACACGGCTTAAGGGAACGGGCTTGCAGATCTCCAGCTCCCGCAGGCGGCTTTCGGCGGCATGAATATAATCGCGCCGCAGAGGAGCCGCGGACTGATCGCGCGCCAGCTGAATTTGAAAAACCATCATCCCCTGATACCGAAATGCGGTCTCCGATGACGCCAGATAGAATTCCCACATGCGGGCGAACCGCTCGTCATAAAGGGCCACCGCTTCGTCCCGCCGGGCTAGGAACCGCTCGCGCCAAGCTTTCAAGGTTTCGGCATAGTGCAGGCGCAATATCTCGATATCGCAGACCACCAGCCCTTGCCGTTCGATTGCCGCCAGCACTTCCGAAAGAGATGGAATATAGCCGCCTGGAAAGATGTATTTCTGTATCCAGGGATTGGTATGGGAGGGCCCATCGAATACGCCGATGGAATGCAAAAGCATCACCCCGTCAGGCTTGAGCAAAGCCCGGATTTTCGCAAAAAACTCATCGAAATGGCCAATCCCGACATGTTCAAACATGCCGACGGAAACGATCCGGTCGAATTGTTGCTTGATATCCCGATAATCTTGCAGCAAAAATCGAGGCCGACGCGAGGATGCAATGTCCTTGGCACGACCATTCGAAATTGCATGCTGATGTTGCGACAACGTGACGCCCGTGACGTCCGCCTGGGTCATCTCGGACAGATAGAGCCCAAGTCCACCCCATCCTGATCCGATATCGAGAACACGATGCTCCGGCTCGATCAACAGCTTGGCAGCCAGATGCCGTTTTTTGGCAAGCTGCGCTTCTTCCAGCGAACTGCCCCGCCCTTCAAAATAAGCACAGGAATACTGACTGTCGGAATCGAGAAATAACCGATAGAGCGAGCCATCGAGGTCGTAATGGTGGGCCACATTGCTCTTTGATCGCCCGACCGGATTATACTGGTGAATACGCCGTTTCAAGCGTGTGAAACGCCGCATAAATCGGGCGACGCCCGTCAGGCGATCCACACCCGTGTTCTGAAATACCAGTTCAAGCAGTTCATAGATGGTGCCTTGCTCAATGCACAACTTGCCATCCATAAACGCCTCGCCAAGCGCGAGTTCGGGATTGAACATAATGGACCGTTGGGTTGCACGGTCTGCGAAACGGATAACGATCGGCTTGCCGCTTTCGTCTCCGATACGCGTATGGTGACCATCGCAGGTGATGACAATGAGGTTGCCCACCTTGATGTGGTGGGACATGAAACGAGTGAAAAACGAAGACATTCAATATCCTGAAATGCGTCGTCGTACCCTGAAAACATGCGTCATCGAACTGAAAACCCATATACGAGCTGATCAGTGGAGACTGATAACGTTAGACATGATCAAGCCGCTGTGTGGAGACGGCTATCGATCCCAACAGATATCAAGAAATTTTCATTTTCATGGGTTTAATCAACGGATAGCTCATAACGCCAAAAATGACGTTCGTGAGTTAACTGTGGCCGGGGGATAGGCGCCCGGAGAAGCCACTCGTCAAAACGAGTCCGATGCAGAAAAATTACTGCTACAAAATCTTGCCGATTGCAAGACACATATGTGTTATTTTTTAAACGCGAGATAGGAAATCTATACACCATGAGCAGACATGCCACTGCATGATTCCTTAGATCGAAATCGATTTAAGGAGAAAATTATGTAGCAGATTTAAAGTGTTACATCGCCGTACGTTTGACAAAACGCATAGCGATGTAACGTGCCCCCAGTGAGAAACCAGTGCATCGTGACCAACTGGTAGAAACGATAGGATCGAGGCGTTACGCGGATCGATACACCTTACCGGCGCTTCCCCAATGCTCGGCGAGCTTTCCATTGGAGATGCGGAACGCGTTGAAAACATACCGCAGACATATCTCACCGGGGTGCTCGGGATCGGGCTGAGGCATGACGGCGGAAAGAACCACCATGTCGCCTTCCGCGACGATAAATTCCGGCGGATGTTGGAGTTGTGGAGGCGTCGGCACCGGGCCGTCAGGAAAAATGGTGCGAACAAACGCTTCCAGCGCGGCTAGGCCACTCGGAAGCTGGTCGGTGTGCTGGATATAATCCTCGGTAACGAAATCGCGCGCGGCATCCGGGTTACGCGCCTCGAAGACACAGCGGAAGAAGTCGAGCACCAGGCGTTTGTTGGCAGCGGCGCGATCTTCGCTCATAGCATACCCCAATCGATGTCATTTGAGGGTGGATTGGTAAAAAATTTAAATGCGCAGCAGCTCACCAATGCTTGGTGCTGCTGCGCATATGTCACTCGACAGAGAGGCAAACCTCTCAGCCGATGAAACGTCCTTTCATAGCCGACTCCTGGAGCGGACGGCGCCCGTTTGGCTGCTCACGCTCCTGCAGGGGCGGCGGCAACAAGCTCTTGTCGCCGATCCTGCCGATCGCGATGACGGCTTCAACCCGAAAGCTGTCTGGGACCCCAAGCACTTCGTAGCTGCGTGGAACGTCGAACCCAGCCATGCCATGAGCATACCACCCGAGGCGCGTTGCTTGCAGTGCAAGATAGGCCCAGGCAGCACCTGCGTCGAAGGAATGGCTGTAAGAGGGAACCGGCTCAGTCTGCATTGGCATGATCGCTGTATTTGCGGAAACAATCACCACCAATACCGAAGCACGAGATGCCCACGCCTGGTTCATCGGCGCGAGCAGACCGAAAATATTCTGCCATTCCGGCGTATCGCGCTGCGCGTAAATGAACCTCCAGGGCTGGGCATTGAATGAGGACGGCGCCCAACGAGCCGCCTCCAAAATCGTCATCAGATCTTCCTCTGACATTGCCTGGGGATCAAGTGCCCGAGGAGACCAGCGATCCAGAAAAATCTGATCGATATCGTAATCCGAAGAGCGATTATTTGAAGAAATGGACACCTGAGTATTCTCCTTGGACTATTGACACAGCACTGCGCCACGATCAGCCGATGCGCAGAGTTCGTCGCTGTTATTTTTGCGGAAGACCGCCCGCGAACATCTTGAAGGGTGGCAGGCCCAGCACGTGCCGGCCGGCGATTTCGGCGGCCGGATCCTGACGGATAGCCCCGTGCGAGATAAGAACGCGTGCGTCACGCGCAAACCGCTGAATAGGATTCTTCAATGTGACCGTCGAGGACCCGAGGCAGATCTGCATCATATCGATAGCATCTGCGCAGAGGCGGGCAGCGAATACCAGGTTCATGGTATTCAAAGCCTCTTCACGCGGCTCGAAATCGAGACCGGAAGCTGCACGCCTGTCCACCTCATCGGCCACACCATGGATCAGTGTTTCCGCTGCATTGATCATTGCGTTCACCCGTCCGGCAACAACCTGGGTCGAAGGCGTTTCCGCAACAGTGTCATAAGGAAGGTTGAACGGTTTGCGGGCATTCGCCTGTTGGGAAAATTCCTGCAAACACCCTTTTGCCATACCAAGCGTGATCGCCACGTTGGAAATGGTCACTGTCAACATCATTCCAAAGGCACCGGTCTGGTAGCCGACCCCCTCAAACCGGTTGCGGATTTTCGCGAGGCGGATCGGCATTTCGGCCGAAGCCATCGTGCGGCGCGTGGGTACGAAGACTTCATCGAGCGCGGTGATACTATTGCTCGACGTACCCTGAAGACCCATGACGTGCCAATCGTCGACAATTTCATACTGGTCACGGGAAAGCAGGGCGATCCCCCGATGGGGAACGCCCCCCTCTTCCCACTGGATTCCGACAAATGCCCATTTCGCGTGTTTGCACCCGCTGCCGAAGCTCCACTTGCCGCGGACCATAAAACCGCCATCGACCAGTCTTGCATCGCCGACAATCTGCGAGAAGACCGATGCGCCAACCATGAGAGGCCCCACCCAGGAGCCGGCATCCGCCATCAATTCGGAAACAGTTTGCTCATCAAAAACAAATGCGTTTCTGAGGCCAACCGAGACAAAGCCTGACCATGCTGTCGATCCATCACCGGTCGCCGCTGCGCCCACAACCTCGGCAATGTCACGGGCGCCAAACCCATAACCACCATATTCGCGGGGCAAGGTGATTTTGAAAAATCCGACTTCATTCAGCGCATTGACGACCGCAGGCGTCATTGCGCCCAATTTCTCACCGGCTTCGGCTTCGCGTCGGATCAAAGGCACCAGCGCCAGCACTTTGTCGCGCATGATCTGTCCTGCCTCGCTTGGGCCAACAGACACAGCTGCGTAGGGTTGCCGGGCGCTTTCCTCATGCCGAGGCGCAGATGCCAAATTCATAGACTCTCTCCCTGCATGACGACATACGTTCTTCTCAATCCTCACCGAACAACGCTGTCGCCTGTTTTAATGCCTGACTAATGGGCTTTCACAGCCGCCCGCAAAAGTCACGAGAGGTTACAGATGCCATGTAACAATGAGCTGAGGCCTCAAATTTAACGCCTATAGATTGCATATCGTCGCCGCAGACATCAGGGCAGTCGGCTCCGGTCAATCAGGGTACAGATCGCGAAATGCAGCAGATTTAAAGCGTTACAGCGCCGTTTGTGCGTTTTATAAAACGCACGGCGCTGTAGAGGCGATGAGGGTATTTTCTCAAGTGTTGGCAAAAAGGTCAGCGACGACGTCGAGCGCCCAGCCAAGCGTGAAGCACCGGCTGGGCGTTGGCGAAGGACTGAGACGAATGCCGCTCAACGTTCACTTGCGAATATAATCCGGATATTCCGCACTGATGAGATCGATGATCGACAGCGTACCCGACAGGTGTTTTTTAAGCGCCGAGGCAGCTGCCTCGGGATTGCCGGATGCAATGGCTGCGACAATCGCTTCATGATCCTCGAGTACGGTCTGCATCTTGCCGGGCATTGGCAGGTTGAGACGCCGCAGCCGGTCGAGATGGACGCTTTGTCGTCGCACATTTGCCCATAGCTGTAGAATGCCGCTCTTCTCATAAAGTTTACGGTGAAACTCGCGGTCTATGCCATCAAAAGTGTCATAGGTCTCTTGTGTGGCCACCTCTTTTTGACGGGCCAGAATGGCGCCCAACTCCTTGGCGGTCTCGCCCGGCGCCTCCTCAGTCAGGCGCCGGACTGCTTCGAGTTCGATCGATAGCCGAAGGAATTGCGCCTGTCTGGCGTGATCGATATCGATCTTGGCAACGACCGTTGCATATTGCGGATAGACTTCGACAATGTCCTCTTCCTGCAAGCGCATCAGCGCATCGCGCACCGGTGTCTGGCTCACGCCGAATTCCAGTTGCAACGAGGCGCGCGACAAGATCGTGCCCGGCACCAATTGCACCTTTAATATCCTGTCACGCAGGATCTCATGAACCTGTAATGCCACCTGTCGCGAGCGGTCCAACTGCCCACCCCTGATCGTTCCGTTCATGCACCCATCCATCCATGTCGCCGTTAAAAACACTAGAGCACATATTCGGGGTTGATGCACTGATGTTTTAGTGCTTCAATGCATTTGTCCGCTTTGGGAGAGAGCGGCAAGCGTCAACCAACGAATTGAAAAATGGGAACCGGTTTTCGGAACATCTGATGCGCAACAAAGGGCGAGCATGATGAAGCGATCCTGTTTCCCGCTGCAAAGCGTTAAATCTGCATCCTTGGGAGGAGAACCATGCGTTTCTTTATCGGCGGAGTGACCGCCATTGCCCTTGCTTTGGGATTGGCCTGTCCAAGCCAGGCACAGGAGAAAACCACCCTGTCCATCACCCGCCAGCCTGGGATTCTTTATCTCGCAAGCCATGTGATGGAGACCCAGAAGCTGATCGAAAAACAAGCGGCGGCCGAAGGTCTTCAAGGTATTACCGTCGAATGGCGCACCTTCAGCGGTGGCGGCGCGCAGACCGATGCGCTGCTGGCCGGCAACGTTGATGTCGTCAATACCGGCACCGGCAATCTTCTGCTTCTATGGGATCGCACCCGCGGCAAGGTGAAGGGGATTATCACCAGTTCTGCCCAGCCAGTAATCATGGTCTCCAACGACCCGCGCATCAAAACACTGAAGGATATCCAGGACAGCGACAAAATCGCCGTGCCGACCGTCGGCGTCTCGACCCAGGCGATCCTGCTGCAAATGGCGGCGGCCAAGCTTTATGGTGACGATCAGGTCAAAAAATTCGACAAAAACACTGTGCAGCTTGGCCATCCGGATGCGCTGGCGGCAATTGCCAATTCAAAGCATGAGGTCAAGAACCACTTTTCCGCGCCCCCCTTTCAATATGTCGAGTTGAAGCAGCCGGGCGTGCATAAAGTCACGGATTCCCGCGAGATCATTGGGGGAGCACTGACCCAGGCAACCTTCTTCACCACGACCAGTTTTGCCGAGGCAAATCCGAAGCTGGTCAAGGCATTGCGGGTCGCAACGGAAGACGCCATCGCCTTTATCAAGAAAGATCCGAAGGCTGCACTTGAAGCCTACAAAACCGTGTCCGGTGACAAGACCAGCCTTGATGACCTGATGGTCATGATGAAGGAACCCGGCATGGACGAGTGGCGCACCGATCCACAAGGCACGATGAAATTTGCCGAACATCTCCATAAAGTCGGCACACTCAAATCCATGCCGAAGGCCTGGACCGATTATTACCTGCCCGACAGCGCCTATCTCAACGGGAATTGAACCTCATCGTCCCTGCAGCGGCATCGCCTGCCGCTGCACTTCCTTCCGCTTGTCAGGCATCGGGTTCCCCGACCCTGATATGCCGGAAGACGTTGAGTTCGACCTTCCCGAAAAACAACCGACACCACAGAGATCGAGAGTCTGCCCGGTTCAATAAGAATCTGAAGGACTTTAGGGAGTGACTATCATGATGCAGGCAACCGCTGCCGCTGAGCGCCTTGCGCCGGCCCCCGAAAAAGCGCCGCTTCTTTCCGTTGATCGCGTTACGCTGCGTTACAAAACGCCCAATCTGCTGATTACCGCCACCGAGGATGTCAGTTTCGATGTGCGGGAATCCGACCGCTTCGTGCTGCTCGGCCCGTCCGGCTGTGGCAAGTCGACGCTGTTGAAAGCCGTTGGCGGTTATATGACGCCGGTCTCCGGCACGATCCATATCAATGGTCGTCAGGTGAAAGCCCCGGGACCGGACCGGATGATGGTGTTCCAGGAGTTTGACCAGCTGATGCCCTGGAAGACCGTGCTGGAAAACGTAATGTTCCCGCTTCTCGTCGCGCGTAAAATGCCAAGGCACGAAGCCGAGGCACTGGCCCGCCATTATATCGACAAGGTCAAGCTGACCAGGGCCGTTAATAGCTACCCTCATACGCTGTCAGGCGGCATGAAGCAGCGCGTAGCGATTGCACGCGGCATGGCCATGCAGCCGGATATCCTGTTGATGGACGAGCCTTTCGCCGCACTCGACGCGCTGACCCGCCGGCAGATGCAGGACGAATTGCTTCAGCTTTGGGAAGACACCAAATTCACCGTGATTTTCGTCACCCATTCGATTGCCGAGGCGATCAAGATTTCCAACCGCATCCTGCTGCTGTCGCCTCATCCGGGGCGGGTGAAGGCCGAGGTCGTCGATGTCGACAAGGTGAGCCAGGCGGATGGCAGTGCCGCAGCTTTGGAGCGCGATATCCATAACCTGCTGTTCTCCAACGAACCCGGTCACAAGGAATAGAAACATGCTTTCCCCCAACATCATCCTTGCCGCCGATGTCGCAGCGGCCAAGCCCTATGACAATATCAAGCCGGTCGAACAGAAACTGAGCGTCTTTGAAACGCTTTGGGGCATCAGCGCCTTGCGCAAGACGCTGTTGATCGTGGTTCTGGCGATCATCTGGCAGGTCTATGCCTCCTTTCTCGATAATCCGCTGCTTTTTCCCACCTTGAGCGACACATTGGTGACGTTGACCGACCGCTTTGCCGACGGCACCCTGCCCGCCCGCATCTGGACGACGCTGCAAGTCCTGTTCATGGGCTATACTGTCGGCACGGTGCTTGCCGCGCTGCTGACGGTGCTTGCCATCAATACCCGCATCGGCACCGATTTTCTGGAAACCATGACAGCGATGTTCAACCCGCTGCCAGCCATTTCGCTGCTGCCTTTGGCGTTGATCTGGTTCGGGCTCGGTGCCTCCAGCCTGGTCTTCGTGCTGGTTCATTCGGTCCTGTGGGCCGTGGCGCTCAACACGCATTCCGGCTTTCTCGGCGTATCACGCACCTTGCGCATGGTCGGTGCCAATTACGGCCTGACGGGTATTTCCTATGTGCTGCGCATCCTGGTTCCGGCGGCCTTCCCTTCGATCCTCACCGGCTTGAAAATCGGCTGGGCCTTTGCCTGGCGCACGTTGATAGCTGCCGAACTGGTGTTCGGTGTCTCCTCGGGACAGGGCGGCCTTGGCTGGTTCATCTTCGAAAACCGCAATCTGCTGGATATTCCCGCAGTGTTTGCAGGCCTGCTGACCGTCATCATTATCGGCCTGATCGTAGAAAATCTGGTCTTCCAGACGATCGAGCGCCACACAATCCAGAAATGGGGCATGAAGGAATAGCACTTGCCGTATTCCACTTTCGCCCCCGCAGAAGGTCAGTTCCATGACAAGCAAGAAAACGCCTGAAACGCTGCGCAGCGCCCGCTGGTTCGCCCCCGACGATCTGCGCAGTTTCGGTCACCGATCCCGGATGATGCAGCTCGGCTACGCGGAAGAGGATTTCCGCGACAAACCGGTGATCGGCATCCTCGATACCTGGTCCGAACTCAACACCTGCCACGCCCATTTCAAGGAGAGGGTGCAGGACGTGAAGCGCGGCGTCACCCAGGCCGGTGGCTTTCCGGTCCAGATGCCGTCGCTGTCCGTCGATGAAAGCTTCACCAAGCCAACCTCCATGCTCTACCGCAACATGCTGGCGATGGAGACGGAAGAAATGATCCGCTCGCATCCGCTCGACGGCGTGGTGTTGATGGGCGGCTGCGACAAGACCACGCCCGGTCTGGTGATGGGCGCGATTTCGGCTGGCGTGCCAATGATTTACCTCCCAGCCGGCCCAATGCTGCGCGGCAATTATGCGGGCAAGATCCTGGGTTCCGGTTCGGATGCCTGGAAATATTGGGACGAGCGGCGGGCCGGATATATTTCCGACGCGGAATGGCTTGGTATTCAGGGCGGCATCGCCCGTTCTGCCGGCACCTGCATGACCATGGGTACGGCCTCGACTATGACGGCAATCGCCGATGCCATGGGCCTCACCCTGCCGGGTGCCTCCTCAATCCCCGCGGTCGATGCCAATCACCAGCGCATGTCGGCCTCCTGTGGCCGCCGCATCGTCGAGATGGTCTGGGAAGACCTGACACCGGACCAGATCATCACCGACGCCGCCTGCCGCAACGCCGCTATCGTCGCCATGGCCACCGGCTGTTCCACCAACGCCGTCGTTCACCTGATTGCCATGGCCCGCCGGGCCGGTGTCGATCTCACCCTCGATGACCTCGACGCGCTGGGCCGCGTCACACCGTTGATCGCCAATGTGCGCCCGTCCGGCAAGGATTACCTGATGGAGGATTTTTTCTATGCGGGCGGCCTGCGCGCATTGATGAAACAGCTCGAAGAGCGGCTTGACCTTTCAGCCATGACCGTCACCGGGAAAACCATGGGCGAAAATCTCGAGGGCGCAGAGGTTTATAACGACGACGTCATCCGGCCGCTGTCAAATCCGGTCTATCACCAAGGCTCGCTCGCCGTGTTGCGCGGCAATCTCTGCCCGACCGGCGCGGTCATCAAACCGGCGGCCTGCGACCCGAAATTTCACGTCCACCAAGGGCCAGCACTGGTGTTCGACAGCTATCCCGAGATGAAGAAGGCTGTTGACGACGAACATCTCGACGTGACCCCTGATCATGTTCTGGTGTTGCGCAATGCCGGACCTCTGGGCGGACCAGGCTTTCCTGAATGGGGCATGCTGCCGATCCCCAAGGCGCTGATCAAACAGGGCCACCGCGACATGCTGCGGATTTCTGATGCCCGGATGTCCGGGACATCCTACGGTGCCTGCGTGCTGCATGTCTCGCCGGAAAGCTATATCGGCGGCCCGCTGGCGCTGCTGCGGACCGGCGACATCGTCCGGCTGGATCTTCCCAATCGCAGTCTGGACATGCTGGTCGATGACGCGGAACTGGCCAGCCGCAAGGCTGCATGGACGGCACCGGAACCGCATTTTCAACGCGGCTATGGCTGGATGTTCTCCCGCCATGTGACGCAGGCCGACAAGGGCTGCGATTTCGATTTTCTTGAAACCAGCTTCGGCAAATCGGCCGGTGAGCCGGATATCTATTAAGCAAAAAAGGAACGACGATGACAGATTATGTGCTGAGCGACGCGACGCGCGCCAAATACAAGAAGATCTCCACCGCATCGATTGCCACCGCGCTGTTCAAACGCGGCTTGCGCAACCAGTTCATTCAAGGCGTCGTGCCGGTAGCGCCAAAGGCCGAGACCATGGTCGGCCAGGCGTTTACGCTTCGCTATATCGTGGCGCGCGAGGACCGCAACCCGATCACCGTGTTCCGAGACCAGAAGCATCCGCAGCGCGTCGCCATGGAAATCTGCCCTCCCGGCCATGTGCTGGTGATGGATGCGCGCAAGGACGCCCGTGCAGCGACCGCCGGCTCGATCCTGATCACCCGTCTGGCGCTGCGTGGGGCAGCGGGCGTCGTTTCCGATGGCGGTTTTCGTGATGCGGAAGGGATTGGTGCCCTGGACATGCCCGCCTATTACGCAAAACCATCGGCACCGACCAATCTGACGCTGCATGAGGCCATCGATATCAACGTGCCGATCTCCTGTGGCGATGTCGCGGTATTTCCCGGCGATGTGCTTGTTGGCGACCGTGATGGCGTCATGGTCATTCCCGCCCATCTGGCGGACGAACTGGCCGACGAATGCACCGATATGGAAAGCTACGAGGATTTCGTCCTGGAACAGGTCAAGGCCGGAGCGGTGATTATCGGCCTTTATCCCTGCACGAAGGACGAACATCAGCAAAAATACGAGGCCTGGCGCAAGGAACATGGGCGCTAAAGTTCCCTAGGGAAGGCGTAGCCCACTTTTCCATAAAACACATAGAACCAATATCATGTGTCGCATTTCAGCGTTTCCGTTAAACGCTGAAATGCTCTCCAGATGCAATACAAGCAAGCCGTCCAACACCGCTGAAATCAGGGCCAGTCGTGATAGTCCATATTGGTACCAAGACCGGGATTTACTGATGATTGCCGGACCATGCGCCGATAGGCTGCCGGGGAAAGGCCGGTTTTCCGTTTGAAAAAATGGCTGAAATGCGCAGGATCCCGAAACCCGAGTGCTTCTGAAATGTCGCGTGCACTGCTATCGGAGCGCTCCAGCCGGATACGGCCCTCCTGCGCCAACCGCTCATGCACAAGCTCAATTGGCGCGCGGCCGAGATGTTTGCGGCAAAGCGCATGCAAACGGTCGGTCGAGATCCCCAGGCGAGCGGCATAATCGGCAACGGGCCGATGATGACGATAGTCCGCCTCCACCAATTGACGGAATTGATGCAGGATTGGCGCTGCACCACCGGAAGACAGCGATGCAGCTGGTCCGGAAGGCATATTGTGGCGCCAGACCCAATTGATCAACAGCCGAAGATAGGCTGACACCACCATATGCGAAGGTTGTCCATCCCGGTTCAATTCGTCGATAAGGCCACGCATATGCGGTTCCAGTGCGCTTGCCTGCTGCGGCAACAGTCCCGTCATGATCGTTGTCGTTGTGATGAACAGTCTAATTGGCTGGGATTCAGGATAATCTCCGATGGCATCGCCGATAATATCCATGGCCGCGCCAATGACATGGCCGCATGAGCCAGCAGAAAGGCGCAGCCTTACCAGTTCCGAAGATGGTAGCAGCAGGAGACACGGGCCTTGCAGCACGCCCGCAGTGTCACCGGCACCAAGCCTGACCGTACCCAGCCGAATGAAGACCAGATGGGTAAACCAACGATAGGGATGGTTGCCAATACCGATGATGCGTTGTGAAAGCGTCGGCTCCAGGCTCTGGCCCCAGGCCCGCCGCATCAGCGCGTATTCCTCCACCATAGAGACAGTCTCCAAATTGCGGCAATTGACCAAAAATCGACAATAAGAACCCAGATATCTACATTCTTCTTTCTGTGCAAATCGTTAGAGTTGCCCGCAATACATGTCTGACGGATTTTCTCACCATGAAGAATTCCAGAAAAACAGCCTGAAACAGGCTGCTTCGGATCAATGGTGAAAACGCTGTCGGGGACACGCCTTTGGGAGGAGGCATTTCATATGGCCATGGAACGGTCCGCAACACCTGGAAATTCCAGCCTGGACTGGATGGATATGGCAAGTGGCACTCCCACGCCTTTTGCAGCCTCCCTGCTGATCGGAGGAAAGTCCGTCGACGCGCAAGGAGACAGGGTCTTTACAAGAGCCAATCCCCTGACCTCGCACATCGTCACTGTCGCTGCCGCCGCAAGTCTTGCGGATGCCGAAAACGCAGCACTTGCTGCTGCTGCTGCCTTTCCAGGCTGGTCAGCATCGCCTTGCGCCATGCGCCAGACTATTCTGGAACAGGCAGCCATCCTGCTGATCGAAGCCGCCGAGGTTTTCACCCGGACAATGATGGCCGAAACGGGAGCCACCCGTGATTGGTGCCGATTCAACATCGACTATGGAGCAAAGATCTTCCAGGACGCCGCTGCCATGGCCGTGCATGTGCCGGGATCGATTTGCCCGGATGATTTGATCGTTGGAACGTCCTTTTCATTGCGCCAACCGGCTGGCGTCTGCCTCGCCATCTCGCCTTGGAATGCGCCAATCCTGCTTGCCGTCCGCTCGATTGCCTTGGCACTGGCCTGCGGCAATTGCGTGATCTTGAAAAGCTCGGAATTGGCGCCCGCCACGCAGCGGTTGCTGGGCGATCTGCTTCAGCAAGCCGGTCTACCCGATGGCGTTTTGAATATCATCTCCAATGCGCCTGCCGATGCAGCGGCGATTGTCGAAACCCTGATTGCCCATCCCGTTGTTCGCCGGGTGAATTTCACCGGCTCAACGCGGGTCGGCAAGATCGTTGCGCAAATCGCCGCCCGCCATTTAAAGCGCTGCCTGCTGGAACTTGGTGGCAAAGCGCCGCTGATCGTGCTTGATGATGCCGATCTCGAACAGGCCGCCCACGCCGGAGCCTTCGGGGCGTTTTTCAATCAGGGTCAGATCTGCATGTCCACCGAGCGGATCATTCTGGTCGATGCCATCGCCGATGATTTTCTGTCGCTCTTTGTCAGCAAAGCGAAAACCGTCAAGGCCGGTGACCCGGCACTTGGCCTGACACCGCTTGGTTCATTGATCTCGATAGAGTCCGGACGCAGAATTGCCAGCATGATCGACGACGCCGTTGCCAGGGGTGCGCATGTTCTGGCAGGCGGACGCGTTCACGACACGTTGATGGATGCGACTGTTGTCGATCATGTCCTGCCCGGCATGCGGCTCTATCGTGAAGAAAGTTTCGGACCGGTCGTGTCGATTATTCGCGTCGCTGACGCCGATGAGGCCGTGACCGCCGCCAATGATTGCGAGTACGGCTTATCCGGCGCAGTGTTCAGCCGCGACCTGCACCGCGCCCTCGACGTCGCACGGCGGGTGGAAACCGGCATTCTCCATATCAACTGCGCCACTGTGGCCGACGATCCGTCCATGCCGTTCGGAGGCGTCAAGGCCTCCGGCTATGGCCGGTTCGGCGGCGAGGCGGCGCTGGACGAGTTTACCGAATTGCGGTGGGTGAGCCTCGCCTCAGGCCCGGCAGATTATCCGATCTGAACGCACAACTCCCGCATAATGCAGTAACCGAACCAACAAAGACTGCGACAGGGGTCGCATATAAGTGGAGGAAGAAGACATGCACGAAATCCAGCAAATTATCGGTGGCAAGAAAGTCGGAGCCTTGTCGGGCAAGACCTTCGACCGGATCGATCCATTCAATGGCGAGATTGCGTCCCGCGCCCCGGCCTCTGGCCTGGACGATGTCAAGGCAGCGATTGCCGCAGCCCAGGCGGCCTTTCCCGCCTGGTCACGCACCGGCCCCGGCGAAAGGCGGGCACTGCTGTTGAAAGCCGCCGACATCATGGCCTCAAAAGCGGCAGACTTCACCGCGCTGATGATCACGGAGACGGGCGCAACCGGTCCCTGGGCCGGTTTCAATACCATGCTTGCCGCTGGTGTGCTGCGGGAAGCTGCCAGCATGACCAGCCAGATCCAGGGCGAAGTCATCCCTTCCGACAAGCCCGGTACATTGTCCATGGCGGTGCGCCAGGCAGCAGGCGTCTGCCTTGGCATTGCGCCCTGGAACGCACCAATCATTTTGGGCACACGCGCCATTGCCATGGCAATTGCCTGCGGCAACAGCGTCATCCTGAAGGCATCCGAAGCCTGCCCCGGCGTTCATGTCCTGATCGGCCAGGTGCTGGTCGAAGCTGGCCTGCCGGATGGCGTCATCAATGTCATCACCAATGCGCCTGAAGATGCTGCCCAGGTGGTGGAGGCGCTGGTCAGCGCACCGGAAGTTCGCCGCGTCAATTTCACCGGTTCCACCAAGGTCGGACGCATTATCGGTGAATTGTGTGGTCGCCACCTGAAGCCCGCCCTGCTTGAACTCGGCGGAAAAGCACCCTTTCTGGTGCTCGAAGATGCCGATATCGACGCTGCCGTCAATGCGGCGGTGTTTGGCTGCTACATGAACATGGGCCAGATCTGCATGTCCACGGAGCGGTTGATTGTCCATGAAAAGGTCGCCGACGAATTCGTGGCAAAGCTGGCCGCCCGGGCAGCCTCGCTTCCCGCTGGCGATCCGCGCGGCCATGTCGTGCTGGGCTCGCTGGTCAATCCTCAGGCCGCCGTCAAAATGCAGGAATTCATCGATGATGCCGTCGGCAAGGGCGCAACTCTCGCCGCTGGTGGCAAGGTCACGGGCAGCGTGGTGGAAGCGACACTTCTCGACCACGTCACATCAGGAATGCGCAGTTTCGATGAGGAAAGCTTCGGCCCGGTCAAGCCGGTCATCCGGGTCAAGGACGAGGAAGAGGCCATCCGCATCGCCAATGACAGCGAATACGGCCTGTCTTCGGCGATTTTCAGCCGTGATATCCAGCGCGCCCTGGCGATTGCGGCCCGTATCGAAGCCGGCATTTGCCATATCAACGGCCCGACCGTTGCCGATGAGGCACAAATGCCGTTTGGTGGGGTGAAAAGCTCCGGTTTCGGTCGGTTTGGCGGCAAGGCGGCGATCAACGAATTCACCGACCTGCGCTGGATCACCATTGAAGATCCGAACCAGCATTATCCGTTCTGATCTGTTGGATTGAATGATAATACGAAGATTCATTGAAAATGACTCTTCGTATTCCGTTTGAAAATATCTCAAGCCTCTGACGCATTTGAGATATTTTCAATTCTTCAAGTCGAGGATGCGTCAGCATGTCAGAGACTTGGTATAAGATGGCATGCATTGTCAAAAATGCATGCCATCACACCCGCCCTTGGAGTGGACAGATTACGACATCCTTGCGTGGTCCTGCTCGATGGTGCCAATCATCGCCGCCGCTGCCTCTTCGGTAAGGCCGCGCTCAATGGCGGCGACGAGAGCCCGGTGGCTTTGTAGCACAGAGCTAAGATCGCAGACTTTCCCGTCGCGCACAGCGGGCAAATAAGCGAGCGCATGCGACAGTTCGATCACGCCCTGCAAGGCCCGCAGGAACGGATTGCTTGATGCCTCAGCGATAATCCTGTGCAGCTCGAAATCGGCCAGGCTGAAGCTTTGCGGCTCATCCAGGGCAAGCTCCATCTGCCTCAGCCAGTAATGCATCAGACGGATCTGGTCACCGGTATGATCGCGGGCAGCATCACCAGCCGCCAGCGGCTCCAGAGAGCGCCGTACCTCGCCAAGCCCGCGTAAAAAATCGTCATCCGGCTGGGTTTCGAGACACCAGGCCAACACCTGGCGATCATAGAGGTTCCAGCGACTTTTCTTGGCAACCTTGGTGCCGACCTTGGGCCGGGCTTCCACCAGGCCCTTGGCCTCCAACGTTTTCAAAGCCTCTCGTAGCACAGTGCGCGAAACGCTGAATTCATCCATCAGAGCAGCATCGTTGGGCAGGATGGAGCCAACGGCAAAGCGTCCGGAAATGACGCCAGCTCCGATTTCGTTGATGACGTGAGAGTGGAAATTGCGCGCCGTGATCCGCCCGGAAAGGGAGCGAAGCAGGCTGCCTGGTTCGATCATGCAGACGCCTTTTTCGTCCTCGTCCGTCCATTTCCGGCATGAAATACCAGCTTCTGCAACAGAATGAACATAAACAGCAAAGCACCGATGGCAATCTTCGTCCACCAACTGGAAAGCGTGCCTTCAAAAACAATATAGGTTTGCACCAGCCCTTGTAGCATGACGCCAATCAAGGTGCCGAAGATGAAACCATATCCTCCAGTCAGCAATGTGCCGCCTATCACTACCGCCGCGATGGCGTCAAGCTCTATGCCAACCGCAGCGAGAGGATAACCTGCCGAGGTATAAAGCGAATAGACGATGCCTGCCAGACCGGACAGGAAGGCGGAAAGCGCATAAATGCCAATCGTCACAGGCCCGGTGGGCACCCCCATCAGCGCTGCCGAAACCGGATTGCCGCCGATCGCATAGACGTAGGAGCCGAACCGGGTGCGGTGGGCGATAAAGCCGCAGACCAGAAACGCTGCCAGCATCAACAAACCGATGGCGCTCAACCGGCCTCCGCCGGGCAGGCGAAAATAGGCCTGCGAAATAGCACGGTAAATCGGATGATCGATAGGGATGCTGTCCTGGGTCAAAACCGAGGCGATGCCCCGTGCCAGAAACATCCCCGCCAGGGTGACGATAAAGGGCGGCACCTTCAGGAAATGGATAACCGCCCCCATCACCGCGCCGAAACAGGCCGAAAGTACCAGCACCAGCGGAAAGACCACAATCGGATCGAGCCCCGCATAGCTGATAAGGAGGGCGGTGATAACGCCTGTCAAGCCAATGACGGCGCCGACGGACAGATCGATGCCGCCCGACAGGATGACAAAGGTCGCCCCAACAGCAGCAATGCCCAGAAATGCATTATCCGTCAGGAAATTACCCAGGACACGGGTTGAAAACATGCCGGGATAGCTGATGACACAGAGGGTATAGGCAACGATGAAAATCAGGGTCGTGGCAGCAAGGGGCCGATAGCGCGGGTTCATCCTGTTTTCTCCGGAGCCTGGATTTTAACCTGAGTGTTTTTGGGCAAGACGGCTGGCCGGTGTTTCCAAAAACTGACCAACTCGCTGACGCGGTCCGATTGCAGAACCAGAATGATGATGATCACGCTGGCCTTGACGATGAGATTGAATTCCGGCGGCAGACCGGACACCAGAATGCCGGTATTCATCGCCTGGATAATCACTGCGCCCAAAACCGACATCGGAATGGAAAACCGTCCTCCCAGAAGCGAGGTGCCGCCGATAACGACCGCAAGGATAGCGTCCAGTTCCAGCCACAGCCCGGCATTATTGGCATCGGCGCCGCGAATATCGGCAGCGGCGATGGTGCCGGCGATACCCGCGCAGAGACCGCCAAACGCATAAACCCCAAGAATCAGTGAGCGGCTACGAAGACCGGTATAATTTGCCGCCGAAAGATTGGTGCCGATGGCCTCGATGAACAGACCAATGGCGGTGCGGCGCATGAAAATATGGGCTGACAGCATCAGCACCAGGGCAATCACCACCGGCATCGGGAAACCAAGCAGTGATCCTGTTCCCACGAAAATAAGCGCCGGATCGCTGAAGGTGACAATCGAGCCGGATGTAACCAATTGCGCCAGTCCCCTGCCCGCCACCATCAACACCAGCGTCGCCACAAAAGGCTGAATACCGAGATAGGCGACCAGCAGGCCATTCCAGATGCCGCAGGCGAGCGCCACGGCAAGCGCTGCGGCCAAGGTCACCACCAAGGGCTGGGCTGCGACGGCGCAGGTGGCGGCAACGGCACCCGCCACGGCCATGACCGCGCCGACGGAAAGATCGACACCGCGTGTTGCAATGATGGCTGTCATGCCGATGGCAAGAATGGCAACCGGTGCGCCACGATTGAGCACGTCAATCAGGCTACCGAACAACCGGCCATCGCGCCAGGCGATATCGAAGAAGCCGGGAAACACCATCCAGTTCAACAGCAGGACGGCGATAAGCGCTGCAAATTGCGGCTTCAAGACAGACGACATGGAGCGAATTTTCATGAGAATGCGCCTTCGGACTGGGCAGGCGTGTTGGATTGGGCGGCAATTGTCTGAACGATAACGTCAGGGGCAATATCAGCGCCGTGCAGTTCGGCCACCATGGCCCGGTCCCGCATGACGACGATCCGTGATGAATAGCTCACGACTTCGTCCAGTTCTGACGAAATGACGATCAGCGCCAGGCCATCCTCGCGCAGGCGGCTGATCATTCGGACAATTTCCGCATGGGCTCCGACATCGATACCGCGGGTCGGCTCATCAAGGATCAGGAAGCGAGGATCGGTTGCCAGCCAGCGCGCCAGAATAGCCTTTTGTTGGTTGCCGCCAGACAGAAGCTTGATCGGCAATTCGGCAGACGCGGTGCGAATGTCCAGCGCCTCGATGAATTGCCCGGCGATTTCCATCTGCTCGTCATAGCTCAATGTGCGCAACCAGCCGAGTTTGGCCTGCATGGCGATGATAATGTTTTCCCGAACCGAGAGATCCCCGAAAATACCGTCAGCCTTGCGATCCTCCGGGCAGAAGCCAAACCCCAGATCGATAGCCTGACGCGGCGAGCGGATCTTAAACGACGCTCCATTCAAGGTAAGTTCGCCCTTGTCAGCGGAGTCGATGCCAAACATCAGCCGGGCCATTTCCGTGCGCCCGGACCCGAGCAATCCGGCCACGCCGATTACCTCACCCTTGTGAATGGTGAGCGTGAAGGGTTGCACCTTACCGTCAAGCCCGTAGCCGGTAAATTGCATGAGGCTTTCGCCAACCTCCGCCTCAATCCCGGCGACGGCATCGTGATGCAGGGACAAGTCCTTGCCCAGCATCATCCTGACCAGGGTCGTCCGATTGAGGGTGTCGATCGGTTGGCTGCCGACCAGCTTTCCGTTTCGCAATACGGTGGCGTGGTCGCAGAGCTCGAATACCTGATCCAGGAAATGGGTGATGAAAACGATGGCCAGGCCCCTCGCCTTCAGGCCTCGAACAATTTCGAAAAGCTTCAGCACTTCGGACCGGTCTAGGCTTGCCGTCGGCTCATCCAGGATCAGCACCTTGCCGGAAAGCTCCACGGCGCGGGCAATGGCGATGATCTGCTGTACAGCAACGGAGAAAGTTGAAAGCTCGGCGCGAACGTCGATCTCCAGACCGTAGCCGGAAAGAATGCGGCGCGCTTCACGCTCCATGGTGCGATGATCGACCAGACCGAAACGGCGCGGCTGGCGCCCGATGAACAGGTTGTCGGCCACCGTCATATTCGTCAGTAGATTGACCTCCTGATAGACGGTGCCAATGCCTGCTGCCTGGGCCTGCTGTGGGGTGGAAAAACTCATGGGCGCGCCATCGACAAGAACGGTCCCGGCATCAGGCGTATAAGCTCCGGTCAGGATCTTGATCAGTGTCGATTTGCCCGCGCCATTTTCGCCCAGCAACGCATGCACTTCACCGGGACGGAAGGCAATATCGATAGTGTGCAGGGCGACATGGGCGCCGAATGTCTTGGTAATGGCCGTCGCGGCCAGCACCGCCTGTTGGCTGATCGTCATCGTTTCACCCGGCTATGCCTGTCGATAAAAGAGCAATCCGCGTCCGGCGACACCAGTTGCCGGACGCGGTCAGATTAGGATATCAGTAGCCTAAGCCCTTGCGGCGCTCATATTCACCCTTTGGATCATCCGAGGGAGTGTAGAGCTTGGACTCGGTGATGATGAATTTTTCCGGCTGCTTGCCGTCCTTCAGATAGGCAGCGAGAACATCAAATGCCGGACCGGCCATGTTCGGGGTCAGTTCGACGGAAGCGTTGGCCTCACCAGCCACCATGGCCTGGAAAATATCCGGAACGCCATCGATGGAAACGACCTTGATGTCCTTGCCCGGCTTCAGACCCGCATCCTTGATCGCCTGGATACCACCGACTGCCATGTCGTCATTATGCGCATACATGGCGCAAATGTCCTTGCCGCCATTTTCCGCCTTTAGGAAACCTTCCATCACTTCCTTGCCCTTGGCGCGGGTGAAATCGCCAGTCTGGCTGCGGATGATGGAGATATTGGAATGGCCCTTGATCGCGTCTTCAAAGCCCTTCTTGCGATTGATGGCCGGTGTGGAGCCAACGGTGCCTTGAAGTTCGACGACCTTGCAGGGCTTGTCGCCGACTGACTTCACCAGCCAATCGCCGGCAACCTTGCCCTCCTTGACCTGATCGGAGGCGACGGATGTCAGATAGAGATCCTTCGGTGCATCAATACCGCGGTCCAGCAGGATCACCGGGATCTTGGCTTCCTTGGCTTCGCTCAGCACGTCTTCCCAACCCGTCGCAACAACCGGTGCGATGAGAATGGCATCGACGCCCTGGGCAATAAAGCCACGGATAGCCTTGATCTGGTTTTCCTGCTTCTGCTGCGCATCGGCAAATTTCAAGGTGATCTTGCGCTTTTCGGCTTCCGTCTTTGTAACCGATGTTTCAGCCGCGCGCCAACCGGATTCCGAACCGATCTGCGAGAAACCAACCGTCAGATTGGCCGCGACAGCTGACGAGCAGGCAAGCGCGGTCATGCTCACGCCAAGCGCGAGTTTGCAAAGCTTATTCATGGATGTCCTCCCAAAAAAACGTCACCTCCATGACGTCTGCTTAAATTCATAAGCAGAAATATGAGAGCTGTAAAGCTGATTAGTAGTATTATATATGCTGCATTGCAGCATATACTTTCCACTGCACAATTACAGAATACCCCAGGCACGGTAGCGCCCTCGTCCGGTCAATTCGCGCAGCGGCAATTGCCGGATCAGGCCAAGCGCTCCTTGCGGCGTAATCTCCAGATACTTGGCGACAAGGCCCGCCGATACGAGTGGACGCGACAAGACGAGATCAATCAGGTCGGGTAGCTTTGACGAGCCACGCTTGCCAATAGTCCGCCGCTCCAGATTGCCCCGGGCCAATATCAGCCGGTCATGTTCCTTCAAGCCCAATTGCGCGCCTTTTTCGAATGCCTCAAGAATGGCGAGCAGACGCTGGGTGCGGTTGGGAGATTGGCGCTGTTCACGCGGTACAGCCCGCAATCCGACCGATAGTGCCGGAAGATGAAATTGCGCCACACCGGCCTTTTGCAGATAGGCTGCCGCCAAAAGACGGCCAAGCCAGGGACTATGCTCACTGACCTCCTGGCTCTGCCAGGCATCAAGCAGGCAGGCTGCGGCAAGCACTGGAGGAAGCGCCTGAACGTCGCCTAGCAGTGTCTGCCATTCTGCAAGCCGCGCCTCTTCATTCCAGTCCGGATCATATACCACAGCTTGCGGATCTTCGGCACGCGGTCGCAACCGCATCTTGCCGACATCGTCGAGTACGGTTTCACTTCGCTTCAAAACCGCATCGAAGCGATCCAATTCTGCCTGAAAGGCATCGTCGACGCTGCCTTCGGCAGCAGGTTCCTCAGGCTCGGATATGGCCTGCGGCATAGGCAGCGTCATCTCCTGCGAAAGCCAATTGCCACGACCGCGTAGTCGCAGCAAACCCAACGTGCTGAACGCCCAGGAAGGCTCATGCTGAACAAGCTCTCGACGGCTTCGCAAAATCAGATGGGCAATGGTCAGTTCGTGGGTGGGCGTGCGCGTGTCCATTCGGGCATCATGAAAGACCAAATCTTCCATATGAACCAATTCTCCATCCACCCATAAGGAGGCAATGGCATCGGCATAATGCAGCCGTTCACGCAATCCGCTTCCGACCCCTGAACGAGCAGCGCGCTCATCCAGACGCACAAGTGCTTCACCTGCCGCTGCGAGCGGCAGAACAAGCTTTTGCCAGGGCAATGAGTCGATCACGTAACGCATTGAATTTACGTTACACGAATGAGACAATGAAAAGGAAGGGGGCTTTAGATTTCGTCAGGGATATTGCTAAAATCTACGAAAATTAGCGCCCTGACGTTTTGTAAGCCCATTATGCCACGGTTGGCACCGGATGGAAAGCCCATTTTCGCTTTTCACCAGGCAATGGCGAAAAACATATGCCTACACCTTTTCATGTAGGTTACGGCAAAGGTAGAAAAAATCCTACCTTTCCGTAATAGATTTAACCTCATGGGAACGAGTAAAAACGGAGAACCTTGAGTGATGCAGCATGTCGTTTATATCGCTCCGCGAACATGAGCCACTTTAAGGTATCAATTATCCGCGCACTGGAAGCCTATGAATGGCATTGGGCGATTCTAGTCCCTTGGGGTTAAAATGAACCCTCCATCACAGCTGCAGAATGATTTTATAGCACCCTACCCTGATCGGCTCCCGTTGCCGTTACTACGGCAGTAAGATCTTAGACGCCATGATAAGGGACGAAGGAAATCGATTGCGCGGGTACAGGTCCGTTATAAGAGTGAAGAAGGGCTTCTTCACATTCCGAATACGCTTACAGCGCCTACAGCATGATGCGGGTTTCTTCGCGAATCTGGATTACTCTTTAGTACCGAGATTTTCATCGTCCTGAGAAAAAAGCGATCCAATCATCACGTGTTGCTCGTCGTCATTCTCCGTTGACGACGGACCCGTGACTTTCCTTTCGGCAGCCTCAAGAAGGTTCGCCTGACTTTGGCGCAAATCGAGATGACGGAGAATATCTGCGGCATAGACCGGATTGCTGCGAGGATCATAAAACGCGGCGACCGACACACCCATCTCTCGCCGCTGCGTTTCCAGACGAACCCGTAAGACACGCGCTGCATCACGCACTTCGAAAAATTGCCGCATAATATCGGCCAGTTGGTCTTCATGATCGAAACGAGCCATGGACCCACTCCTTTTTTTATTGGAGCAGTGCGCTGACACGATTCGCATGGCAAAGTCGAGGCAGACCTTAAAAAACTAGGGATGTTTTATCGTGGAGGGCAGGGGCATCTTGTTGGAGCATAAAAGCCAATTGCTTCTGCTCAGAAGAAAACCGCGCGTACGCACTACATTTCGCGCTTGGCTGAGTTATGCACTGGCAGGAGTAAAGAAGTGGTGAATTTTGCGCGCGCTAACCATTTTTTAGTTTGCGCACGCACTCAGGCCACACACCCAAAACGATGCGGAACGCTTAGAGTGAATGGCGGCCTTTGACGCTGCATCTTTTCGAATAGAACTCTCCAAGAGCACCCTCTTCTTTACAGCGCCGAAGCCCGTTTACTGACGTTACGGCAGAAAGAAAGTCACTGTTGACAGCTGTCAACGCCGCTCATTTTCTGACGTTGACAGCTGTCAACAGCGCAAGATCCGCCTCCTTAAAATGCGCCTTCCGCAAAACAAAAAAAACGACTGACCTTCTCTAACCTCCAGACGATCGAAATCTCAGCTCGGGCCAATAGAAACACGCGACGTAGGCGCATCCATAGCAGTACCTTCGTTTAAGCGAACCAATGAGCCACAGGATCAAGCCTCCGCATAAAAGCCTGCTTAAAAGGAAACGTTCAACTCTACGAATTTAGACACCCAGCGAGCAAACGAGCAAGACCCAGACAATTTAAAGGCCGCAAAATCACAAGCACCCAACAATAATATTCCAATGCATGCCCAACAAGACTTCGGGGAAGGGCAGGGCAGCGGGGAACCCATCCGTTACGCCGCATCCAATAAACCGACAACAAGATCGAAACATCTCACGCATTAAACACAAACGTCATCGTGAGAAGTACGTTAAAGTCGCTATAATAAAAACTAGCGCGCTGAGTTCGGCCCAAACGATTAAGACGACAATAATCAAGAGAGGCACGACCCAAGCCTATTTAGATTATCGCTGACCACCAAAAAATGCCCACCAATATTCAAGACATGAACACTCCCGCCACCCCAGCGACGACACCCTAGAAACCAACTGACAACATCACCTTCATGTCAAAGCTCACCTTCATCAAGGCGCCCTTTTTCTCCCCATAGCACCGTTGAAAACGAACCGCGCAAGACCGAAAGCTCTTACAAAGTCCATCGGCTCGGCCCCACTTATAGCGGCACCTCCTAGCCCAGCGCACAATCTGTAAAAGCAAAGCACGACGGAAAAACAGCCACAAAGGTTCGTGACGAAGAGAGACCGAAGCTTTCATGGCTGTTGAATTAAAGCATCGCCTCCCAAAGAGCACTTGCTTCAGCTTGCCCTTCGGAAAACAGGTCTCGACTTCTCCTAGCCCATGACCCTCTGTCATATAGCGTAAAAGTTGTAACTATAATTTTACTACTTAAAGTAATTCCCGCTGATAATCTACCTTTACGTGCTTCTTAGAAGGACACTTGACGACATGTTATCGATAACATACGCTAAGTTTCTGTGACTTTGGGAGGAGTAACAATGGTCGACGAAAAACTACTGGAATTTTGTGCGATCACAAAAACCTTCGGCGGAACGCGCGCCCTGTCAAATGTCTCGCTTGACCTGCGACCCGGTGAAATCCTGGCACTGCTTGGCGAAAACGGTGCTGGAAAATCAACCCTGATCAAGACCCTCGCAGGTATTTACAAGCCAGACACCGGTGAAATCAGATTTCGTGGACAAACCTATAATCACCGGCCACCAAAGCCAAACCAGCGCCAACCCGTTGCCTTCATTCATCAAGATCTCGGCCTGATCGAATGGATGACCGTTGCCGAAAATGTCGGCCTTGCCCAAGGCTACTCACTACGCAACCGCCTTATCAATTGGAAACAAACCGAACAGCGGACCGCCGAAGCCCTTGCTCTCGTCGCCTGCAACTTCGATCCCTCCACACGTATCCAGAGCCTGACACGGACAGAAAAATCACTGGTCGCCATTGCCCGTGCACTCGCCGTCGAAGCCGACGTGCTGGTATTGGACGAACCGACTGCGAGCTTACCGGCTGATGAAGTCGAAAAACTCTTTGCGGCGATCCGCCCTTTAAAAGAACGTGGCGTGGCGATGATCTATGTCTCACATCGCCTTGATGAAATCTTCCGCATCGCCGACCGCGTCGCCGTCCTGCGAGATGGACAGCTGGTTGGTGAAAAGCCCGTAACCCAAACAACGCCTGATGAATTGATCAGGATGATCGTCGGGCGCAAGGCCGACCAGCTCTTCACCAAGAGCACAAGTCCAGCAGGACCCGCCATCGTCACCGTCAGAAATCTCGCCTGCCACGGCGCAGGGCCGGTTTCTTTCGACATCCGCCAAGGTGAATTGCTCGGACTTGTCGGACTGCGCGGCGCGGGTCATGAATTGGTCGGTCGCGCACTATTCGGCGCAGAGCCCGCCTCCGGCTCCGTTACGATTTCCGGCCGCCCTGTCGATCTCACCAACCCCTCAACAGCCATGGCAAGCGGGGTCGGATTGATCGCCCGCGACCGAACAGAAGAATCGGTCGCCATGTCCTTGAGCCTGCGGGAAAACACCTTCATCAATCCTGCCGCTTCGGGACGCCGTCTCCTTTCCTTTCTGACCCCTGCCAAGGAAGCCGCGCAAGCCTATGCGATTGGCGCGCGCGTCGGCTTGCGGCCCAACGACCAGAGCCTTGCCATAGAAGCGCTTTCCGGTGGCAACCAGCAAAAAGTCGTTGTGGGTCGCTGGCTGGCAACAGGACACCGCCTGCTGGTGGCCGAAGATCCGACCGCCGGTGTCGATGTTGGCGCCAAGGCCGATATCTATCGCCTGATCGCCGAGGCCGTCGAGGGGGGATTGGCTGTCCTGGTGGTCTCCACCGATTTTGAAGAAATCGCCCATATCTGCCAGCGGGCGCTGGTATTTTCTCGCGGCCAAATTTTGAGAGAGCTGAGCGGGCCGGACCTGACAACAGAAGCGGTGATCGCCGCAGCCTCCGCCTCGGACGCGGCCTGAACCTGGGAGAGAACCAATGCAATCCATCGAATCCAACGCGCTGGAGCCGACGCGAGCCGAGCTTTCCGGCATGAGCACAGCGCAGAAAATCCAACGTCTGCTGCCAGTTTACGGTCTCGTCATATTGACCGTGGGGCTGATCCTGTTGTTTTCCATTCTTTTGCCACAGACCTTTCCGACCGTTCTGAACCTACGCTCAATCATCTCTGACAAGACGATCATTGCCATCCTGTCACTGGCGGCGATGATCCCCATGGCAGCGGGACGGATCGACCTCACCATTGGCTATGGCATCGTGCTCTGGCACGTGCTGGCCATCAGCCTGCAAACCATGTTCGGCCTGCCTTGGCCGGTGGCCGTGTTGATCGTCATTTCACTCGGTGCCTTTACTGGCTTTCTCAATGGCCTTCTGGTCGAAGTCGCCAAGATCGATAGTTTCATTGCCACACTTGGCACCGGCACAGTGCTTTACGCCATCGCGCTCTGGCATACCGGCGGGCGACAGGTGGTCGGCATGTTGCCGCAAGGCTTTTATAGCCTGAATGGTACAATGGTTTTCGGCCTGCCAATTACCGGATTCTATGTCCTGGTGTTGGCAGTCATAATGTGGCTGGTGCTCGAATACACACCGCTTGGACGATACGTCTACGCCATCGGAGCCAATCCGAAGGCCGCCGCGCTGAACGGCATTCCCGTTCGCCGCTTCGTTATCGGTGCCTTTGTCACGTCAGGCACACTCGCCGCAGTGGCGGGCGTGCTGCTCGCCTCAAAGCTGCGGATCGGCCAGGCCAGCGTCGGATTGGAATATCTGCTCCCAGCTCTGGTTGGCGCTTTTCTTGGCTCCACCACCATCAAGCCTGGCCGGGTCAATGTCTGGGGTACTATGATCGGCGTGATTATTTTGGCCGTCGGCATTGCGGGCATCCAGCAGATCGGCGGGTCCTTCTATGTCGAGCCATTGTTTAACGGCGTCACCCTGCTGGTCGCCATCGGCATTGCTGGCTACGCACAACGGCGGCGCAGCCTGTCGGGTCGCATGGCGGCACCCAGCACGCCTCAACCTAAGCAACAATAACAGCATCGAGTCAATAATTTCCAGAGGGAGGAATGGACATGAAACGCAGACATATCCTGCAAGCAACCGGCGCCTTGATCCTGCTTACGGCGGGCAACGCCTGGGCCGATCCGATGGCAGAAGCCAAGGCCGTGGTCGATAAATATGCCAGCAAGGTCACGACTTGGGACGGACCGAAAAGCGCCCCAAAACCACAGCCGGGAAAAACCATTGTTGTTCTGGCTGGTGACCTGAAAAATGGTGGCATTCTGGGTGTCAGCAATGGCGTCGAGGAAGCCGCCAAGGCCATAGGCTGGCAGGTCAAGGTGCTGGATGGCGCAGGCTCGATCGGTGGGCGTACCGCAGCTTTCGGTCAGGCCATGGCCTTGAAGCCTGATGCCATCATCATCGACGGTTTCGATGCCGTTGAACAGGCTCCGGCTCTGGAACAGGCGAAAGCCAACAAAATCCCGCTGGTCGCCTGGCATGCCGGTCCCACCATCGGACCGGACGAAAAGAACGGCCTGTTCGCCAATATCAGCACTGACGCCATGGAAGTGTCGAAAGCTGCCGCCAATTGGGCCTATGTCGATGCCAAGGGCAAGCCGGGCGTCATCATCTTTACCGACTCCACCTATGCTATCGCCATAGCCAAGGCTGACAAGATGAAGGCCGAAATCGAGCGGCTGGGCGGCAAGGTTCTGGCCTATGTCGATACGCCGATTGCCGAAACCTCGCAGCGCATGCCACAGCTCACCACTTCGCTGTTACAAAAATACGGCGACAGCTGGACCCATTCTCTGGCCATCAACGACCTTTACTTCGATTTCATGGGGCCGTCGCTCGCCTCGGCAGGGAAGGGGGGAACCGATGCACCGATCAATGTTGCCGCAGGGGATGGTTCCGAATCCGCCTATCAGCGCATCCGCGCTGGCCAGTACCAGAAGGTGACGGTGGCCGAACCCTTGAACCTGCAAGGCTGGCAATTGGTGGATGAGCTAAACCGCGCCCTCAACGGCGAAAAATGGTCCGGCTATATGTCGCCGCTGCATGTGGTGACCGCCGACAATGTCGAATTCGATGGCGGACCGAAAAACAGCTTCGATCCCGACAATGGCTATCGGGATGCCTATAAGAAGATCTGGGGCAAATGAGCTGATACCCGTGCCATGCGCCTTCACTGGCGCATGGCTTTACCATCATAGACTGCTGTCACGCAGGATCAGTTCGGGCGTAATGGTAATGTTTCCCGCCAATGGCCGCCCGTCCAGCAGATCCAGGATCAGCCGCGCTGCTTTTTCGCCGATGTCGCGGGAAAAGGCATTGATGGTGGTAATCGTCGGCACGGAAATTGCGCCGATTTCATAATTACCAAACCCGGCAATGGCGATCCCCTCTGGCACGGCGATGCCACGCCGCTGACATTCCGTCAAAGCCCCAAATGCAGACAGGTCGGATACACAAATCACCGCGTCGGTATCGGGAAGGGTTTCCAGTAACCGTGCCATGGCATTCGCCCCTTCGCGCATCGAGATCGGTGGCGGACCGGCAGCGATCAATCGCGATGCATCCAGCCCATGGCGGGTCATGGCACCAATAAACCCGTTGCGGCGATCACTACCGCGTGTGTCTCTCCCGACATCACCGCCAATGAAGGCCAGTCGCCGATAACCAACAGCAACAAAATGATCGACCATGGCGCAGACCGCACCGGCATTGGAAAATCCAACATAATGGCCTATCGGCTCGGACGGCACATCCCAGGTTTCGATCACCGGAATATGGGCATTGGCCAGTAATTTGCGGGCACGGGGCGTATGCTTGCCACCGGTCACAACAATGGCCTGCGGCTTACGGCGCAGCAATTGCTCGATCAGCCGTTCTTCCTCCTGCATATCGTAATTGGTATAACCAAGCAGAATTTGCATTTTCCGGGTAGCGAGCGTTTCCGAAAGACCACCAACCGTATCGGCGAAATTGGCATTATTGATCGAGGGAATAGTAACCGCAACAAAATCGGAGCGCTGTGACCTTAGATTGGAGGCAGTGGAATCAAACACATAGCCAAGATCCTCCGCCGCCAGTAAAATGGCATCGCGGGTTTCCTTGCTGATCAGACTATCAGTCTTGAAGGCCCGCGACACCGTCATCGGCGACACACCCGTGACGCGGGCAATATCGGCCATGGTTGGCGGTTTGCGGAAATCAGTCACCCAATGGCCCCCGTTATGGTTATCAGCGCGTTACACTGCGTTTATAAGGCGCGTAAAAGCCAGATAAAAGCATTCCCAATCGGCAAACCCACCCCAAACAGGGGAGGGGAAGCCACAGGCGTCTGATCAGAGCGCGAATTCGTTGGCAAGCGTCACATGATGATGGATGCGTCCATCGAAAAACTGCGAGAGCACCGCTTCTGTTGCCGCACGAGCTTCGGCGCGAACCGGGCTGGCCAGCGCGGCCTCGACCGCCTCCATATCCGGATAGTTGATCGCCAGTATCATCGGAAATTCCGGTGCGCCATCATCACGGGCCTCGGCAAACGACACTCTGACATCAATCGCCTTCGGAAACTGCTTCCATTTCGGCAAGATGGTTTCGAGAACAGCAGCCCGGAATGCCTCCGTCTGCCCCGGCTTTACCGTACCTTCAAACAAGGCGTAACGTGTGATCATTAGGAGGTCTCCCTTTTTGCTCCGGTGAAAAATTCCATCAACATCGCCTGGTCTTCTCCACCCAAGCCTGCCGCTGTCAGCATGCGGTGCACCTCGGCGCAGACTGCCGTCAACGGCATGGCCGTATTGGTGCGCCGCGCCAGATCCTGCGCGCCGTTCAGGTCCTTGACCATATTATCGATCCGGCCCGTGCGACGATAATCCTTGGTGACATACCGTGGCATATATTCCTGGAGGATGGCGCTATCGGCCCGGCCGCCCTTCAAAGCCTGCGGGATTTTCGCGGCATCGACCCCGGCGTCCAGCGCCAATTGCGTTGCCTCGGCCACAGCCAGGAAATTCAGGCCACACAGCACCTGGTTGATCAGCTTGGTGGTTTGGCCAGCACCCACCGGCCCCATATGGGTATAGTTGGATGCGACATGCTGCAAAACCTGATGAGCATCGGCCACGTCCTGCTCTGTCCCGCCAGCCATCAACGTCAATTCACCAACCGCTGCCTTGGGCGCACCGCCAGAAAGCGGGCTATCGACCCAGCGCAACCCCTTTTCCGCCGCATCCCCAGCCAATTGCCGGGTTGCCTCTGGGTCGATGGAGGACATGTCGATAATCAACGTCCCGGGTTTCGCGCCGTCCGCCACTCCGTCCTTGCCGAACACCGCGGCCCGAATGATGTGCGGCGCATTGAGGCTGAGAATAACATAATCGGAGCGCGACGCCGCCTCCGCCGCAGTCTGTGCAGATAACGCACCAAGCGCGGTCAACTCCGCCACCTTTTCAGCATTGAGGTCGAAGACCGTCAGTTGGTTGCCGGTCTCAACCAGCCTTCTGCCGATTGCGCCGCCCATGGCACCCGCGCCGATCAGCGCCACTGTGTTGGTCATGATCATTCCTCCCCTATGGCCGAAACAATCGCCGCAACGAGACTGTCAAGCGGCTGATCGATATCGACGGTCACCGCCTGTTCATCCGCAAGCGGCGGCTCAAGCGCTGCAAATTGGCTGTCGAGCAGCGAGGCAGGCATGAAATGCCCTGGTCGCTCGGTGACACGTCCGGCAATCACGGCATGGCTGCCAGCCAGATGGATGAAACGCACAGCACCACCAGCCTTTTCCCTGATCCTGTCGCGGTAAGCCCGCTTCAACGCCGAACATCCGATAATGGTCACGCCTTGTTCCCCGGCAAGGCGGGTTCCGACCGCCTCCAACCATGGCCATCGATCCGCGTCATCAAGCGGAATGCCCGCCTGCATCCGGGCAATGTTTTGCGGCGGATGCAGGTCGTCCCCGTCGATATAGACCGCCCCGAGCCTTGCCGCCAATGCAGCACCAACGGAGGATTTCCCGCAGCCGGACACGCCCATGAGGACAAGCTTTGTCATCGCCCCGCTCCTAGAGCGAGGCCGTGATGCCGCCATCGACATACAGAACATGGCCGTTGACAAAAGATGATGCGCCAGACGCCAGGAAGATGCAGGCACCCACCAGTTCCTCAACCTTGCCCCAGCGCCCTGCTGGCGTACGTTTTTCCAGCCATGTGGAGAAATCAGGATCGGCAACCAGCGCTGCATTCAGCGGCGTATCGAAATAGCCTGGCGCGATGGCATTGCATTGCAGCCCATATTTTGCCCAGTCGGTCGCCATGCCCTTGGTGAGATTGCCGACCGCGCCCTTGGTGGCCGTGTAAGGAGCAATCGAAGGCCGGGCCAGCGCCGTCTGCACACTGGCGATATTGATGATCTTGCCAGCGCCGCGCTTGATCATATGGCGGGCCGCAGCTTGGCCGACATTGAAGACGCTGGAAATATTGGTGCGCAACAACCGCTCGAAAGCGTCAGCCGGAAACTCCTCCAGAGGGCCGCGAAACTGCATGCCGGCATTATTGACGAGAATGTCGATAGGGCCTTTTTTGGCCTCGAAGCCATCGACGGCATCGCGCGACGCCTGATGATCGGTGACGTCGAAAGCCAGAATATCACAGCCATCGCCGATCAGGGCGGCGGCGGCGGCAAGTTTGGCTTCATCGCGTCCATTCACGATGACGGTCGCGCCCGCCGCCCGCAAACCTTGCGCCAGGGCAAAGCCAATGCCTTGCGAAGACCCTGTCACCAGCGCGCGGCGTCCCGTCAGATCGAAAAGACCAAGCGACATGGCATCCTCCACTTTTATCTCGACAACATTTGTTGAACCTGTTTATGTTATCGATAACATTTCCTGTCAAGTTTTTTAGAACAGGTTCATCAAGGAGAGGAAAAGAAAGTGGCAAAGCCGGAGATTTTGCAGGTCGGACCCTATCCCGCCTGGGATGAAGGCCCTTTGAACGACCAGTTCACCGTGCACCGCTATTTTGATGCAGCCGACAAGAACGCCTTCCTTGCTCACGTCGGACCAAGCATTCAAGGCATTGCCACAAGGGGCGAACTCGGTGCTGACCGCGCCATGATAGACGCCTGCCCGAAGTTGGAAATCATCTCGGTCTACGGGGTCGGCTATGACGCTGTCGATCTCGCCGCCTGCCGTGACCGCGGCATCCGCGTCACCAATACGCCCGATGTGTTGACCAATGACGTCGCCGACCTTGGCATAGCAATGATGCTGTGCCAATCGCGGGGCATGATCGGCGCTGAGACCTGGGTGAAGGATGGCAGCTGGGCTGCAAAGGGCCTTTATCCGCTGAAACGTCGGGTCTGGGGCAGGCGGGCAGGGGTGCTGGGCCTTGGCCGCATCGGCTTTGAGGTCGCCAAGCGCCTCAAAGGCTTCGATATGCAGATTTCCTACAGCGATGTCTCAGCCAAGCCATATGCCGAGGGCATGACATTCGTTGCCGACCCGGTGAACCTGGCAAAAAACTCGGACTTCCTATTCGTCACGCTGGCTGCATCCGCCGATACACGGCATATCATCGGACGCGATGTCATCGAGGCGCTAGGACCGGAGGGTATGCTGATCAACATTTCCCGTGCCTCGAATATTGATGAAGCCACCTTGCTGGAAGCACTCGAAACCGGACGGCTTGGCTCCGCCGCGCTGGATGTGTTCGAAGGTGAGCCCAAGCTAAATCCACGCTTCCTGGCGCTGGACAACGTCCTGCTCCAACCCCACCACGCCTCCGGCACGCTTGAGACCCGCCAGGCCATGGGCCAATTGGTCCGCGACAATCTAACCGCACATTTCGCCGGCCAGGCTCTGCCCACCCCGGTTTTATGAGGATAAATCCATGAAAGCCATTGTTGCCCATGCAGCAAAAGACGTTCGCATCGAAGAGGTGGACGAGGTCGAGCCCGGTCACGGCGAAGTAAAACTGCGGCTTGCCACCGGCGGCATCTGCGGCAGCGACCTGCACTATTACAATCACGGTGGTTTTGGTGCTGTAAGACTGAAACAACCGATGATCCTCGGCCATGAAGTCTCGGCCTATGTCGAGACATTGGGGGCAGGGGTCACAGGACTGGAGATTGGCCAACTCGTCGCCGTCTCACCGTCACGACCGTGCCACACCTGCGCCTATTGCCAGGAAGGTCTGCACAATCAATGCATCAATATGCGGTTTTACGGCAGCGCCATGCCCTTTCCGCATATCCAGGGTGCGTTCCGGCAAAGCCTTGTCGCCGATGCCAGCCAATGCGTGGTCGCGGATGGACTGAGCGCGGGGGAGGCGGCGATGGCCGAACCGCTGGCCGTCACATTGCATGCAACGCGGCGGGCAGGCGAAATGCTCGGCAAGCGGGTTCTGGTCACCGGTTGCGGCCCGATTGGCGTTTTGTCGATCATTGCCGCTCGCAGAGCCGGAGCGAAAGAAATCGTTGCCACCGATCTCTCGGACTTCACGCTAGCATTGGCCAAGGCGGCGGGTGCTGACCGGGTGATCAACACCGCAGCCCAGCCGGACGGCCTTGCAGAATACGCTGTGGGGAAAGGCACATTCGATGTGCTTTACGAATGCACCGGCGTTGCCTCGGCGCTAGCAGGCGGAATTTCCGCCATGCGCCCACGCGGCGTCATCATGCAACTCGGACTTGGCGGCGACATGACACTGCCGATGATGGCGATTACCGCCAAGGAGCTTGACCTGCGCGGCTCCTTCCGGTTCCACAGTGAATTTGCGGTCGGGGTGGAGCTGATGCGCAAGGGACTGATCGACGTTAAGCCGCTGATTACCCACACCGTGCCTCTGGAAGACGCACTTTCAGCCTTCACCATCGCATCCGACCGGAGCAAGGCCATGAAAGCTCAAATTGCCTTTTCCTGAGAATAGCTTCAAGGCGAGGATGCACCAGCATGTCAGATGCTTAGTATAAAAGCGCATCAGGCCGAAGCAACCACCACTTCGGCTTCTTTCAACTTGCGCTTTTCCGCATATTTCTGGGCGATCACCGCGCAAGCCATCAGCTGGATCTGGTGAAACAACATCAATGGCATGACGATGGCACCGATGCTTTGTCCGGCAAAAATCGCGCTGGCCATCGGCACGCCGGAGGCCAGGCTTTTCTTTGAGCCACAAAAGGTGATGGCAATTTCATCCTCCTTGGAAAAGCCGAGCAACCGGCTGCCGAAGGTGGTGATGATCAGCGCCAATGCCAGCAAGACGATATCGACCACGACGACCGCGCCAATATCGGCCAGCGAGAAATGCTTCCAGATCCCCTCGATGACCGCCTCGCTGAAGGCGGCATAAACCACCATCAGGATTGAGCCGCGATCAATTGGCGACAGCAAGGATTTGCGCGCCCTGACCCAATTGCCGATAAAGGGTTGCAGCAACTGCCCCACAATGAACGGAAGCAGCAATTGCACGAAGATTTGCAAGACCGCATCGAGCGAAATCCCCCCATGGCCACCGGCCGATAGCAGCAGCCCGCAGAGCAGGGGGGTGAGGATCATGCCGAAAATATTAGAGGCCGAGGCTGAACAGATCGCCGCTGGCACATTGCCGCCTGCCATGGAGGTAAAGGCAATCGACGATTGGACGGTCGATGGCAGGACACAGATATAAAGAATGCCAAGATAAAGCGAGGACGGCAGGAAGCCCTGCACGAAAAACCCCAGCCCGAGGCCGAGCAAAGGAAAGATCACGAATGTCACGGCCAGGATCGACAGATGCAGTCGCCAATGCAGCATCCCGGCAATCACGACATCGCGCGACAGGCGGGCGCCATGCAGAAAAAACAGCGCCGCAATCGCAACTTTCGTTGCCCAGCCGAAATAAACGGCCGGCTGCCCGCTGATCGGCAAGACTGAAGCCAGAGCTACTGTAAGCACAAGCATCAGGGTGAATTTATCGGGTAAAAACCGCGTCATAATCGCCGCTCGTCCATTCTTCACTGACAATGCGAGGGCAATGGCGCCTCTTGGCATTTGTCATATGTCAACTATTTCACGCCTTAGGGAGTAGGCCATTCATCTCAACGATGCAAACCCCACTGGTGCACACCTGCCATCACTTTTCAGCGTTTCAAACAAATCCGGTCATACATCCGGCTCGTTTTCTGAAGGCGGATCAAAGGGATCAAAGGCTTGAAATATTCGCAAACACAATACCTCACCCAGGTTCAACGCAGCGTGACAGCCCCAAGAGGAACAAATGCCGTGAAGTGATGTTGATAGCAGCAACGCATAATTGCCGCATAGAAAGCGCAACAAGCAAAAAGTCCAGAACCATCACCCGGACAGGAGTCTCATGAGGCAAGGGAAAACGTCATGCAATGCGCCGGACCGGAAACTCTAGAAAGCGGGAACACATTGCCGTGACCACACAGGCTTTTGCAGATACGGACTGGCTGACCCAATGGCAACAGCATGGCACAACGGGCGAAGAAGCAATTGCCAGGTTTCTCCAACTGCCTGCCCTTGAAGTCGATGACATGATCGGCATGTGGGTCGGGCAGGAGTTAGCGACAAATCATCCTATAGATGGCCTGATGCCGCCTTTTGGTTGGCACGGAAAGAATTTCGTCTCTGCCGACGAAGGGCATCCGCTTATCATGCGCGACCGTTTCGGTTTCTATCCGTTAAACCCGTTCTTCATTCCACTGCGGCTTTTGCTGGCATCACCTAGACTGTTCAACAACGTCGTGGGAAGGGTGGCAGTCCGTAACCTAGGGCGGTTTTTTGCCTCGGGCCGGCCAAAAGCAAGACTAAGGCCCGTCGCCCTGGGCGGCACTGTCAGTGCAGCGATGATCTATGACGAAAAGCCGATCATTGACCATTTTCGCCGTATCGATGACCGCCGCTGTCTCGGACTGATGGAGCATCGTGATTTCGACAGGCCATTCTTCTTTTTGCTGACCCGCGAGTGACGCACATACCTTTGCGCGCACAAGCCCTCAGTCGGCCCCTCAGTCGGCGTTGACAGATGTCAACCTGTCAACTTTTGGCCAACCGGTCTTATGCCATGATCAGTTGTCATTATTTCCCGTACCACCGATGGTGCTGGTCGTCGCCATCGAGACAGGGTCACTGGCAGGGAAGGTATCTTCCAGGGCATCGTTGAGATCACGGTCCCCCTCATCCCGCCGGGCTTGGTCGGCGTGGCGTGTACCGCCCTCAACGACCTCTTTTGTGCTGATTTCCTCCAGCAAAGACCTGGCTGCCTCAGGCGCATTTTCGCGTGTCAGAGACCGTCCTTCGCTTTGTTTGAGTTGTACGGAGACCACATCGCCACTGTCGGAAACAAACTCGACATTGTATCCAGACCGTCCGCCCTTTTCAGGATGCACCAAGGTGCCAATCAATTCCATTGTCTTCTCCTTTGTCCCACTGTCTTCTCTTCGTGTGTGACGCTCGGGTCGAAAACAGATGGGCGAGGGTTATTGTTCCTGAAAAAGCGATAATTCCTTGTCTGCCAAGGGCGTTGATGGACCGCATCTCTACGCCCTTCTGCCTATCCGTGAAGTCAGCGATGAAAATTTCACTAAATGACCGCCGTTCGCGGAACAGAAACGGCCGATTTCACGTTAGAGGGGTGGTCAATGGGAGATAAACGATGAAGCCGTCCGACAAAGAGTGGATCGAAAAGCGAGCCTATAGCCTTTGGGAAGAAGAGGGCAAGCCACACGGGAAGGACGATGCCCATTGGCAACAGGCCCATCGTGAATTTTACGAACTTTCGCAATCTGCGCAAAAGGCCAAGGCAGGCGCGCTCAAGCGCGCGAGCCAGGCCGCCAAAACGCAAACTTCTAAGGCTCCAACGACCAAGGCTCAGGCCGCCAAGACCAGACAAAGCCCAGAAGCTGAGATCGCCGATGCGCACCAAGATCCAAAGCCTGCCGCAGCGACGAAACGCAAGCGAAAGATAATCTGATGGCACCTGTTTTTTCAGACCGGCAGGACATGGCGACCGCTGCGGCTGGAATCCGCTGCCTTCCGCAACGCATGCAGAAAGGCAATGTCATCGATCAGAGTCTGCGATCGCTCTCCGTCACTTCGGAAATTTTTCCACTCGTTAAAACTGGCGGTCTCGGCGATGTCACGGGCGCTCTGCCAAAGGCGCTCGCCAATTTTGGTGTAGCCACCCGGACACTGATTCCAGGCTATAGCAATGTCCGCAGATTGATCCGGGACCAACCGCCGCTGTTGGTTTTCGAAGACCTTCTTGGCGAATCCGCCGCGCTCTATGCCGCAAGCATTCATGGTCTCGACCTTTTCATACTCGATGCGCCGCAATTGTTCGACCGTCCGGGTGGCCCTTATGTGGACGAGAACGGCCTTGACCATGCCGACAATTGGAAGCGATTTGCGGTCCTGTCTCTGGCCGCCGCCGAAATTGCCGCTGGCAGCCTGCCGGGCTGGGTTCCCGATGTCGTTCACACTCATGACTGGCAAACTGCTCTGACCTCCGTCTATTTGCGGCACATGGATTGCACAACGCCTGTGGTCTTGACCATTCACAATCTGGCCTTCCAGGGCCAGTTCAATGCTGCCCTGCTGCCCTCCATCGGACTGCCGCCAAGCGTGATGTCGACGGACTGCATGGAGTATTATGGGGATATCAGCTACCTGAAGGGTGGTCTGATGACGTCGAGCATGATCACCGCCGTCAGCCCGACTTATGCCCGCGAAATCCTTTCGCCACGCTTTGGCATGGGCCTTGAGGGCGTTCTCAGGCAGCGCAAGGACAAGCTGCGCGGCATCGTCAATGGCATCGATCCGGAAATCTGGAACCCGGCCACCGATCCGCATCTGTTCTCCCGTTTTGATCAGAAAACCATCGGCCTCAAACGGTTGAACAAGGTGGATTTGCAAAACCAGTTCGGCCTGGACAATGATGATGGTCCACTGTTTGCCGCCATTACCCGTATTACATGGCAAAAAGGGATGGATATGCTGGCAGAAGCCGCCAGCGAGATCATCGACGGCGGCGGTAAGCTGATCGTGCTCGGGCAGGGGGATCGCGGGCTGGAACAGGCGCTGATCGAGACCGCACAGCGTTTTCCTGGCCGCATGGCCGTCAAGATCGGCTATGACGAGGAAACCGCGCATCGCATTCACGGTGGTGCCGATTCCATCATTCAGCCATCGCGTTTCGAGCCCTGCGGCCTGACGCAGCTTTATGCCCTGCGCTATGGCTGCGTGCCGGTGGTATCACGCACTGGCGGGCTGGCGGAAACCATTATCGATGCCAATGACGCGGCAATGTCTGCGAAGGCGGCAACTGGTTTTCAGTTCGACCAGATCACCACCGAAGGCCTGCGTCATGCGCTTCGCCGGGCGCTAGATGCCTATGCAGTACCCCGCCATTGGCGGCGGTTGCAGCTTCAAGCCATGCGGGCGCATTACAGCTGGGAGCGAAGCGCCGAACAATATGCTGCCCTTTACAATGCCGTCACCCATCGCCGTACCCCAGCGCGGACCAAGCCGGCTCGGAGCCTGCATTCATGACGGACGCAACGCCGGAAACCATGCGGGGGCGTATCAACGCCCACCGCGAATTGTTGATTTCACTGCTGACAGCAAGCCTGCAAGGACCGGAAGCATTGAAAGGTCTGATCAGCAATCTGGAGCAGGAAAGCCTGCTTAGCGACGGCCAGGAAGATCCCGGTGCGGTTCCAAACCAGGCGCTTTCCGAAGTTGCTGCCAAGGCGCGCGAAACCAGCGATATTCTTCAGGCAGCCAAGGCCCGCGCGGCAGACACAAGCACAGAACCGCTCTCCTGAAGCAGCAGAGCAGGCTTTCCGGATGACTAACTTTCCATCACAAAATCCAATTGCCTGGTAAAACAGCGGATAAAAGCTTGCCGCTGAGCGCCAAGCTTTTATGGTTGGCGGGTGTTTATTGTCAAAGGTGCCCCCATGACCGTTTCCCCCAATTCATCCGCCGCACTTTGGTCGATCATCGATACCAAGACGCCTGACTTTATCGCCTTGAGCGACCGGATCTGGGGCATGCCGGAAACCTGCTACATGGAAGAATCCTCCGTCGCCGAGCATGTCGCCATGCTGAAGGCCGAAGGATTTAGTGTCAGCGAACAATTGGCCGGAATCCCAACAGCCGTGATGGGCGAAGCAGGGGAGGGCGGCCCCATCATTGCGTTTCTAGGCGAATATGATGCCCTGTCCGGGCTCAGCCAGGAAGCAGGCGTGGCTGAACATAAGCCGATTGCCGCAGGCGGTAACGGCCATGGCTGCGGCCACAACCTTCTCGGCTCCGCGGCTCTCCTGGCCGCCGCTGCCCTGAAAGACTGGTTGAAAGAAAAGGGCTTGCCCGGACGCGTGCGCTATTATGGTTGCCCGGCGGAAGAGGGCGGAGCCGCCAAGGCTTTCATGGTCCGGGCAGGGGCCTTCGAAGGGGTGGATATTGCCATCAGTTGGCATCCAAACTCCTTCGCCGGCGTGCAGCGCACCACCTCGCTTGCCAATTCCCGTGTCGATTTCACCTTCCGGGGGAGGGCGGCCCATGCCGGATCAAATCCCGATCTGGGTCGTAGCGCTCTCGATGCGGTGGAACTGATGAGCGTTGGCGTCAATTATATGCGCGAACACATGCCATCCGATTGCCGCGTACACGCCGCCATTCTCGATGCGGGCGGCATTTCACCCAATGTTGTCCAGGCCTATGCCAAGGTTCGTTATCTGATCCGCGCCCCTGAGCTACAAGGCATGAAGACCCTCGTGGAACGGGTGAAGAAAATTGGCGAGGGTGCGGCATTGATGACCGAGACCCGGCTGGAAACACAGGTGATCAGCGCCGTTTCCAACGTGCTGACCAATGGCCCACTGATGGCCGCCATGCAGGAGGCCTGGGAGGAACTCGGCCCACCAGCTTTTGATGCGGCGGACCGAGCTTTTGCCGAAACGATCCGCGCCGTGTTGACGCCGGAGGAAAAATCGGCGCCCTGGCGTTTTGAAGGCCTGCCGGAGCGCGATATCCCGCTTGCCGATTTCATCTTACCCGCCCATGACCGCACGCCGCTGCTGACCGGGTCAACCGATGTCGGCGATGTCAGCTGGGTGGTGCCGACCGTGCAGGCCGATGGGCCGACCTGCGCCATCGGCACACCTTTCCACACCTGGCAATTGGTGACGCAGGGGAAAAGCCCTCTGGCGCACAAGGGCATGGTGGCTGCGGCAAAGGTCATGGCCGCCACAGGCCGCGCCGCCTTCGAAAGCGAGCAGTTACGCGAAGCAGCCCTTGCCGATCTGGTCGCCCGTCGTAAGGGCCAACCCTATCAAAGTCCCTTGCCCGCCGACGCAGAACCGCCAATTGTGGAAATGGGTGGCCGTAAGTAAGAGGCCGTATCCAGGGTCACTTTCAACGGTCTGCCTCCTTAACACGTAAAGCTTGTCCGGATTTGTTCGGCTTGGCACCAAGCCAACCGAACAAATCCACGCTCTTTAGCTTGACCCATTTTATGTAACGTTATAACAAAACCATCCTATCGATATAGTTTGAAAACGGACTTGTGCGGAACCGCAACCCATGTCAGTGATAGATCCAAATGGTGCTGTGGCCTTGCAAAGAAGGCTGCGGCTGAAAAGGGAATACGGTGAGGCTTACCCAACAGGGACCGAAACCGTGGCTGCCCCCGCAACTGTGAGCGGCGAGTGGGCCTGCACGATGCCACTGGCGATAAGCCGGGAAGGCGCAGGCCAACAGCGACCCGCAAGCCAGGAGACCTGCCATTTAGATGTTCAACCGCAACGGACGGGGTGTTCCGATGGCAGCGATAAGACTTCAGGTCCGCCGAGAGGCGTGGCCATCCGTTCCTTGTTCAGACGATCCGGCCCGAGGCGCGGCACGCCTGATGTCCGGTCAACCGATGCAGGCTCCTGCATGAGCTGTGACGGTCATGGTGCCTCGCTTGAGGTGAGGGGGCTCAGCTATGGGCCAACTGGCGCGCGATCGCTGATAAAAAATATCGATTTTACGCTTACCGCTGGTGAGCGCCTGGCCATTCTCGGCCCGAATGGGGCGGGTAAGACAACTCTGCTGCGCTGCCTTTATCGTGCCGTGCGCCCGGGTGAGGGCAGGGTGCTACTGGACGGGCAGGATGTGTGGACAATCGATCCGCGGACGGTCGCCCGCCGGATCGCCGTCGTAGTCCAGGAAATGCCAGCAGATTTCCCTTTTACCGTCGAAGATATCGTCATGATGGGCCGAATTCCCTGGCAAAAACGCGCCTGGAAAAGGTCGCAAAGCACCGGAGACGACAAAGCCAGAGCGCTGCATGCCATGGATCACCTCCATGTCACCGATCTGGCGCGACGTGATTTTGCAACTTTGTCAGGCGGCGAAAAGCAACGCGTTCTCGTCGCCAGGGCGCTGGCGCAAGACCCGCAATTGCTCATTCTGGATGAGCCATCCAACCATCTCGATATTCGCAACCAGTTGGAAATTCTCGATCTGCTGCGCGGTCTCGGCATTACCATCGTCACCACGCTGCATGACATCAATCTTGCCGCAGGCTTTGCCACAAGAGCAATCATTCTGAAGGATGGACAGATGATTGCCGAGGGCTGTCCGCGCGATGTCCTGACCGCAGACCATCTGTCCGCAGCCTTCACCGTTCAAACCCATGTCCACAGCCCGGATGGCGGCGCAACCCGCAATTTTTCCTTCGCGCTCAGTGCCTGATCCGCAACCCATTGGACCATACATGAAAAACGCTCTTCTCATTTTCACACTCTCAAGCTTTTTTGCCGCAGTCAGCCTCACCGCAGCCACAGCGGAACCAGTTACCGTCAAGAGCTGTAACCGTGAGGTTACCTTTGATACAGCCCCGCAACGCGCCGTCTCCAATGACGTTAACCTGACCGAAATGATGCTGGCGCTGAAATTACAGGACCATATGGTCGGCTATACCGGGGTCTCCGGCTGGAAGACACTGGATAAGAAACTGCGCGAGGGTGTCAGCCAACTGCCAGAACTATCGCCGAAATATCCGAGCAAGGAAGTCCTGCTCAATGCCAATGCGGATTTCTATTTCGCCGGCTGGAACTATGGCATGAAGGTCGGCGGCGAGGTGACACCGGACACCCTCAGCCCATTGGGCATCAAGGTCTATGAACTGACGGAAAGCTGCATTCACATCATGGCCAAGGCCAAGCCAACGATGGACGATATGTTCATCGACCTCATCAACTTGGGCCGGATATTCCGGGTCGAAGACAGGGCAGAGGCATTGGTTTCAGGCTATCGCCAGCAATTGGCAAAAATCCAGGCCAAAATCAGTCCAACAGACAAGCCTGCAACCGTTTTTGTCTATGATTCCGGTGAACAAAAGCCGTTCACATCCGGTCGCTTCGGCATTCCGACCGCAATGATCGAGGCGGCTGGCGGCGTCAATATCATGGATGACGTGCAGAAAAGCTGGACGGAAGTGTCCTGGGAACCGGTGATCGAGCGGAATCCGCAGGTGATCATCATCGTCAACTATGGCGAAGTGACCGCGCAGCAGAAGATCGATTACATGAAGCATAACCCGGCCTTCCAGAATATCGACGCCGTGAAAAATGATCGTTTCGTTGTGCTTGACTATGTCGAGGCAACGCCGGGACCGCGTAATATCGATGCCATCGCCCGGCTGGCCCAAGCCTTTCATCCGCAAAGTCTGTAAGTCTTGACTTTCATTAAACGCTTATGCGTGCCGATCCTGCTGGTTCTGACGATCCTTATCGTCGTCAGTGCCGGTATTTCGCTGGGTGCGGCTCCCATTCCTGTTGCCACCGTCTGGAAGATTATTGCCAATCACTTGGTCCCGGGCAGTTTTACGGTGGATTGGCCAACGGGACGGGTCAGTATCGTTTGGGATGTTCGATTTCCCCGCGTGCTGCTCGGTGGACTTGTCGGGGCTGGGCTGGCGCTAACCGGGGCGGTGCTACAACCAGCGACCCGCAATCCACTCGCCGATCCGCATCTGCTCGGCGTCTCCTCCGGCGCTGCCTTTGGTGCAATCCTCGCTTTGCTGCATACCGGCATGGTCTTCGGACTGCTGACCGTACCGCTTTTCGCATTTGGCGGGGCGCTGCTCGCCACCGCCACGGTGGGACTGGTGGCGGGATTGACCCGCAGCCTTCAGGCCGACCGGCTGGTACTGTCGGGCGTGATTGTCGGATTTTTCTTTACCGGGCTCGGCAATCTGCTGGTCTTTCTCGGAGATCCCCGCGCCACCCAAACCGTAACCTTCTGGATGCTCGGTGGGCTCGGCCTTGCCCAATGGCAGCACCTGATTTACCCAGCCGCTGTGCTCGCCGCCGGGCTTTGCTATCTGCTGCCCAATGCCCGTTTGCTGAATGCCTTGGCGATGGGCGATGAGACGGCGGCAACCCTGGGCGTGCCTGTCGTCCGGTTTCGCATGATGTTATTTGTGATCTCTGCACTCATCACCGGGACAATGGTCGCATTTTCAGGTGCCATCGGCTTTGTCGGCCTGATGGTTCCCCATATGGTGCGCGCACTGGCGGGATCAGACAATGTCCGTGTCCTGCCGCTCTCGGCGCTGACGGGCGCATTGGTGCTGATCCTCGCCGATCTCGTGGCAAGACTGGCCGTTGCACCGGAGGACATGCCGATTGGCATCGTCACAGGTCTTGCCGGATGCCTTGCCTTTCTCTGGATCATGCGCAAGGCCCGACCCGGCGCATAGACGGCGAGACTAGGCAGACAGAGCCTTGGACAATTGGTGTATATGCGCCGCGCCAATGCCGCAGCAACCGCCAATCATCGTTGCACCCGCATCAGCCCAATCGCAGGCAAAGCGGCAATAGGCATCATCAGTCAGGTCGGCGCGGGTCTCATGCAGGCCTTCATTCGCCGCAGCCTCCCCCTGCTCACCTTCAAAGGCATTGGCATAGACACCGATGTCCAAGAAAACACCTTTTTGCCTGAATGTCGCGGCCGCCACATCCACGGCCGCCTTCATAACTTCCGGCTTGCTGCAATTGAACAGCAGCGCCGATACGCCAGAGCCAGCAGCCCAAAGAGCCGCATCCTCAACCAGTTCGCCGGAGCGAAGCTTCGGCTGGCCTCCAGCTTCCTGTCCCGCTTCATCGGCCAGTGTAAACGAAATCCAGAAGGGCTTTCCTGTTGCGGCAACCGCTTTTTGAACGGCTTCGCCTTCGGCAATCAGGCTGAGCGTTTCTCCAAGCCACACATCGACGAAGGGCGCAAGGTTGGCAACCAGCACATCCAAATACCCATCAACCCTTGATGGATCGAAATTCTGCGGCTCATAGGAACCGAAGATCGGAGGCAACGAACCAGCCACGAGCACCTTTCGACCCGAGGCATCCGCCGCCTGCCGCGCCAACTGCCCCGACAGGGCAATCAGCGACGGGCCTTCATTCCGAAACCGTTCTTCGCCAATGTGAAACGGCACCAGTGCGTAACTGTTGGTGGTCACCACATCCGCACCCGCCGCAATGAATTCCGCATGCACCTGGCGAACGATGTCAGGCGCATCAATCAGGGCCAGCGCCGACCATTCCGGCTGCTTCAACTCCGCACCGAGCCGAAGAAGTTCACGGCTCATGCCGCCGTCGAGAATACGAACCTTTGTCATATATATAGTCCTGTTGTTTATCGCCGGATTGGAACCTGCGCCTCGACCACCCGGAAGCACCGGGCAATGATCGCGGTAAGAGCGAGATAGAAGAGGGTGACGACGATCAGCGGCTCATAGACGAGCAGCGTATCCTGCCGCACCTTGTAGGCAACCGCATAGAGATCCATAACCGTCACGGTAAAGGCGAGGGGGGTCGCCTTCAACTGCATGACCACTTCCCCGGCGATGGTGGGGAGGGCGATACGGATAGCACGCGGCAACCAGACACGCCGAATGAGCGTGAAGCGTCCCATGCCGAAAGCACGGCCCGCCTCAAGCTCACCCTTGGGCACGGCCAGCAATGCTCCCCGCAAAACTTCGGCCTCATAAGCCGCGTAATTGAGCGTGAAACTGACCGCCGCAAAGAAAAATCCTTCCCGCAGCAGCGGCCAGATCAGACTTTGACGAATGCCCGGGATCATCGGCAGCAATGATCCGACGCCGTAATAAAGCAACCAGACCTGGATCAATAGCGGCGTGCCGCGAAAAAACGTCGAATAGCTGCGCGCAAGGACCCGCGTCACCGGTCCGCCGCTGACCTGCGCAAAGGCGAGGCCAATGGCCATTACAAATCCGAGAACGACCGAAATCACCAGCAATGCAAGGGTTTGCCATGCTCCCGTCAGCAGCAGAGGCCAGTAATTGCCTATCCAGGAGAAATCCATCACATCTCCTAGGACAGCAGCGGCTGACCGCGCCGCACCCGGCGCTCGATCAGCTTGAAGAACAGGTTGGAAACAAGAGTGATGGCGAGATAGAGCAGGGCGGCGGCCAGGAAAAACAGGAAATAATGCTTGGTGCTCGCCCCCGCCAGCCGGGTCGCCAGCGCCAGTTCCTGATAACCGACGACGGCAACCAGCGCGCTATCCTTGGTGACAGCCATCCACAAATTGGCAAGGCCGGGCAAGGCGTTGGGCAGCAACGCTGGCAAGGTGACCCTGTGAAACCGCAGGAACGGCGACATGCCGAAGGCTTTTGCCGCCTCACTTTGACCAATCGGGATCGCCAGGATAGCCCCCCTGAGCACTTCCGTCATATAAGCACCCTGGACGATGCCCAGAACTGCAATTGCGGCAATCAACCCATTGACTTCAACCATTGGCATGCCAAACGCCAGCAATAGTCGGTTAAGCCCATCAGTGCCTGCATAATAAAGACCGACGATCAGGATCAGTTCCGGCACGGCACGCACCGCTGTCGTATAGACATCGAGCAATCCGAGCAGCAGACGGTTGCCAGATAGCTTGCCCAAAGCGCCGCCAATCCCAATCACCAGCCCTATCAGAAAAGCGCCCGCAGAAATGACAAGCGTTGCCCCGGCACCCCATAACAGCGTCCCGCCCCATCCAGGTGGATAGGGGAAAGCAGATCGAATATGCCGGGGGAAACAGCCATTTACGTAAGCTACCGTTTACTTACCATAGATATTGAAATCGAAATATTTCTTGGTGATCTCATCATATTTACCGCTGGCCCGAACAGCGGCCAGTGCCGCATTCAGCTTTGCCTTCAAAGCGGTATCGTCCTTGCGCAAACCGCCACCGACGCCTGAACCAAGCACGGCGGCATCAGCGGCGACATCGCCCATATTGGCGCAGCAATCCTTGCCGGCATCACTCTTGACGAAAGTGTCGAGCACGATGGAATCGCCGAAGACGTAATCGATCCGTCCCGCTGCCAAGTCCTGAAAGGCTTCATCGAGCGTCTGGTAGGTCTTTTCCGAGGCCACCTTGGCAAAATACTTTTTGTAATATTCAGACTGAATGGTCGACACCTGAATACCGATGGTCTTGCCCTTGACGTCATCAGCGCTGGCACCCGGCTTCATGTCCTTCGCGCCGATCAGCCGGCTGGGGGTATTGTAATATTTATCGGTGAAATCGATCACCTTCTTACGCTCGTCGGTAATCGACATGGAAGACCAGATAACGTCAAACTTCTTGGCGCCCAATGCCGGGATCAACCCATCCCAGGACAGTTCGACAATAGAGCATTTCTCTTTCATCTCAGCGCAAACAGCATCCATCAGGTCGATTTCCCAACCCTGCCACTTGCCGCTCGCATCCTTGGCGAAGAAGGGCGGATAGGATTCGTTCATCACACCAAACCGCACATCGGCCTGGGCCGAAAAAGCGGAAAAGGCGAAGGCAGCGCCTGCCAACAGCAGCGGGAAGAATTTCATAAAAGGCTTTCTCCTGGTTGAATTTTAATTTTTCAAAGATCCGGTCAAACGCCGATCCCGCCGGTAAATTCTCGACAACGGGCGCTGAACGGATTGCCGAAGACCTGTTCAGGCGGCCCCTGTTCCTCAACCTGTCCTTGGTGCAGAAACATGACATGGCTTGAAACATCGCGGGCAAAGCGCATCTCATGGGTGACGAGCAGCATGGTGCGGCCTTCCTCGGCCAGATCCCGAATGACCTTCAGAACTTCACCGACCAATTCCGGATCGAGCGCCGATGTTGGCTCATCGAACAACATGACGGCAGGCTCCACGCAGAGCGCCCGGGCAATGGCGGCACGCTGTTGCTGCCCGCCCGAGAGGAAAGCCGGATAAGCATCGCGCTTATCGTAGAGACCGACCTTCTGCAGCAAGGACTCGGCACGTTCGATAGCTTCCGCGCGCTTGACGCCCATCACATGCACCGGCGCTTCGATAACATTCTCTAAAACGGTGCGATGCGCCCAGAGATTGAAGTTTTGAAACACCATCCCAAGTCCGGTCCGCAACCGTTCGACCTGACGCCAGCTGGCGGGCTTTGGCTCACCACGCCGCCCCAGCTTGATGGCAACCTCTTCACCATTGACGACGATGCGCCCACGGTCCGGCATTTCCAGGAAGTTGATGCAGCGCAGGAACGTGCTTTTTCCAGACCCCGAGGACCCGATGATCGAAATGACATCGCCTTTCGCAGCACGCACCGACAAGCCCTTCAGAACCGCGTGCGCGCCGAAGCTCTTGTGGATATCTTCCACCTCAAGGGCGAAACCGCTGCCATCTATCATACAGGATCCAGTTTTCACATTGACTGTCACAATAATGGCTTATCCGTGCAGTTTATGCGCGCAATTTCGAACTAGATTGCATAATTACCGCAGAAAATCCTTGCATAAAGCGGATAGTCCCTGGAAAAATAAGGTGAAACGCACACTTGGAGGATCAGCCATATGGACGATTTGGATCGGTTCGATCGCCAGATCATCGATATCATTCAGAGAAATTGTCAGCTGAAGGCTGAGATTATTGCCGAACAGATCGGACTTTCTCTGTCTGCGGTACAAAGACGTCTGAAACGGCTGCGGGAAGAGGGGATCGTCAAAAGCGAAGTCGCGGTTGTCGACCGCAAGATAACCGGCCATCCCATGGTGTTTATCGTCGGCATGGAGATTGAGCGCGACAATTACGATGCGCTTGCCCGCTTTCGTACCTGGTCGGAACGTCAGGATCATATTCAGCAGGTTTATTATGTAACCGGGCAGGTCGATTTGATCGCAATTGTCACTGCCCGGGATGTTGAGCATTACGACGATATCGCCGCCCTTATCATGGCTGAAAACCCGCAAATACGCCGAATGCATACCAATGTCGTGCTGCGGGATATCAAACTCGGGCTATTCGTACCGATGGCGAAATAGAGACAATCTCCTTCACCACCAGCAGAAACGCTAAAATGCCCAGGTCAGCAGGTTTCCAGCGGCGGTGACGAGATAATAGGTCACGACACCGGCGCCAGCTGCAACGAAGAGCGAAAAAATCACCACTAGGCCATCGCGCTCGGCAAGAGCGATAGCAATCAGGATGATTGCCAGCGCTGGAGCGGTATTGCCAAAGGGGATTGGCAGGGAGATCAGCACTGCCAGTACGAGAATGGGCAGCGCCAGGATCATTCGCGCCGTCTTGCCCGTGAGAAACGGCAGACGCCCGGCGATCAGCCAGCTTTCGAGTTTCAGCACCCAGGGCCGTCCGAGCCGCACCATTGTTTCCACAACCTTGAGCGACACCGTTCGCCGCGCAATGAAACCCGGAAGCCAGATCCGGTCTGCACCATACAACATTTGTACGGCAACAAATGCCAGGCAGGTGCCGAAAACCATCCCGAAAGGACCGGGCAGGGGGACCAGGGTCGGCAGGCAAAGCACCAGCAAGGTGAAGGCTATCCCGATTCGACCCCGCCGACCGATCAGTTCACCAATGGAAATACCACCACGCAAACGAGCAGTTTCCAGCACCTCCAACAGGAAGCCGGATCCCCGCACAATGTCGTCACCTGCGGCAGGACCGTGCTGTCGAGACATCATCATGATCTTAATCCGTGCAACCGCTATCCCGTAGCGCTTGCTGATGCGACGAGCGCAACGCAAGGTGAATATCGGCTGTGCTGATTGCCACCTCAGCCGACGCGAAATCTGCTTGAATTTTTTCAACAAGATCGAGATCACCAGGCAATCGATGATCCTCCACATGCAGGGCCTGGGCGTAAAGCACCAATTCCTGGCCGCGCAATCCCAGGCGCTCTCCGGCCCAAAACCCCGTCAAAACATTCCGACGGGCGCGGATTGTGAAGGTGGTATCGTCCTTTGGGCACCAATCCAGCCCTGAAACGCTCTGAACCATCGCATGTCCTCTGTCGTGAAGTTTTGTCATAACCTGTCCTTGTTTAAATCGTCTATACATCGCCGCCGGTCTCAGATCCAAGCATTGAGAAGGCGGTCCGGCATTCGGGAGAAATTTCCGAGACAACCGCAACCGGTGTAGTCCAGCCAAAAGAAATGCGTAAGCCAGAGGCAACAGCCCAGCTTGGATCATTAAGCGCTTGTTGTAATAACTTCGGAGCTGAATCTCGCACGCATGTTTGCACCTGTTCTATTGTACTTGCCGATGAATTCATCGACGCCAGGCGACTGCGAAGATCCGCCTCTATCGGGTCGATCAAAAAAAAGCTGATCAAAGTGGCAAAGATTTCTGTAAACATAACCCTGCTCCTAGCGTAAGATATTCAAAAGCTTAGGGGCGGGGATACGGTAACGGCAATCACGACCGGCGCGGTGCGAGATGTTTATCGCCATCGATGACAAGCAATTGACCTGGGAAAAAGCGCGCGAACCACCTGACAGAACCAAGACCATGGCTACAATCCTATGCCGGCGCATGTGTCGAAAACGGTCCGACATCGCAGAAGCGCCGGCGGCTGCTGCCAGAGGGGCCCGGACCACGGGTTGACCTGAAGATGGAGCCGTAAGTCGTCTGTTTCAAGGCGTTTGCTCGGCAATTTCAAGGATTTTTCAGTCCAGAAAATCCACGACTATCCAAATCCCATATGCTGCAAAGCAGGTTTTCAAAGGAAAAGACTTAGGTTCACGATTCCTGTTGCTCGGTTTATGCGATACAAGATAAAGGAACCAATCCGGAGAAAAACCGAGGCCGCATGACCCAGAACAGCTATTTCACCAATTATGGGGGCCTGCCGCCCCAGACGCAGTTGCTTTCGGGCAAGGCTGTTTTCAAAACCGCCTATGCGGTCATTCCCAAAGGCGTGATGAGCGACATCGTCACCAGTCTTCTGCCGCATTGGGAAAAAACCCGCGCCTGGATCATCGCCAGACCCATGACAGGATTTTCGGAAACTTTTTCGCAATATGTAATGGAAGTTCAACCCGGAGGAGGCAGCATAAGACCGGACCCAGATGCTCAAGCCCAAACAGCGATCTTTGTAGTAGAAGGTGCGTTTAGACTTACTCTTGGAACCACAGAGCATGATCTTCGTGCCGGATCTTTCGCTTTTCTGCCGGCCGGTTCGACATGGACAGTTCTCAACACCAGCGACGCGCCGACAAAATTCCATTGGGTTCGCAAGACATTCCAAGCGGTAGACGGATTGGAGCCACCACCGGCAATCTTCACCCACGAAGACGAGCATGAAATTGCCATGATGCCTGACACCGGCGGGGCCTGGGGGACAACCCGGTTCATCGATCCAAATGATATACGCTATGACTTCCACCTGAATATCGTCAGCTTCCAACCTGGCGGCATCATTCCGTTCATGGAAACCCATGTGATGGAACACGGCCTCTATGTCCTGGAAGGCAAAGCCGTCTACCGACTGAACGACGACTGGGTCGAGGTGGAGGCCGGTGACTTCATGTGGTTGCGCGCCTTCTGCCCACAAGCCTGCTACGCTGGCGGTCCCGGCAGGTTCCGCTATCTGCTTTACAAAGATGTCAACAGACACGCCCGTTTGTGGCCTTGAGCCAGATCACTTCATCGGTGGGAAAATCGAAATGCGAGGGCTGGATATCCCTTCGCATTTCACAGATGAACCCACCTCAGATCGGTGTCGGCTACGGACAAGGGATCGACGTCTCTCGAAAGCCATTTTCGCGCTCGCCGGTTGGTATTTTCGACCGTTCCTTTTTGCCAGGGCGATTGTGGGTCACAAAACCATGTTTGCGTGCCTATGCCTGCCTGAAGGTACGGCCAGTCAGTGAATTCGGTGCCTCGGTCAAATGTCATCGATCGGCGGGCGAGGTGAGGGAGGCTCTTCAGCGCCTGGATGATGCCATCCATGACCGGGCGGGACTGGCGATCATTGTTACGTAGCAAGATCGTAAAGCGGCTCACCCGCTCAACAAGCGATGTCACGTTGGCCTTGCCGAACTTCTTCCGGAACTGAATCAGATCGCATTCCCAATGTCCGAACTGCTTGCGTTCAGCAACGACATTCGGACGATGCAGAATGTTGAGTTCCGGGCCAAACCTTTGACCATGCTTACGTCTTGCATGTCGTGGTCGTCGCTTAGCTCGATGCTCCGGCAGGTGACGCCACAGCTTGATGGCATGACCGTCGGCCGAGTATGCGAACTTGTAAATTGTCTCGTGACTGACAAAGATCGGATGCTGTTCCAGCCGCATGCGACCGGCGATCTGCTGGGGCGACCAACCATGCATGATCCGGTCGATCACAGACTGCCTCACATTCGCAAAGCGCGCCAGCTTCCGCAGCTTGGGGGCATTTGCGGGAGGGGGCGAAATCCTACGCTAAGGCTTGGTGAAGGATTACAGTGCCAATGGTAATTCGAAACTTCGCTTGAGGGTTTCCATCGGAACATCCGTTTTTACGTTCAGCACGCTCGCGATACGAGTCAGATGATCCGCTTGGAAACGCCAATAGCTATGGAGGTCGGCGGTGACGATGCGCAGAATGGCGTCGCATTCTCCGGTGGTCAGGTAGCATTCCATGACTTCCGGTAGGCGCCTGACAGCTTCTGCAAATTGGAGGGTGACTTGTGCATCCTGCGTTTTGAACCAGACGCGGGCAAACACCGTCAGGCCTGCACCCACTTTGGTCGGATCAAGAACGGCCACGTAGCGATCAATGATACCCGCCTCTTCCAAAAGCCGAACGCGGCGCAGACACGGCGAAGGAGACAGCCCCACCTCTTTCGCCAGGTCGATATTGGAAATGCGTCCATCGCGTTGAAGTACCTTAAGGATCCGCCGATCAATCTCGTCAAAAGTGAATGACACAATATAGCTCCTGATTATTAATTCACGGCATAATATGCCAGAATACCCAGTATTCGTGAACTCTTCGCAATCCCATTGCGTGTGGATTGGCCTATCGTTTCGCCATATTCCATGTGGAGGCGAAGGTGATGACGAAAAAGATCGAGAAGATCGTGCTGTCCTACTCGGGAGGTCTGGACACCTCCATTATTCTCAAGTGGCTTCAGGACACGTATCGTTGCGAGGTGGTTACCTTCACGGCGGATCTTGGCCAGGGCGAGGAGCTGGAACCCGTGCGTGAAAAGGCTCAGAGGCTAGGCGTCAAAGATATCCGTATTGTCGACGTTCGTGAGGAATTCGTTCGTGATTTCGTCTTTCCGATGTTTCGGGCCAATACGCTCTATGAGGGGCAATATCTGCTTGGTTCTTCTATAGCGCGACCGCTGATCGCCAAGCATCTGGTCAGCATAGCCAGAGAGGTTGGCGCCGACACCATCGCCCATGGTGCCACCGGCAAGGGCAATGATCAGGTGCGCTTCGAACTGGCGGCCAATGCGCTCGATCCATCGATTAAAATCATCGCTCCCTGGCGCGAATGGGAGACCCAATCGCGCACGCAGTTGATCGAGTATGCCGAAAGGCATCAGATCGCTATTCCGAAGGACAAGCGCGGAGAAGCTCCTTTTTCCACTGATGCGAACCTCCTGCATACCTCGACGGAAGGAAAGATTTTGGAGGATCCGTCGGAGATCGCACCTGCCTATGTCTATCAGCGAACCGTCGACCCTTTGAATGCGCCGAACGAACCGGAGACCGTTGTTATAGGCTTTGAGGAAGGCGATGCAGTTTCCGTGAATGGCATCACCCTGACGCCTGCTGCACTACTGACAGAACTCAACAGGCGGGGCGGCAATCATGGGATTGGAAGGGTCGATCTGGTTGAGAACCGGTTCGTCGGGATGAAATCTCGTGGGGTCTATGAGACGCCCGGCGGCACGATCTTGCTCGCCGCTCATCGCGGGATTGAATCGATCACACTCGATCGCGCTGCGGCTCATCTGAAGGACGAGCTCATGCCACGCTACGCCGCGCTGATCTATAACGGCTTCTGGTTTTCCCCGGAGCGGGATATGCTGCAGGCCTTGATCGATCAAAGCCAAACCTATGTCAGCGGCGAGGTGACGCTCAGGCTCTATAAGGGCTCAGCAAACTTGGTAGCCCGCACCTCGGCCGGATCGCTCTATTCTATGGATCTCGTTACCTTCGAAGAGGGTTCGGGTACATACGACCATCATGATGCCGAAGGCTTCATCAAGCTCAACGGTCTGCGTCTGAAAAGCTGGGCTGCCCGCAACGGAAAAGCGCGGCCGGGCCTCGGCGGATCAGAGATTATGTAGGGTTTCTGCTCTGGTGCTGCTCAAGCCCTAGGCCAAGCCGAGGACGCGTTTTCCGTAATCTCTGAGTTCGCCCTTGGGACCGACATACCGGTATAGGGTGACGCGCTCGATGCCGAGTTCCTTGCACAGATCAGAAACGGGTGTGTCGCGTTGCGCCATCGCGGCCTGCGCGAGACGCACTTGCGCTTTGGTGAGGGCGAACTTGCGACCGCCTTTCCTGCCTCGTGCTCTCGCGGCGGCCAGCCCTGCCATGGTTCGCTCGCGGATCAGGTCCCGTTCGAACTCGGCCAAGGTGGCGAAAATACCGAATACCATGCGGCCGGATGCGGTGGTGGTGTCGATCTGAGCGCCCTTTCCGGTCAGAACACGCAGGCCGATCTTTCGTTCTGACAGATCCTTTACGGTGTTGACGAGATGGGCAAGCGACCGCCCAAGGCGATCAAGCTTCCAGACCACGAGTATATCGCCGGCGCGCAGGGATTTGAGACAGCCGGCCAGCCCCGGCCGATCATCCCGACTACCGGACGCGCGATCCTCATAGATGTTGTCCTGTTCGACGCCGGCGGCCCGTAGATCGTCGTGCTGCAGGTCGAGGGACTGCGAGCCATCGGCTTTAGAGACGCGGGCATATCCTATCAGCATGTATCTTAAACGTTGGTTTGAGGCAGTATATCGGACGCGAATGTTTTGCTGGCTAGAATTGTATCTCAACCAGCTTCATAAACAAAGTATCTTAAACATGATCAAATTTTGAAAAAGGAACATAAATGCCGCGTCGCGTCACTCTCACGGATCGGCAAAGGGATGCGCTGTTGCGCCTGCCGACCTCGCAAGCGGATTTGCTGAAGCACTATACTCTTAGCGATGAGGATCTCGGCCACATCAGGCAACGCCGGCGCGCTCACAACAGATTCGGCTTCGCCCTGCAACTGTGCGTCCTACGATATCCCGGCCGGGCGTTGGCTCCGGGTGAACTGATACCGGCAGAGGTCATTGATTTTATCGGAGCACAACTCGGTCTCCATGCCGATGATCTTGTCGAATATGCTACACGTGAGGAGACGCGGCACGAGCATCTTTCCGAACTGCGGGTGCTCTATGGATTCCGCACCTTCTCCGGACGTGGTGCGCGTGATCTGAAGGAATGGTTGTTCCGCGAAGCCGAGATCGCTTTATCGAACGAGGATGTTGCCATTCGCTTCGTGACCGAATGCCGTCGCACGCGCACAGTTCTTCCCGCGACATCGACGATCGAGCGGCTATGCGCAATGGCTCTGGTCGATGCTGAACGACAGATTGAGACAAGAATTGCCAGTCGCTTGTCGCAAGAAACTAGGACGCCATTATTAGCGTTGCTCGAAGATACCGTTGACGACCGGGTAAATCGGTTCGTCTGGTTGCGGCAATTCGAGCCAGGCTCGAACTCATCGTCTGCCAACCGGCTGCTCGACCGGATAGAATATCTGCAACGCGTCGTTCTTCCCGATGATTTGCTGGCCGGTGTCCCAGCCCATCGCGTGACACGTCTGCGTCGGCAAGGCGAACGATATTATGCTGACGGCATGCGCGATCTTCCGGAGGACAGGCGGCTTGCAATTCTGGCCGTCTGCGCGTCGGAATGGCAGGCAATGCTTGCCGACGCCGTGGTCGAAACCCACGACCGGATCGTCGGCAGGCTCTACCGGGCGTCGGAACAGATTTGCCAGGCGAAGATCGCCGACGAAGCAAACGCAGTGCGCGACACCCTGAAATCTTTCGCCGAAATCGGTGGAGCCTTGGTCGATGCACAGGATGATGGCCAGCCGCTGGACGATGTTATCGCGAGCGGATCAGGCTGGGACGGCTTCAAAACCCTTGTCGCGATGGCAACCAGGCTTACCGCCACCATGGCGGACGATCCCCTCAACCATGTGCTGGACGGCTATCACCGCTTTCGCCGTTACTCTCCTCGCATGCTGCGCCTGCTCGATATACGAGCTGCGCCAATCGCGTTGCCGCTTCTGGAGGCGGTAACGGCCCTGAGCACCGGTTTGCACAATGCCTCGCATACAGCCTTTCTGCGGCCGAGCTCGAAATGGCATCGGCATCTTCGTGCCCAGGCGGCTGGCGATGCTCGCCTCTGGGAGATTGCGGTGCTGTTCCATCTGCGTGACGCGTTCCGCTCCGGAGATATCTGGCTGGCCAGATCCCGGCGCTATGGCGATCTGAAACATGCACTAGTGCCGGTGCAGACGCTGGCCGAAAGCGGCCGCCTGGCTGTGCCATTGCGGCCGGAGGAATGGCTGGCGGACCGGCAAGCCCGGCTCGAAATACGGCTACGCGAGCTTGGTCGCGCCACTCGCGCGGGCACAATTCCCGGTGGGTCCATCCAAAACGGCGTCCTGCATATCGAGAAGCTAGAAGCCGCCGCGCCGTCTGGTGCCGAGGATATGGTTCTCGATCTCTACAAGCAGGTCCCGTCTACGCGGATTACCGACATCCTGCTTGAGGTGGATGCTGCAACCGGTTTGTGCGAAGCCTTCACCCATCTGCGCACGGGAGCGCCCTGCGCCGATCGGATCGGACTGATGAACGTCATCCTCGCGGAGGGGATCAATCTAGGCCTTCGGAAGATGGCAGATGCTACTAATACCCACACCTTCTGGGAATTGATCCGCATTGGGCGGTGGCATGTCGAGGGCGAGGCCTATGACCGGGCGCTGGCCATAGTGGTCGAGGCGCAGGCGGCGCTACCTATGGCTCAATTCTGGGGCGCGGGTATCTCGGCATCAAGCGACGGGCAATTCTTCGCAGCAACTGAGCAAGGCGAGGCCATGAACCTGGTCAACGCGAAATACGGCAATACGCCGGGCCTGAAGGCTTACACCCACGTCTCCGATCAATACGCACCGTTCGCGACCCAGATGATCCCCGCGACGGCAAGCGAAGCGCCCTATATTCTTGACGGCCTGCTCATGAATGATGCTGGCCGTCATATCCGCGAGCAGTTCGCTGACACGGGAGGCTTCACCGATCACGTTTTTGCCGCGTGCGCCATTCTCGGCTATCGGTTCGCTCCTCGTATCCGGGACCTGCCGTCCAAGCGCCTCTATGCATTCAATCCATCGGCAGCGCCGGCGCACCTGCGGGCCTTGATCGGTGGAAAGATCAATCAGGCCATGATTGAGCGAAACTGGCCAGACATCCTGCGTATCGCCGCCACCATTGCAGCCGGAAGCGTTGCGCCCAGTCAGATATTGCGGAAACTTGCCTCCTATCCACGGCAGAACGAACTGGCTACAGCCTTGCGGGAAGTAGGCCGCGTTGAGCGGACCCTGTTCATGATCGACTGGATTCTGGATGCCGATCTGCAACGCCGCGCACAGATCGGCCTCAACAAGGGCGAGGCGCATCACGCGCTGAAACGGGCTATCAGCTTTCATCGGCGAGGCGAAATCCGCGATCGTTCGGCGGAAGGGCAGCACTACCGTATCGCGGGCATGAACCTGCTCGCCGCCATCATCATCTTCTGGAACACCATGAAGCTCGGCGAAGTCGTCGCCAACCAGAAACGAGCCGGAAAGGCGTTATCACCCGATCTACTGGCCCATGTCTCGCCACTCGGTTGGGAACACATCAATCTCACCGGAGAATATCGTTGGCCAAAGCCTTAGCGTAGGATTCCGCCCCGTCCCGCAAACGACCCCGTGTTCACAATAGGGATATGCTCTCTAGCCTTGGATTTAATAAACTGCAGGCAACTCCGTAGTTGACTCTGTTTTCGCCCTGATACAGCATCAGCAAAGGTTGATACGACCTGCTGGTTGCTCCCGTGAGGGAATGGTGAACGTATCACGCCTCGACGGCTTTCCCTTTGCCCGAGCGACTAAGTCAGCTAACGCAACCATCTGGCGCTCTTGGTTCGCTCATGCAAAGGACACGTCTATGCGCGATTACCGTGAAGCAAAAGTCATGGCTCATGACTCTACGCGATTCTCTTGCCATAAAAGACCTTAGGATCAGTCATAGTGAAAGCCTCGAGCTCGTTTCGAAGACGCTTGGGCTCCCCGATTGGAACACCTTATCGGCGAAGATCCAGGGAGAACGCAATGGCGCGGCATCCAACCAAAACAACGCCGACAGTTCGGGGATTTCAACAGATGAACGCAGCCAAAAATTAGCGGAGCAATCCGCGCCGCGAACCGCGATTCCGTTCGCTTCTCAACGTTTCGATAAGTTCGTGGGTTATTATCAGCTGGAACCGGGCATCCTCTTTAAAATCTATCGCGAAGGCGGAAGATTTTTCAGCCAAATCACAGGGCAAGCACCCATAGAAATCTTCGCGGAAAGTGACAAAAAGTTTTTTACAACTGTTGTTCACGCTCAAGTAAGCTTCATCACCAATTCACGTGATCAAGTGACAGAGCTCATTCTGCACCAGGATGGCTTTGAAAGACATTGGAAACGTATCGATAAAAAAACAGCAGACCAACTGATCACTGCGCTTGAGCGTCGCATCAAGAATAATCTACCTGGAGCAGGCACAGAGGACGCGCTCCGCCGATTTATCGACGGAATAACGTCAGGAAATCCGAACTATGATGAGATGGCGTCCGAGCAAGCTCAAGCGATACGCGATCAACTAAGTGGCTTGCAGCCCTTTATTGGAAAGGAGGGTGCGATAAAGTCTATTAGATTTATTGGGGTCCAAGATAACGGAGATGACACCTACCACGTCGAGCATGAAAAGCGTCTTTTCCGATGGACTATTGGGCTCGATTCGGATGGTAAAATTGAAAGATCATGGGTCACGTCCGGCGGTTAAGGGCGCGTCACACAGTTTGATTGTGTTTGCTGATCGACCAAAACGCCGACCGGCTTAACGTGCAAGCAGGGCGTCAAGGCACAACCTTCACCCCGAAGCGAAAGCAAAAAGCACGTTGGTGGCAACGACATCTCCGTTGCCACCATTCGGAAGTTTGCTATCCGCCCACAGAGCTTTATGAGAGTTCGCGGCGCGGTTCACTATCTGGCGCGTCTTGGCGCAGGATTTTGAACTGCTCGTGTCTCCATCCCTGATAGGGCTTATGCTTGGCATCTTCGAAACGAATAGCCTTCTTGAATTGTCAGCAGGAGTGAATTCTGATGAGCTTCGCATATCGAGAGCATAACGTTGATATCCCGCTAAACAACGGCAAGGGCAAACGAAGCAAGACCATCTACTAAAAACGAGGCTTGAAATCACGAAGGCCCGAAATTTCAGGCCTTCGTGATAAGGCAATACCGGGCTAACCTGTCGCTAAAGGTCTCCACAATTGGACTCGTTCGGCCTCGGTGGAGAGGTCAATGGTAACCTGTGTACCAGTTTTGATACGCCGTCGCAGGACGTCGGCGCGGTCAGAATTTGTCTGAAGCATACCACTGTCATGAAACGTTTGAAGCCGTGAACGAGAAACTCTCAACTCTGATGCCAGCAGACGGTCAAGGCGTGTGTTAGTCGGAAATGGAACCTCCAGTTCAATCTCCAATTTGGTCCAATTGTCAGCTTCGTGCAGAATCGCTTTTTCGATATCAACCTGCGAAAACTCATCGACGCGCTGCGACTTGCGCCTCAAAGCTTCGAGGTTGAACGCTTCCGTCCGGATCCACTGCGGATCGTTGGACTGCAGCGCTTCGAGGACGACAGGATTGATGTCGCGGACATTCTGTCGCTCAAAGATTGGCCGGTTCCATGTCTTTT